>JBBAAF010000054.1:0-23825 GCA_041658425.1 Bacteroidales bacterium | reverse complement strand
CTTAGCTTATCAAAAAAAACTATGCTAAATATTAACTCTATTGCCGAACGCTTTATCCGGTATGCCCGGATCCATACGCAATCGGATATCAAATCAACTTCCTGTCCGAGCAGCTCCGGTCAAATGGAGCTGGCCCGTGTACTTTTAGCGGATCTTCTGGAGATTGGATGCACCGAGGTGTCGCTCGACCGGAACGGATACATTATGGCTACCCTCGCATCCAATGTAACGAAGGAAACCCCCACCATCGGTTTCATTGCACACCTCGATACCAGTCCGGATTATTCCGGCAAGGATGTTCACCCTCAAATAATCAAAGGGTATACCGGGAATGATATTATGCTTGATCCAAAGGCTTCAGTCAGGTTAAGTCCGGCTGAATTTCCCGAACTGCTGAACTATACCGGTCAGGATCTGATTGTAACTGATGGATCCACCCTGCTCGGGGCGGATGACAAAGCCGGGATCACTGAGATCATCGAGGCCATGCAGTATCTGAATCTCCACCCGGAAATCCCGCATGGTAAAATCCGGATTGGATTTACCCCGGATGAAGAGATTGGCCGGGGAGCTGACCTGTTCGATGTAAAGAAATTCAATGCGGGTTTTGCCTATACTGTTGACGGAGGCCCGATTGGCGAACTGGAATACGAGAATTTCAATGCTGCAGCGGCTGTTCTGAATATCCAGGGAAGAAATGTCCATCCCGGTACCGCAAAAGGTAAAATGATTAATGCATTGCAGGTGGCGGTTGATCTGCATTCCATGTTGCCCGTGCACGACAGGCCTGAGAAAACCGATTGCTACGAAGGGTTTTTTCACCTCACGCGCATCGAAGGTACCGTGGAGAAGGCCCGTATGGATTATATTATACGGGATCATGATTTTGAGCGGTTTATCGGACGAAAGAATTTGCTGGCCGAAATAGCTGCACAATTGAATAAGAAATACCCGGCCGGTATGGTCAGGGCATCTGTCCGCGATCAGTATTTCAACATGAAAGAGAAGATTATGCCGGTATACCATATTATAGACCTGGCAGCGCAAGCCATAAGGGAGGCTGGCGTGGAGCCCCTGATCATTCCCATCCGCGGCGGCACGGACGGATCAAAACTCTCCTACATGGGGCTACCAACCCCGAATCTGTTCACCGGCGGCCATAATTATCACGGGCGATTTGAGTTTATTCCGCTTCAATCGATGAAAAAGGCTGCAGAAGTGATTATTAACATTGTCAGGATAGCCGCATCGTGATCCCTGAACAAAACGGGAATGAATTTGTTCGAAACCTACAACAACCAATATCGACATGCTCAAGGAATTTGATGCGACGACTGGCTGGTACCTGCTTTCCGGGAAATGGGCGCCTGGCTGGCCAAAGGAGCCACACTTAAAGATATCTTCCTTTATTTCATGGGTTATGAAGTGAGAAATAGCTGGCCCGATGCAAAACATCTTATGCCGATTTCCGTGCCCCTGCTTCACAGCTGCAGCATGCTGCCGGCATCGGTTATGCCATCAAGTATAAAAAGCTCGATGAAGTGGTATTTGCGTTTGTGGGCGACGGCGGCACATCTGAGGGAGATTTCCATGAGGCCGTCACTTACCGCAAGGGTGCCCACACCACTTCGGATGATCCTACAAAGTACAGATCAAAAGAAGAAGAAGAAATATGGGAGAAGAAGAGGAAGAGAGATTATCAGGGCAATACAGACTGGAGGTTGACCGGATTTTTGTAGAGGCCGAAAACCAACCAGCTTATCCGCTAGAAGATGTTTTTAAATACATGTATGCCAATATGCCCGACGACCTGAGAAAACAACAGGTTGAGCATGAGAAATTTCTGCAGTGGAAGGAATCAAATTCATAAAGAACAGCCAATGAAGAAGCATTTTTATATCTGCAGGCACCGCCAAAACGCGTGACCGCATTCGATACCATCGTTCCTTTACCTAAGGGTGAGCACCATTAAATGATCACCCCGGAAAAGATCCTCTATGAGATTCAAAAAACCGTAAAATTCTGATCTCATGAGGTATATATTCAAGTTTCCCGATATTGGCGAAGGCCTCGATGAAGGGATCATTGCAGAATGGTACGTTGAAAAGGGTCAGGAGATTCAGATGGGCCAGCCGCTCGTCAAGATGGAAACCGACAAGGTGGTTACTGATATTCCTTCGCCGAAAACAGGAATCATTGCTGTCCTTTATGGTCGTGTTGGAGAAACCATTCATGTAGGCAGCCCGCTGGTTGAATATGACATTCCGGGTATTGAGGGGGCTGAGGCAATTGCCGAAGCAGCCAAAATGGAATATCTCAGCGATCCGGTATCATTAATAATCGGTTAACTTTGTTCAACTGAAAACCTTTCTCTATGGAATATGATCTGATTATTATAGGAGCCGGTCCCTCAGGCTATGTAGCAGCCATACGTGCCGGACAGCTCGGCATGAAAACCGCCCTGCTCGAGAAAAAAGAGGTTGGGGGGATGTGCCTCAACTGGGGTTGCATACCAACCAAGGCACTGATCGAGAGTGCCAAATTTTACAATCGCATAAAATCAGCCCAAAATTTAGGTATTGACGGAATTGACCAGTCGAAAGTGGTTTTCAACTGGACCAATGCCAAGAAGAGATCGGCCAAAATTGTTACCAAGCTGACTGGCGGTGTCAATTTTCTGCTGAAAAAGAACAGTGTTGAAGTAATCAAGGGTGAAGCCCGGATTACCTCGCCAAACTCGGTAAGTATACAAAACAGGCTGCTTGAAGCTAAGAATATTTTCATCGGAACCGGCTCCTACCCGGCCCCGCTTGACATTGAGCTACCAGCAGGCAAATTGATCCAGGTCGAGCATCTTCTTGATATTGAGGAGCTTCCGCAGCGAATCGTTCTTGTTGGACACGGCCCGGTCACACTCGAGCTGGCTCAGTTCTTCCAGCTCATCGACAAGGATATTACCGTAATCAGTCCGGTTGAGAATATCTTGCCGGGTATTGATGATTATCTGCGTCAATATATTCTGAAGAAAACCCGCAGCCAGGGGATCAGAATCATTGAAAACAGTAAAATCGGATCGGCTGGCGACGACAATCTTCAGGTAAACGGCATTGACATTCCGTATGATGTGGTGATCAACTGTTCCTGGCGGAATGGCATTGCCCCCCCGTCGGATATTGATCTGAGCCGCGATGATCACGGGTTCATTCCGGTTGATGAATTCCTGGAGACCAGGATTCCCGGAGTTTTTGCCATCGGTGATGTGAACGGATTGTCATATCTGGCTCATGCAGCTTCGGCTCAGGGCATTTTTGCCGTAAACCACGTGCAGGGTGTTCAGGGCAGTATGGATATGAAACAGTGTCCGATCAATATTTACACCCATCCGGAGGTGGCCCAGATCGGATTAACTGAAAGGGAAATACAGGAAAAGGGGATCGAGTACCGTATTGGTGAGTTCCCGATGTCGGCCAACGGTAAAGCCCTTGCCGAGGATAGTGCTGAAGGAATGATCAGGGTCCTGTCTGGAAAAAAGTTCGGCGTAGTACTTGGAGTTCAAATTATTGCAGCTAACGCAACCGACCTCATCGCCGAAGCAGCCGCCTTTATGTCGGTTGAGGCCACAGTTTACGATGTTGCCCGCACGATGCACGCCCACCCGACGGTGTCCGAAGTTTTCCTCGAAGCAGGGATGGACGCGGCGGATAAGCCCATTCACAAGTAAAACACAAATAACAAAAAACAAATTCCAAACCTGGCACCAGCGAACGCTAACGTCACTTGTCACCTGTCACTAGTCACTCTTTCGTGTCACGCGTCATGCGTCTCGCGTCACGTTTTTCGTCACTCGTCACTCCTTCCAATCGCGATCCAATCCTGGAGATCAAATAAAACGGCAGGTTGACCAGTTGAAACTCTTTTCCCCTTAGTGTCTTGTCGGAATGGATCAACAGTGGACCGGAATAGATTCTGACGGCGAGGTTATGCGGACAATGATCAATAAATGAATGAAGTGACCGGAGCTTGCCGGTTTTACCCGATTTTACTTCAATTGGGATCAGCCGGTCATGAAAGGGCAAAACAAAATCCACTTCAGCCTGCGACTGACTCTTCTCCCGGATCCAAAAATTCAGTTCGGAAAACGGTGGCAAAACCGTGGCAATTAACTCCTGGGCAGTGATTTGTTCAGCCATCCGTCCCGCCAGGATATCGGTCAGGGGTATCTGATCCAGGTAATCACCCTGGTTCCCGAACTGAAAATTGATCAGCCCGGCATCCAGACCAAAGACCTTCATTGACTTCCTGTAATCGGGAATAACTGGTATGGTTGGATAAACAGTGGGCCGTGCGGGCAAAAACAACATGGTCTTCTCCAGGATCGTGAATGCCTCTGAAACATCCCGCGAACCATAAGACGATTCCCCGAAACCGGCATAGCGGATCCGGCTGCCGGTGTATGCATAGGCACGACTGATCACGTGCCGGAGCACTTTTATCTGGTGATCCGTTGATGCATATTTTTCAACATCATCCAGGTATGACAACAGCAGATTCCGATAAACAGGTGCAAGGGAAGCGACACTCTGCCCTTCGGAATACAGGGCTACCGCTTCCGGCATTCCGCCGACCATGGTATAACGGTTAAACAGCCGGGTCAACTGATCATGAGCATATTCCGGTATTACTTCCCGATTTAATAATTCAAGTGCAGCTCCTTCCCCGATGCCTTCAAGGAATTCATCAAAGGTGACCGGGTACATTTTCAGAAACTCCACCCTGCCAACCGGAAAGTGTATCTTTTTATTAATCAGTGTTTCAAGCATTGAACCTGCGGCTATCACATACAACTCCGGCGCATCTTCAAAGAAATACCGCAGCAATTGAACCGCAATATCCGAGTATTGGATCTCGTCAATGAAGATCAGGATCGAGCCCCCGGGGACAATCTTTTTGGCAAGATAAATGGCATCCAGGGTATCTTTGAAAGATCGCTCTTCACGAAAAAACCCGCGGTCCTCCGGCCTCTCAAGATTAAGATAGACAAACTGGTCAAATCCGGCTCCGAACAGCCTGACTGCCGTAGTTTTTCCCACCTGCCGGGCACCGCGTAAGACCAATGGTTTGCGATCCGGCTTTATCCTCCAAACTTTCAAGTCATTAACAACACTACGCTTTATCATTTCGTCATATTACAAGGGATAAAATTAATCATTTTTGTTATGATACAAGGGATTATTTTAATTTTATTTGTCATATTACAAGGGTTATCGGACTTAAGGAAGAATGTTGAGATCTGAATTTAGAATTGTCGAGTAGGCCGGGGCATTTCAGCCCCAGCCTCTCACAGAACCGTACTTGACAGTCTCCCATCATACGGCTCTTCGTAACAAACTTACGGAAGCCAGCCATATTTCCAATGTTCAAACAACGTTGGTTGCATCTTGCTAAGCCTGATAAGCCATGTAAAGCTTTTCCACTTGCTGGTGAGCTTGTATTTGAAGGTAAACCCCAGAAAGTCAAAACTGACCGGGGGATTCCATACCGGATACAGGTATTTCCTTCGTTGTTCTTTTCGACACTTCTTCAGCGGTTCACTTACGTTCAGCTCCCGTGTACTCACCTGAGAGGCTCATGTCCTCCCTTGCTCCCTGTCCGCTCAACACCTCCCGCATGAAGCGGGAAGCACCACAGGGTGGTTTGGCACCTGCTCCTGATAGCCGATACCGATAGGCCATGGTTCACATTTTTCATTTTAAAAGATTCAGGTTTTTCAGTACCTTTTACCCAAAATAACAAACAATAAAAAACAAATAACAAATAAACTCCAAAACTTAAGGAAGTAAGAGATTCGAATTTAGAGTTCTGAATTCTGAGGATTCAGATTCAAGTTTAGTACGGGCCGGCCTTTGAGCCAGCCCTGATAACCGAAAACCGACAACTGACAACTGACAACCTTGAAACCCGATACCCTTCCTTATCATTTGCCGGATCAGGCTTTGATCGATCCGGAGGCTGGCGGTAATGCCTTTATGGTATGGCAGCCGGCTGAGACGGTTATTGTATTAGGCCAGAGCAATCAGGCAGAGACCGCTGTACATACCGACCTGGCAGATCAGGATGGAGTTCCGGTATACAAAAGGCAAACAGGGGGACAAACGGTCATTCTGACCCCGCGGACGCTTGCGATTTCCGTCAGGCTCTTTTCGGAGAAGCTGGACAATCCGCAGGTCTATTTTAAGCGGATCAATAACGTGATCATATCAGCATTGGCAAATCTTGGCATTGCCGGTCTGGTTGAAAAAGGAATCTCCGATATTGCCATAGGGGAGAAAAAAATATTGGGTTCATCGATTTACCGGAAGAGAAACATGGTATTCTATCATGCTGTACTGAATATTTCTGAAACCCCTGAATTTATTGGCCGATACCTTAAACATCCCGTGCGGGAACCCGATTACCGGATTGGCCGGAAGCATGAGGAATTTGTGACATCCATTCACCTGGCAGGATATCCCCTGGCAGTGGAAACCGTCAGGGAAGCACTCACTGACATGCTAAACCAGAAAATCTGAACAGCAGTATTGAAAAACTTGTATCTTTAAGGCAAAGCCAATTTTACCTTAAATGACTAATTCACAATACTTAGCTTTTGATATCGGCGCCGGAAGCGGCAGAGCTATACTCGGCACTCTCGACGGTTGCAAGGTAACTCTCGAAGAGATTCACCGTTTCCCGAACGAAATGATCCTTCGCGATGGCCACTATTACTGGGATATTAATCGATTGTTTGAGGAGCTGATGACCGGGCTCAGGCTTTGTGTCAAAAAACTTAACGTCATCCCGGTTTCCATCGGGATCGATACCTGGGGGGTAGATTTCGGTTTGCTTGATGGAAATAATCAATTGATCGGCAATCCGTTTGCTTATCGGGATTCACTAACCGAAGAAGCTATGGAACAGGTGTTTAAAGTGATCAGGCCTAAGGAATTGTATACCCGCACCGGGATACAGTTTCTGCGGTTCAACACGATCTTCCAGCTTTGGGCTTTAAAAAAGAAGTTCCCTAACCTTTTGCTTCAGGCCGACAAGTTGCTGTTCATTCCGGATCTGCTGGGCTATCTTTTTACAGGAATTGTTTTTTCGGAATACACCATTGCCTCCACTTCGCAGATGCTGAATCCCAAAACACGCAACTGGTATCCAGATTTGCTGATGAGGCTTGGCTTGCCGATCCATGTTCTGGATGATATTGTAGAGCCCGGAACCCAGATTGGAACACTGAAACCCGGTATTCTCAGCGAACTGGGCATCAATACCATATCGGTTGTGGCAGTCGGGGCTCATGATACTGCCTCGGCCATTGCCGCGATCCCGGCCGAAGGGAAGAATTGGGCTTACATCAGCTCGGGTACCTGGTCGCTGATGGGCATCGAAACCGACCAGCCCATCCTGACCGAAGAGAGCTTTAAATATCTTTTCACCAACGAGGGCGGCGTTGGAAAAAAGATCCGTTACCTTAAGAATATCACTGGGTTATGGCTACTGCAGGAATGTAAAAAGATTTGGGACAAGGAAGAGGAACTCTCGTATACCGAATTGATCAGCCGGTGCAAAAAGGCGAAGGCATTTCGTTCTATCGTTGATCCTGACGATCCGATGTTTATAAACCCCGAAAACATGCCTGCTGCAATCAGTGAATACTGCATTAAAACCGGCCAGGTTGCCCCTGAAACCATTGCTGAATTCACCCGGTGCATTTTCGAAAGCCTGGCATTGAAGTACCGGATCGTTTTAGACCAGCTCAGGCAGGTAAGCCCCCATCCGATCGAAAAAATCCACATGATCGGAGGTGGTTCGCTCAATTCCCTGCTTTGCCAGTTTACGGCCGATGCTGCCGGTTTGCCGGTAATCGCCGGTCCGGCCGAAGCTACTGCATTGGGAAACATCCTTGTTCAGATTGCATGCCATCAAGGCCTTAGCGGACTTGATACCTTGCGTGCCTATTCCCTCAACTCGGTGAAAACAATAACCTATCTGCCAAAAAACAAAAGTGCATGGAACAAAGTTCTCGCCGACAATCTAAAACCTTCTAACCTCTAACCTTCTAACCTCTAACCTTCTAACCTCTAACCCCTAACCTCCTAACCCCTAACCTCCTATGTCTCTTCTACTAGGTTTAGATATCGGTTCATCATCCATCAAAGCTTCGTTGGTTGATGCAGAAAGCGGCCTGGTGGCCGCCACCGCCCAATCTCCCGACTGTGAATTGCGGATTCTGGCTCCTCAGCCTGGCTGGGCTGAACAGGATCCCGATACCTGGTGGCATCATGTTGTTGAATCCATGCGGATTCTGAAAACAAAAGCGGGCGATTTGTCCGGCGTTAAGGCTATCGGAATATCTTACCAGATGCATGGTCTTGTGGCAGTCGATAAAGAAGGGAAACCTGTCCGCAATTCGATCATCTGGTGCGACAGCCGTGCGGCAAGTTACGGCCAGGCAGCCTTTGAAGGCCTTGGTCCGGCTTTCTGCATGGACCATCTCCTGAATAATCCCGGAAATTTTACGGCTGCAAAGCTCGCCTGGGTTAAGGAAAATGAACCGGGAGTGTATGCGCAGATTGATAAAATCATGCTTCCGGGTGATTATATCGCCATGAAACTTACCGGGGATATCGTCACTACTAAAACTGGCTTGTCAGAAGGAATTTTATGGGATTTTGCAGACAACCGGCCATCCGCGGAGCTGATAAAACAATTCGAATTTTCTCCGGATCTGTTTCCCCCACTGGTATCCGGTTTCGGCATCCAGGGATCCGTTACGCGCCACGCCTCACGCCTCACGGGTTTGCCGGCCGGCATCCCGGTAAGCTATCGCGCCGGAGATCAACCTAATAATGCCCTCAGCCTGAACGTATTAGAACCCGGCGAACTGGCTACGACTGCCGGAACATCCGGAGTTATTTATGGGATCCTTGACAAGGTAAATCATGATCCCCTATCGCGGGTAAATGTATTTGCCCATGTAAACCATGGCCTTCCGGATACCCGTCTTGGTGTTCTCCTTTGTGTGAATGGCACCGGAATTTTATATTCCTGGATCAAAAAATTGCTTGATGGTACGGGCCTCGGCTATGATGCATTAAACCGCATTGCCCATGATGTTGATCCGGGATCGGATGGATTGATTGTTTATCCGTTTGGCAACGGGGTGGAACGGATCCATCAGAATCGTCCGTTTGGCGGGCAGATCCTGAACCTCGACCTGAACCGCCATACCCGCTCGCACCTGGTAAGGGCCGCCCAGGAAGGCATTGTGTACGCATTGAATTATGGATTTGAAGCCATGAAGGAAATGGGTGTGCGAACCGAAACCGTAAGGGCCGGTTATGCAAACCTTTTCCTTAGCCGTGTTTTCAGGCAAATATTCAGCGATGTTACCGGAACTGCCATTGAGCTTTTTGATACCGACGGGGCTACCGGTGCTGCGCGCGGAGCCGGAATCGGAGCCAGAATTTATGCTTCCCCATCTGAAGCCTTCAAAAGCCTTCGGGTTATCGAACACGTCAATCCTGATCCAGAGAGGAAAAAGATCTACCACGAGCTTTATCTCGTTTGGAAAACGAAAATGCTTCATGAACTAAATAACAGTAAGCAGTAGGCAGTCTGCAGTAGGCAGTAACAATCACAACAACCACAACAATCACAACTGACAACCGACAACCGACAACCGACAACGGGCGACCGCAAGGGTACGCCCCTACATAAAACTGAAATTTCAAAACTCTTAACTCTCTTAAACATGGAATTTTTCCCCGACATCGAACCGATCCGGTATGAAGGTCCGGATAGTGATAATCATTTATCATTCAAATATTACGACGAAAACTTTGTAATAGCCGGAAAGACTATGAAAGAGCATTTCCGGTTTGCCATGGCTTATTGGCACAGCATGTGCAATGCCGGAAGCGATCCGTTTGGTACGGGTACCAGGCAGTTTCCCTGGACCGTATCGGCTGATCCTATGGAGAATGCAAAAGCCCGCCTGGATGCGGCTTTTGAGTTCATGACTAAAATGAGCATTCCTTTTTACTGTTTCCACGACCGGGATATAGCACCGGAAGGCAGCTCGGTGCAGGAATCGGAAAAAAATCTGAAGACATTGGTGGACATGGCATTACGAATGCAGGCAGATACCGGGGTTAAACTCCTTTGGGGCACGGCCAATCTGTTTTCACATCCGCGCTACATGAATGGTGCCGCTACCAACCCGGATTTCAGTGTGGTTTGTCAGGCCGGAGCACAGGTAAAATCTGCAATCGAAGCCACGGTGGCACTCGGAGGAGAGAATTATGTTTTCTGGGGCGGGCGTGAAGGATATTCCTATCTGCTCAATACAAACACAGCCAAGGAATTGGATCATATGGGCCGCTTCCTTCAGATGGCACGCGATTATGGCCGGAAAACCGGCTTTAAAGGAACTTACCTGATCGAGCCCAAACCAATGGAACCTTCCCTGCATCAATATGATTTCGATGCTTCCACCGTAATCGGATTCTTGCACAAATACGGTCTGGAAAAGGATTTCAAACTGAATGTCGAAGCCAATCACGCTACCCTGGCCGGTCACAGTTTTACTCATGAGCTCCGTTTTGCTGCGGATGCCGGGATGCTCGGAGGCATCGACGCCAATCATGGCGAACCCATGAATGGCTGGGATACTGACAATTTCCCGACCAACCTGTATGAGGCCATTGAAGCCATGATCGTGGTGCTGGAATGCGGTGGGCTCGGAACCGGCGGGTTTAATTTTGATGCTAAACTCCGGCGGAATTCAACCGATCTCGAAGATCTGTTCATTGCCCATATCGTTGGTATGGACACTTTTTCAAGAGCACTGCTGATTGCTGATAAACTCATAAGTGAAAAACGGATCACCGATTTTCGGGACAACCGGTATCTTTCGTTCCATGAACCGGAAGCCCTGAAATTCGAGAAAGGTGAACTCAATATCGAAGATCTTCATGCGCTTGCTATTGAAAAGGGAGAACCTGAACTTCAATCAGGAAAACAAGAATTGATTGAATCCATCATAAATAATGCAATATGAAAATAAAACAAGTCAGGCTGATATTGGCACTGCTGATTAGCGGGTTGTTTGTGTCGGGTATGGCATATGGCCAATTCGGCGGCCGCGTAGGAAATACGTGGGTGGATGATACCCATTATCTGGAAGTTCGGAAAGGCAAAGACGGGAAGGATATCAAAATGAGTGTTGACGTGCTGACCGGCAAGGCTAAGCCCTATGTTGCCAAAACTGAACCCGCTTCACCGCCGAGCGTAAGTGTCACTGTTAAGGATGGCGAGTTGTTCTATTCGGACGGAACCACTGCCGCCCCAAGGCAAATCACCGCAAATCCCGGGAAAGAGGTCAATCCCCGTTTATCTCCGGATCAGAAAAGAGTTGCCTTTACACGCGATAACGACCTGTATGTGATTGATCTGGCTACCAACCTGGAGCACAGGCTTACCACGGATGGTACTAAACTGATATACAACGGTTATGCATCGTGGGTCTATTATGAAGAGATCCTTGGCCGCCCATCAAAGTATGCCGCCTTCTGGTGGTCGCCTGACAGCAAAAAAGTTGCCTTCCTGCGATTTGATGATACCGAGGTTCCTCTGTATATATTGATGAGAGGCGACAGCCTGCATGGAGCCCCGGAATATACCCGTTACCCGGTGCCCGGCGATCCTAATCCGAAGGTTAAACTCGGGATCGCCGATCTGGAAACCGGAAAGATTGCCTGGGCAAAATTCGATTATACTGTTGACCAATACATTGCGTGGCCATCCTGGAAGCCCGATTCCAAAGAGATGATGATTCAGGTGCTGAACCGCGATCAGAATCACATGCAGTTCTTTATGGTTATTCCGGAGACCGGGGATCTGAGAAAAATTTACGACGAAGAGCGCCCAACCTGGGTGGATTTTTTCGAGAAAATATATGTACTGAAAAATGGTACCGGTTTTATCATGAACAGTTACCGGAACGATTGGCACAACCTTTATTATCATGATTGGAACGGCAAACAACTGGCTCACCTGACGAACGTTCAATGGAGGGTAAGCGATATCATCAGGGTGGATGAAGAAAAAGGACTCGTTTACTTCAGCGGACGTCCTGAATCCGCCGAAACCCAGTTTTTTAGTGTAAAACTCGATGGAACAGGGATGGTACAGCTCACCGAAGTGGCCGGTTCACATTCGATCAATCTTTCGCCTGGCGGATCCTACCTGATTGATACCTGTAGCAGTGTAACCATTCCCGGCCGGATAGAATTGCGCGATAAAAATGGCAAACTGGTTAAACTGCTGAGTGAAACCAAGCCGGAATTTGATCCAACAAAGCATCAGCGTGCTGAATATGTGCGTATTCCGAGTACCGATGGGTTCCAGCTACCGGCAATCATTATTTATCCGGTGAATTTCGATCCGGCTAATAAATATCCGGTTGTCTTTACGATCTATGGCGGTCCGGATGCCGGCAATGTAAAGAATAAATTTGTACGAAACAGGCCAAGCTGGTTTGCCCAGAACGGCATCATAACCATCGATGTAGATCATCGGGCCTCGGGACAGTTTGGCAAAAAGGGCATCGACTATATGTATCGTAACCTGGGTAAATGGGAAATGGTGGATTATGAAGAGGCTGTTAAATGGCTGCGTACCAAGCCTTATGTGGATGCAACCCGGATGGGTATCACAGGCGGATCATACGGCGGGTATACCACCTGTATGGCATTAACAGCCGGAGCCGATTACTGGACACACGGTATGGCCCTATACAGTGTCACCGACTGGGGATTATACGACAATATTTATACTGAGCGGTTTATGGATACTCCCATTCAGAATCCTGAAGGGTACAAGAATGGAACCGCCATGAATTTCGCCGATAAATTGAAAGGGAAATTATACATTGTTCATGGTGAAATGGATGATAATGTCCACATGCAGAACAGCATTCAGCTGATCAGTAAATTGCAGGATCTGAATAAGGATTTTCAGTTCATGATGTATCCCAACGGCCGCCATGGCTGGGGGGGGCCGAAAGCTGCCCATGTGAGGGATCTGCAAAATAAATTCTGGCTGAAGGAATTTTTCGGAAAATAATCCTGCCAAGATGAAATCTTCGCGTACATGGCTGTCGTATACCACAATTTCTATCCAAAGGAGTCCGGCGATGGCTGAACTGTATAAAGATCAGCCCAATGTCATCCGGAAAGGCGATCTCCTGCATTGTGATGTAGGGATCAGATATTTGCGTTTATGTACCGACATGCAGTGGCATGCGTATGTGTGTTTGCCCGGTGAACAGGATGCCCCCGAAGGATTAAAAAATGCCTTGGCTCGGGCAGTGCGGCTGGCGGATGTATTCATGGGCGAATTTAAGGAGGGCCTCACCGGACACCAGATTGCAGCCAACACGATTCAAAAAGCTACCGCTGAAGGATTGAGGCCCCGGCTCTACAGCCATCCGATCGGTTATTACAGTCATGATACCGGCACTGCCATTGAATTCAGCTCCACGACGGCAGTTCCCGAATGGAATAATAAAGATGTGGTAATCAGCTATGAAGAGGAGGGCGTTTTTACCAGGGAAGGTACTCAAGTCTAATTTTTTCTTAACGTTTTAATTCTTAAGGTCTTTCGGTCTTCTCGTCTTACCATCTTCTCGTCTTATAGTCTTATAGTCTTATAGTCTTCTCGTCTTATAGTCTTATAGTCTTATAGTCTTCTCGTCTTCTCGTCTCTATTCCTTCTTGTCGTCTTTCTTCTTAAGCGGCAGCACTCCGGCCAGGTCTCCGATAACATTGATCAGTTCAGAGCCTTCAGGAACAACGATCTTGGCATTTTCTTTCAGACAGGCCTCCATGGCTTCGAGTTTCCGGAGCAGCTGGGCATTACCGGTGAAATACTTGTCGGCGGCTTCGTTGACTAACTTGATAGCGCCGGCTTCCCCTTCGGCATGCAGGATTTTGGCCTGCTTATACCCTTCGGCTTCTTTTATCTTGGCCCTCTTTTCACCATCGGCAACAGTTTCACGGGCAGTGGCATAGTCTATGGCTGCTATCTTTTCGTTTTCAGCCTTCACCACCTTGTTCATCGTTTCCTGAACATCCTTCGGCGGATCAATTTCTTTCAGCTCGGTACGAACGATATTAATCCCCCAGCTGGCAGTCTCCTCCAATAAGGTTCTATGCAGTTCGGCATTAATTTTTCCCCGCTCGCTGTTGGCAGATTTCAGTGTAAGTGTGCCAATAATATTTCTCAAAGTGGTTCGTGCCAGGTTCACGATCTGCCATTTATAATTATTAACGTTGTACTGCGAGTTTTTCACGCTCTGTTCATCGTCCTTAACTCTAAAATAAACCTGTGCATCCACCCGGGCATTCAGATTATCGTTGGTGATAATCTCCTGAGGCTCTGCATCCACCATCTGTTCGGTCACATTCACCTGGTACAGCTTATCAATAACCGGTATAATCCAGTTAAATCCGGGATTGGCAAAATGATTGTACTTACCCAGCCTTTCGATCAAGCCCTTATGGGTAGGGCGAATAATACGGATCCCTGATAAGAGGAACAAGAGGACAAGAGCCCCGATCATGTAGTAGTAATAATTTGATTCCATTGTATTTAAGTTTTAAATCTTCCTAAAGATACTGAATTTGTATCTTTCTTCCGCGCTTTTTCTATATTCGGCACAATTATCAGGGCAAAATGGTCTTTAGCAGCATCGTTTTTTTACTTGGATTCCTGCCGGTGTTTCTGATCACCTATTATCTGGTGCCCCGGAAGTTAAAAAACGTTACCATCCTCCTGTTCAGCATCTTCTTCTACAGCTGGGGTGCCCCGAAATTTATCTTTGTCATCCTTGGAACCACCTTCCTGGATTTTCATCTGGTTAAATGGATGGCGGCCATGAAAAGCATTCTGCACCGCCGGCTGATGCTGACACTTTCGGTGTCGATGAACCTGGGGCTGCTGTTCTACTTCAAATACTCCAACTTCTTTATTGAGAATTTCAACCAGATGCTATCGGTTTTCGGGGTGGATGGCGTCCAGTGGACCAAGCTGATCCTGCCGATCGGGATATCGTTTTATACTTTTGAGACGATCACTTATGTGGTTGATGTATACCGTCGGGTTCATGCGCCGCTGCACAATTTCTGGGATTACCAGCTTTATATCATCCTATATCCCAAACTGATAGCTGGCCCGATTATCCGCTATTATCAGCTCGCTGACCAGATAACCGACCGGTCGGAAAACGAGACGATCGACAACCGCCTTACCGGATTTTACCGGTTCGTATTGGGGCTCGCCAAGAAGGTACTGATTGCCAACCACATGGGCCAACAAGCGGATGTGATTATGACGATGGATTTCTCAACCATCAGCACCGGTACAGCCTGGATCGGTATCCTCGCGTACACCTTCCAGATCTATTTCGATTTCTCGGGTTATTCCGATATGGCAATCGGGCTGGGGAAAATGATCGGGTTTAAATTCCCCGAGAATTTCAACAACCCTTATATCTCGCAGAGCATTACCGAGTTCTGGCGCCGTTGGCACATGACTCTTGGAGCCTGGATGCGCAATTATCTTTACATCCCCCTCGGCGGCAACCGCGTAAAAACTAAATGGAGGCTCTATTTTAACCTTTGGCTGGTGTTTCTCGCCTCCGGACTCTGGCATGGCGCATCCTGGACATTTGTGTTCTGGGGAGCCTATCATGGAGTCCTGCTGGTAATGGAGCGCGGTTTCCTCCTGAAATTTTATGAGAAGGCCGGTAAACTGCCGGCCACGGTTATCACATTCCTCCTGGTGATCATCGGATGGGTCTTTTTCCGGATCGACGATTTCTCAAAAGCATTCGCATTCTTCAGGAAGTTATTCTCCTTTCAATCCGGAACCGGCCTGGTCACAGAGCCTGGATTCTGGTTCTATTTCACTATTGCTGTGGTATTTGCATTCTTTGTTTATACGAATAAGGGTCAAAAAATTCAGGATGCGGTTTACTTCGATGAATACTCCAAAAAGCGGCATCTCCTGGTGGCTTCCATGGCAGTTGTTTTGCTGATCCTCTCGATCAGCTCCATCACTGCATTCGGTTTTAACCCATTCATATACTTCAGATTCTGATGATGAAAAAAGCAAAAACCGATTACCGGCAGAGGTTATTCATCTTCCTGATGGTCCTATTGTCCGTGCCCCTGATACAATCTGTTACGCTTATCGTTAAAGAACAACCGCTTAAAGGGGCCGTTTCGACCCCTGAAAATGTACAATTCACGCTTAAAGACTGGTTCTCTGCTTCTTATCAGACTAAAAAAGAAAAATACTACAACGATGCATTTGGTTTCCGGAGCCTTTTTGTTAGGATCAATAATCAGATGGCCCTGAGCCTTTTCAGGGAAGTTCATGCCTTCAGTGTAATTTTCGGCAAAGAGAATTACCTCTTTGAAGAGAATTACATCAAGTCCTGGTACGGTGCCGATTTTATTGGTGAGGATAGTATCGCTCAGCGCATTGCCAAACTGAAATTTATTCAGTACCAGATGCTTGCCCGGTACAACAAAAATCTGTTGGTTATTTTTGCCGCCGGAAAAGGATCTTTTTATCCTGAATTTTTTCCTCCGGAAATAAGCTATCCCAAAGGTCCAACCAACTATGAAACGCACGTCAGGATGGCCCATGAAGCCGGACTGAAAATCATCGATTTCAACCGCTGGTTTCTTGAAAACAAAACGGAATCGCCGTTCCTATTATATCCTAAATACGGTATCCACTGGAGTATTTACGGGACTTCGCTGGTAGCCGACTCTCTTCTCACGTATATTGAAAAGATCCGGGGAATTGATTTGCCTTCACTAAGCTGGGATCGGGTTGAACTTAAAAAAGCCCAAAAGGATGATTACGATATGGGTTACGGCTTGAACCTGCTATTCAGGCTTCGCCGCGACAAAATGGCTTACCCGGTCTTAAAATTTGAATCCGGAGAAGGAAAGATCAAACCATCAGTTTTAATGATTGCCGATAGTTTTTACTGGGGTATGTTCAAATTCGGGATAACCAGGGCATTTTCGACCAGCGATTTCTGGTTCTACAATAAGGAGATATACCATACTGTTTTAGGTCCGCCGATTGGAACGGACCAGGTCGGGCTTTGGGAACAGATCCAATCGCACGATGTAATCATCCTGATGGCGACCGAAGCGAATCTGCCCAAATTTGGCTGGGGTTTTATCGATGAAGCCTATCAGTTGCTCCTTGACAACCGATAACAGACAACCGGCAACAGACAACAGATTTTTTGAATTGTCTTTGGTATTCTGGATAAGATTTCTATTTTTGGCCAAAGCCTTTTTCTCATGGAACTTTACAGTATCGATATTTCCTCCTTTAAAGCTGATGGCGGTGCTATGTTTGGCGTTGTGCCCAAGGGTATCTGGTCGAAGTTTTTTAAAGCAGATGAAAGAAACCTGATTCCGTTGATGTTAAGATCGTTGGTGATCAAAACGGAAGATCGTGTCATCCTGATCGACGTGGGTATCGGCGACAAACAGCATGAAGATTACCTGCAGTTCCTGCATATAGAGGAGCACGAAGGACTGGTACCGGGACTGGCAAAGCATGGGATTAAACCGAATGAAGTTACGGATGTGATATTAACCCACCTCCATTTCGATCACTGTGGCGGCGGAATTACCTATAATTGGAATCGCGAACCCATTGCGGTTTTTCCTGAAGCCACTTATTGGACTACAGAGAGGCAATGGGACAATGCTGTGAATCCAAATCTGCGTGAGGCTGATTCCTATCTGCCGGAAAACCTGCTGCCGATGCAGGATCTGGGTTTACTCGACTTTATTGAACGACCCGGCCCATTCTGCGAGGGTGTGGATGTGCGGTTTGTCAATGGCCACACTCCCGGTCAAATTATACCCATTATCCGATATGGTTCGAAGACCCTGATATTCGGAGCGGATCTGATTCCAACGCACGGCCATATTCCCGTGAAATATAACATGGCGTATGATCTTGAGGTGGTTCGCACCATGAAGGAAAAACAGGAGTTTTTAGAAAAAATGGTTGAGAATAACTATGTTCTTTTCTTCCAGCACGATATGCTTTATGAATGTGCCACGATAGTGAAAACCGAAAAGGGGTTCAGGATGGGCACCCCGATGACTCTAAAAGAGTTCGCTAACGCTCACTAATTATGCGCTTTGCGCCAATTACTTAAAATTAATCTCCTCTACTTTTCTATCATATTCATAGAGCGTTTCCTTCAGGCGGCTGCCGTCGGTGTCGTAAGTGATCCAGGTGCCGTGGAGCTTACCCAGTGAATAAGTTCCTTCGTAATATTTGAAGCCATTTTCGCGCCAAACAACTGCTTTGCCGTTGCGCATATCGTTCTTAAAAAAACCCTCACTCTGTTTCTTGCCATTTTCAAACCAGCTTGACCAGGTGCCATCCTTTTTACCGCCGGCAAATTCGCCTTTCATCTCCTTCTTACCGCTTTGGTAATAGCGTATCTCCTTCACTTTATCCTTCTTGCCGCCGGTTACCCGGTAATACGACACTTTCTGCGGACTGCCATCCGGCCAGGTTGTTGTGGTTTCCTGCAGCAGTTTCTCCTTACATCCCGTAAGGATCAATATGAAAGCAAGTATTATCTGAAGTGCCGGTTTCATGTCGCTTATTAGTTTGAGCCGGTAAAAATAGAAAAATTAGCAGGGGGAATCGTGGTCATTTCTAATCTTAAAAAAAGTTAAATAAAGAACCTTGCGACCTCACTTTTCCTAACTTGACCCGATTTTTTGACCTAAACTGACTTTATCATGAAAAACCTTCGCAAATTCTGGATTCTGGCCGGGATGCTAATTGTATTGACTGTTGGTGCAATGGCCCAGTTTGTTCCTCATTACCAATGGACCCTGCTCGATAAAAAGATGATGGATGAGATCATCGGTGAGGCATCCGGTGAAACTGCTTATAACCATATCATGGAGATGGGTGGATATACCCGCGCCCGGACCTCCCAGGAGTTAACAACCACGCTGTTTGAGTCGCAGTATATTATGGATAAACTGAAGGAATACGGAATTAAAACAGCAAAATTGGAACGGTTTCCCGATGCACAGCCCGGCTGGAACGGAATCCGTGGCGAGTTGTGGGAAGTATCCCCGGGACGGAAAAAACTGGCAGACTATGATGATATGCGCGTAATGCTCGTATCGGGCAGTGAGGATGCCGATGTGGAAGCCGAGCTGGTTTGGGTGGAGAATGGCCGGACAGCAGATTTTGAAAAGGCCGATGTAAAGGACAAGATCGTTGTAACTTATGGAGATCCCGGATCTGTGTCCCGATTGGTTCAGAAATTCGGAGCCCTTGGAACCATCTCATTCAGTTCGCCAAGGCCGTTATATGATCCTATTCAGATGCCCTGGACCGGACTTTGGGGTGAACCTGGCCAAAAGGTTGGCTTTGCTTTCATGATGCCGCCCCGCGAAGGATATTTGCTGCGCGACCGGCTCATGCGTAATCAGAAGATCAGGGTACATGCTCTTGTTAAAACATCCATGGAACTTACCGATCTTCAGGTGCCTACCTGTGTGATCCCGGGTACCGATCCAAATGCCGGAGAAGTGATTTTCTCTGCCCATCTTTTCGAAGGTTATCTGAAGCAAGGTGGAAACGATGACATTTCGGGATGCGCAGTGATCCTGGAAGTTGCACGAATGTTTAACACCATGTTTGAAGAAGGCCGTTTGCCGAGGCCGGCCCGCAGCATGCGGTTCATTTTTATCCCTGAATTCTCCGGATCGATCCCGTGGGTTCAGGCCCACAAGGACATCATGGAGAAAACCTTGTGCAACATTAATCTTGATATGGTAGGACTCTGGCTGAGCAAAAGCCAGTCGTTCTTCAACCTCGAACGCACGACTTTCGGCAACCCTCATTATATTAACGATGTGGTTGAGAACTACTTCCGTTATGTCGGCGAAACCAACCGCACCACGATAGCCATCTGGAGCGGATATATAAACCGGATTGTAGCTCCATCGGGATCCGACGAACCATTCTATTATAACATTGAAACCCATTTCGGCGGATCGGATCATGAAGTATTTAATGATTGGGGAGTCGGAGTTCCGGGAATAATGATGATCACCTGGCCCGATCAGTTCTATCATACCTCCGAAGATGTAGCGGACAAATGCGATCCGACACAATTGAAGCGGGTATCCGTGATTACGGCTGCCTCAGCCTATACAATAGCCAATGCTGATGCCGATATGGCCGGCAAGATCGCGGCTGAAGTTTTTTCAAACGGCGTCCGGCGTTTGGGGCACCAATCTGCCCGTGCGCTGGATGAACTATCGAAGGTTACTGCCGAAAATCTGGCTCCGGTGTATAAGAAAGTCAGGGGTTATATCGATGGAACGATGATCAATGAAGTTGAAACGATAGAATCTTCGCTGGAACTTGCCCCTGCTGATGCCCAGCTTAAGGCTGCAGTTGCTGTTCAGACTGCACAGCTCCGGAAAATCGCTGAGGCACAGGAAGCCGTTATCGACCAGGAAATGAAAAAGATAGCTGCCAGACTGGGAGTAGGAGCAGTTTCAATAAAGCCCACTGAAATGGAGAAAAAGACGATGACTGTGATCCCTGTTCCCACCGCAAAAGTTAAAGAAAACAGCTACGGTGGATATTCGAAATTAATGCCTGAACTGACACGGGAACAAACGATTGCCATTTACAACAATCTGTCAGATAAAACCGAGCTCGAACGACTGTGCAATGGAAAGCACAATGTCCTACAAATCAAGCATATGCTTGATACGCAATCGTCACGGGAGTCGGACCTGAAGGCAATTCTCGATTATATTGGCGTACTGGGGCAGGCAGGGCTGGTAACGGTTCGCTGACAAGGTACCCACCCCCTGGCCCCCTCCCTGGTTCAGGGAGGGGGAATGAGCACCA
Organism: Bacteroidales bacterium; assembly: GCA_041658425.1. Classification (GTDB taxonomy): domain Bacteria; phylum Bacteroidota; class Bacteroidia; order Bacteroidales; family UBA12481; genus UBA12481. The sequence continues at coordinate 2,771 of JBBAAF010000054.1, read as the reverse complement.
GCTTTCCCTCGGAGCTTAGCCCCTCCCTTCCTTAAGGGGTTGGGGTGGGTACTTCTGATCTATTTCCCCTTCCTCCCGCGGTTGAACAGGACGTTTTTCTGGTAATTGGTAAACCGGTGAATCCCTTCGTTTACTGCTTTTACCTCCTCTACGGTATAAAATGCTTTGGGATTGAACTGATTGATCAGTGAAATCATTGCCTGGAGTTCCGACCTCTTGATGATGGTGTAAACGACCTCCACTGTTCCGGTGCTGCCTTCGGCAGTGTGGAAGGTAACTCCGTACCCGGCATCCTGGAGCTGTTTGATCAGCTCATCGGCTGGGATCCGGCTGATCACCCGAACAGCGGCATAGCCAATGGCGATTTTTTCCTCGAGGATGATCCCGATAAAGTTCCCGGTAGCAAATCCGCCACAATAGGCAATATAATAATACCACCGGTCGAGATTCTCCAGGATCTTGGTCATGGCCATCAGCCAGATGAACACCTCAAAAAAGCCCAGGAGCGGTGCAAGATAGCGATACCCTTTGGATACAAAGATGATACGGACGGTACCAATGGACACATCACCAATCCTCGCGAAGAAGATCAGCAGCGGTACAACGATTATACCCCATAAGTCGAACGACATATTTCCTCCTTTTTAGACTTACTACTTTTCCCTTGTTTCCTGCCAGCCAGATCGTCCCTTTGCCCGTAGCGATATAACATGAGCCATTGGTACACGATATCCAAACCACCTTCTTCGATACCACATCGAGCCCGCGCATGGATCCTGTCATGCCGGTTTTCTGCTCCGTAAATCCGTTCCGGGCGAATAAGGGAAGGCCGAGAGAGAGGAAGATGGCAAGAAGCGTGTTATAGGTTGACAGGCAATTCATTAGTGCAATAATGGGGTTGTGTTATAATTGATAAATATTACATAATATTGGGCTAAAGCCCATTTAACATGCTTACTATCAAACCACTAGCTGAAGCTAGTGGCAACTGATAAGGGGCACCCGAAGATAACTCACCACCGTCACTATGACAATCAGGCGACCGCGGGTCGCCCCTTCTATGTTGTAATCCAAGAGTCTGGCGATTTATTTTTAAAAATAATTCATATTTGTATGATAAGTCTGAAGAGGACGTGAGCTCTGCTGGAGAGCAACTCGCCAGCAATAAGATTTATGACGGTGAAAACACCCGAAAAGACCTTTCCGAAAGAAAGGTCTTTTCATGGCTATGTTTTCATTGTCCTAATGGCTTAAAAAACTCATTTCTAAAGCCTTATCAACAACGACACTATCAATGAACAAAATCTATAAAAACAACCTTCTATCAACAGAACCGGTGTCTTTCCCGGGCTGTAATGCCTTGTTTATTTTTTATAGAAAGTGAGCTACGGCCTACAATATAGCAGATTCTCAAATCAGAACTGCAAGGGGCGAAAAGTAGTCTCACATCTTATTTATTTTTATAGACTCCAAATTTATTCTAATCACTAAGTTACTGAATGCTGGTATGGATGGGCATTTTTTAAAACAAACCGGATGCGGTTGAGTAATTTCCTTGCTATCCGGATAATAGCCTTGTTTGTTTCCATTCGCTTGCAATATTCATGGTAGCTTTTATTCATTGCCGGATCTAATCTTGCTGCGGTCCAAGCACTTTCAATAATAGCGCTTCGCAGTACGCCATGTCCTCTGGGGGTTAGCTCTCCAATGTGATCTTTCTCTCCGCTGCTATTAGTCGATGGAACAAGTCCAACAAAACCGCATAACTGATCAAATGTTGCAAACCGGTCCATCGTTTCAATTTCAGTTAAAATGGTCATAGCAGTTAGAGCGCCAATGCCTGGTATGGTACGGAGCAGGTCTTGCCTTGTTTTGTAACGATCGGCATTTGATAATTGACGTATATGCTTGGTTATCGAAAGAATAGAAGAACGTAAATACTTGCTTTGTTCTAATAACGCGTTTAGGGAGGCTTGTGCACTCGTATCGCCCAGATCAAGCTCTTCCAGCCATTCATTAAACTTATTAGACCAGTGAGTTCGCGGATTGGCAAATGTTTCAGGGAACTCTATCCCATGAAAATAGAGGAATGACTTGATCCGGTTTTTATATCGGGCTAAATCCTTAACTAAACTCGCACGCGTGCGAACTAACCCCCTGTCTTCTAACGTTGATAAGCTTGGTACATAAATCGGGCTTAAGTCTCCATTCCGTAATGATCTTGCAATTTTTACACTATCCCGGGAATCGTCTTTCTGTACTTTTTCCTTTCCAGTTGTCGGGATATCCGCAGGGTTCACTACCATGGAATCAATCCCAAGATCTTTAAGCTTATTGTGTATCCAGTACCCACAGAATCCGGCTTCATAGGCAGTGTGGTAGATCCCGCCAGGAAAGTTCCTGGTCAGGTAATGATGTAAAGCCTCAGGCTTGGGAGGTTGAGTAAAAGTCTTATGATGAAGTTTTTCGGTCATTATAGTAACCTTCCAACTTTTTAAGTGGACATCAAATCCTGCATAAATATGGTGTCCTTTAAAATCAATTTTGTTACTTTGCGTAAGCATAAGTCTGGTCTTTAATTGTTTATAGATTGGTACCTAAAACTAATAAATTCCAGGCTTATGCTTTCTATACAAACATAGGGCCTACAATAAAACCTTATCCCCGAGGTGGGTGTGGGATTGGGTGTGAGTGTGGGTGTGAGTGCACTTGTCATCCCCGCGGAAGTGGGGCGGCGACGCCGTAGAGACGCATATATGCGTCTCTACAAA
>JBBAAF010000053.1:0-24137 GCA_041658425.1 Bacteroidales bacterium | reverse complement strand
CTTGTCTTTCAAAAAGAAGAGAAGAAGAAACGGGCAGCAGTGCTTATCATCGCAGACAAGGAGCTTACCTTTCAAAGCAAAGAGAAAGAAAATAGGGCTGCAGAGTTAATCATTGCCAACAAAGAACTTACTTTTCAAAACAGGGAAAAAGAAAAACGTGCAGCAGAATTAATCATTGCTAACAAAGAACTTGCTTTTCAAAACGAAGAGAAAGAAAAGCGGGCGGCAGAATTAATCATTGCTAACAATAAGCTAACCTTTCAAAACAAAGAGAAAGAAAAACGGGCAGCAGAGTTAATCATCGCTAATAAAGAGCTTGTCTTTCAAAACAAAGAGAAAGAAAAACGGGCAGCAGAGTTAATCATCGCCAATAAAGAACTTGCCTATCAAAACGAGGAGAAAGAAAAGCGGGCAGCAGAGTTAATCATCGCTAACAAAGAACTTGCTTTTCAAAACAGGGAGAAAGAAAAGCGGGCAGCAGAGTTAGACATTGCTAACAAGGAAATGGAGGCGTTTTCATATTCGGTCTCTCATGATTTGAGCGCTCCGTTGCGACACATAAACGGGTACGTTGAATTGCTTTTAAGCCGCTTTTACGATTTCCTTCCTGACAAAGCAAGGCATTACTTAAATAATATAGCCGATTCGGCCAGCCAGATGGCTACGCTAATTGACGATTTGCTGCAATTTTCACGCACCGGCCTACAGGAAATGCGACTTGCCGACCTGAACATGAATATCATTGTTCAGGAAGTTTTAGCGCCGATAAAACAGGATAACCGCGAACGAAATATCGAATGGCGCATTGCCACATTGCCTCATGTTTATGGCGACCATGCCATGCTGCGTTTGGTTTGGACGAACCTGTTAAGCAATGCGGTTAAGTTTACCCGTACCCGGGAAAAAACCATTATTGAGATAAACGTTATCGATGAAAATGATGCATTTATTTTTTCTATTCGCGACAATGGCGTGGGTTTCGATATGCAATATGCTCAAAAATTATTTGGCGTTTTCCAACGTTTACACACTAACGATGAATTTGAAGGAACAGGCATTGGACTTGCCAATGTCCACCGTATTATTTTAAAGCACGGAGGGCACATCTGGGCCGAAGCCGAACCAGACAAAGGGGCAACATTTATTTTTTCATTACCTAAAAATAAGGAAGATTAATCATGGTTGAATTAAGAACAATTCTGTTGGCAGAAGACAATCCGAAAGATGTAGAATTAACTCTTGAAGCGATGGCAGAAAATAACCTGGCCAACCAGGTTGTTGTGGTAAAAGACGGTGTAGAGGCATTGGAATATCTTCGCCAGGAAGGAAAGTATAAGCTTCGCAAAGCAGGCCACCCCTGTGTGATTTTACTCGATATTAAAATGCCCCGTTTGGATGGCATTGAGGTACTTCGCAATATTCGAAGTGACGATGCATTAAAAATAATTCCGGTGGTTATTCTTACTTCTTCGCGCGAGAAAAAAGATTTAATCGACACCTATGAATTGGGAGTGAATGCTTACGTGGTAAAACCGATCAGTTTCCTGCAGTTTATTGAAGCCGTGAAACATACAGGTACTTTTTGGGCAATTATAAACGAATTACCACCTGATGGAGGATCGTAATATGAAAAAAATGGCGGAATCGAATGCCTTGCTAAATGTTTTGTGTCTTGAAGATGTTTTGAAAGACGCCGAACTTTTAAATGAAATGCTTGTAGATGCAGGTTATCTGGTTAGCATGGACATTGCTGCAGGAGAAAAAGAGTATCTCTCTTTTTTAAAGGGCAGGGACTATGACATTATACTTTCTGATTACACATTGCCCGGATTCGATATCCACGTTGCACTCAAATGGGCGCTGGAGCTGCAACCCGAAGTCCCTTTCATTTGTGTATCAGGTACAATTGGCGATGATAAGGCAGTTGAATTGCTTAAACAGGGAGCTACTGATTATGTGCATAAAGATAGGCTGGGTCGGCTTGTCTTTACAGTACGGCGGGCTTTGGAAGGGGTAGAGAAGCAAAAAGAGCGGAAGAAAACGGAGGAAGCGTTGAGGGAGTCGGAAGAAGGGTTCCGTGTGCTGTTTAAGGGAAGTGCACATGGCATCTTAGCCACCGACATTGAAACTCATCGGTTTTTATATTCTAATCCAGCCATCTGCCGGATATTCGGATATTCAGATGAAGAGTTCCAATGGTTGAGAATACCAGACCTTCACCCGAAGGAATCACTGGACTCCGTGATGTCCGAGTTTGAGTCTCAGATGCGAGGTGAGAAGACGATATCTTTCGCTCTTCCGTGTTTGCGAAAAGACGGCTCGGCTTTCTATGCTGACATTACTCGTGCTTCCACCATCATCAATGGACGAAAATGCAGCGTGGATTTTTTCGTGGACGTGACTACGCGCAAGCAGGCGGAACAAGAGTTAATCATTGCTAACGAGGCACTTCTCCAATCTGAGAAAAATTTCCGTCGTTCAATTTCAGAATCTCCTTTGGGCATACGTATTGTTTCCGTCGATGGGAAAATAATTTATGCAAATAGGGCCTTCCTTGAAATTTTTGATTGCAAAAGCCTTGATGAATTTTCAAGTATATCAGCAATAAAACGATACACTCCCGAAAGTTACGCGCAACATCAGGAAAGAAAAGAAAAAAGAAAAAATGGACATGATGTATTTGATTATGAGATAAGTATTGTACGTGCAAACGCGGAAATCCGCCATGTAAAAATTACGCGAAGAGATGTGTTGTGGAATGGTATCAAGCATTATCAGGTAATAAATCAGGACATTACTGAACAAAAGAAGCTAACCATAGATTTGATAGAAGCCAAAGAACACGCCGAAGAAAGCGACAGATTGAAATCCGCCTTCCTTGCCAATATGAGCCATGAAATCCGTACCCCCATGAATGGTATTCTCGGCTTTGCCGAACTACTGAAAGAATCTGATCTTACTGGTGAGGAGCAACAAAATTATATTAGAGTCATCGAGAAAAGCGGCGCCCGTATGCTCCATATCATCAATGAAATTATAGATATTTCGAAAATACAATCGGGGCAAATGGAAGTTACCATTTCAGAGACGAACATAAACGAGCAAATCGAATACATTTATACCTTCTTCAAACCCGAGATTGAAGGTAAAGGAATGCAGCTTTCCTTTAAAAATTCTTTACCGGCAAAAGAAGCTATCATTAAAACAGACCACGAGAAAATCTTGGCAATTCTTACCAATCTTGTCAAAAATGCCATCAAATACAGTGAAAAAGGTTCAATAGAATTTGGGTATAATAAAAAGGGCGAATATCTTGAGTTTTTTGTGAAGGACACAGGCATTGGAATTGCCGAAGACAGGCAGGCAGCTATTTTCGATCGTTTTGTTCAGGCTGATATTACCGATAAGCAAGCTTTACAAGGGGCTGGTTTGGGTTTATCGATCGCTAAAGCCTATGTGGAAATGCTCGGCGGAAAATTGTGGGTGGAAAGCGAAAAAGGGAAAGGCTCAATATTCTATTTTACTATTCCCTGCCATGCTGAACCAGAAAAAGAAGTTGCTGTTAAAACTGTCGTTTCCGAAAAGAAAGAAACGAACCCAATTAAAAATTTGAAAATTCTGGTTGCCGAAGACGACGAAGTATCAGACATGTTCATTCGGGCGGTAATCAAAATGTTTAGCACGGAGATTTTTACGGCAAGAACAGGTATTGAAGCACTTGAAATATGCCGAAACAATCCCGACATAGATTTGGTTTTGATGGATATAAGGATGTCCGAAATGGATGGGTATGAATCAACCCGTCAGATTCGCCGGTTTAATAAACAGATAATAATAATTGCCCAAACAGCCTATGCGATAGAAGGTGCAAGAGAAAAGGCAATTGAGGCCGGATGTAATGATTACATCGCAAAACCAATTAAGAAAAGTGATTTAGAAGCTTTAATTCAAAAGTATTTCAATAAATAAGCACAAAACCTAGGCTTTTACTATATCCAGGCTTCCGGTTGGCACCGAGAGCCTTTTTTTGTCCTTTTTCGCCCTCCCGCCATTCCGTAGATTTCGGAATGATCTACTTTTTCACCCCGTATAGCTTCAATTTCAAACTGCTGGATGCGATTACCGGTTGCATGAACCTGCTTCAACCGGATGATTGGGCAGTTATCATGGATGGCGACACCATGTTCCTGGAGCCGGATTTCGGGCACCAGATACAACGCCATATTGAGGCACATCCGGAGGCAGGACTCTTTACCTGCCGGGCATCCCGGTGCCACTACAAAATTCAACTGGTACCCGGAGCAGACCTATTGAATGACTCAATCTTGTACCATAAAGAAATTGCAGACGAGGTGAAACAAGGATCCCCCGGCGTTTCCTCTACCATCAGCCGCCGTATAGCCGGGCACCTGATGGTGATCCGAAAATCAACCTGGGATAAGATCCTGCCTGTGGTTCGCGTAACCGCCTCCGAAAAACGGATTCTGGGAGTAGACACAAAAATCAGCAACGCAATACTTAAAACCGGTTTGGAAATCCGACTCATGAGAGATATTTATCTCCTCCATTACTGCCGGCTGGGTGAAGGATTCGATTACACCAAACATATAGAGCTATGCACAAAAGAGTAAAAGACTTTATCCTGGGGATAAAACAAATCCATCCGGAATTTTTCCGGGATGTTGACGCACTGGATTGCGGTTCCCTCGACATCAATGGAAACAACCGTCCCTTCTTTATCGATTCCCACTATACCGGGATAGATATAGTTGACGGTAAAAATATGGATGTCGTAACCCGCGTCCATGAATTTAATCCACAAAAACTCTTTCATGTTATAATTTCCACTGAAATGCTGGAACATGACGAGTATTTGTCGCAATCCCTGGCTAAAATGTTTGAACTTCTTAAACCTGGCGGGCTATTGATCATAACAGCCGCCGGTTTTGGTCGCGCTGAGTATGGAACTGTGGATCACCATCCCAAAGACAGTCCGATGACTCATAACCATTATCAAAATGTTGAACCGGAGCAATTCGCGTCAAGCCTTCCACTGCATGAATTTAGGGTTTGGGCAATCTCGCAGGTAGATACCGACATCAGGTTTTACGGCATAAAAAAGCAATCATGAAGCCAATCGATATTGTCTATGTCCTGGGCACCGGTTCCAGCTGGTCCGACAACGAGATCAGGTTTTCGCTCCGGTCCGTTTTCAAGAACCTGACGAACATTGGCCAGATATTTATCGTTGGCGAAAGGCCGGACGGGTTGAAAGGATTCCTTCACATTGATCACCCGGATGAATTTCCATCAACCAATGCCGACGGAAATATTATCCGGAAAGTTCTCCAGGCATGCAAGGATCCCCGCGTATCTGAGAAGTTTCTTATTATCAATGATGACCACATCATCATGAAACCCATGCGGGCCGAGAAGATTCCTCCATTCCATTTCAGGAATTTCCATTATTAAACGATTTTAACCCTGCTATAACCTATCTTTGTAAAAAACATCGATATGACAACGATTCAGATCAATGAAAAGACAAAAATTGGAAAAACTGTTTTAGAGATGCTAAAAGCATTATCACAAATAGAAAAAGACAACTCGATTAAGTTTCTTGACGAAACTGAATATCTACTTTCGTCAAAAGCAAATAAGGATGCATTATTGCATGGTATTACCCAGATCAAAGAGGGCAAAAAGGGTAACACGATAAAACCATCTGAATTGTGGAACAAGTGACGAGTGATAACCATCTTTCTATTCCTCTGTGTATCTCCGTGTTCTCTGTGCCTCCGTGGTTTTTTATATTGAAAGCGTCCGCCGGATGTTCAACCAGTGACTCTCCGATATTTTCGACCCGGTGACCTCAATCACAGCGGCAGCAAGCATATTGCCCAGTTCTCCGCATTTCCGGAGTGAAAATCCCCGGGTGTAGCCGTACAGGAAACCGGAAGCAAACAAGTCCCCGGCTCCTGTGGTATCGATACAGTTAGCTTCCAACCCTTTAACATGGTGCTTCTCCGTTCCCGACTGAACCCAGGCTCCGTCTTTACCGATTTTCACAACGGCAATCCTGCAGAACGAGGCGAGTTCATCAACTGCGGCCTCAGGTTCCTTACCGGTATAGGCCATTGCTTCCTCCTGATTGGCAAAAAGAATATCAACATATTGCGGAACAACAGATTTTAGAAATTCCAGATTATCTTCCACCACATTATAGCTGGCCAGATCGAGCGAAACCATACATCCCTCCTGATTTGCCAATACCAATGCCGACTCAATCAAGTCATGATTCTGAACCAGGTATCCCTCAATGTGGAAAATCGACCAGCCATGAAATAATTCAGGCGAGAGGAATTCAGGCCGGAGTTCAATGGCGGCACCCAGGTAAGTTCCGAAGGTTCGCTCTGAATCGGGCGTTAAAAACGCCATTGCCCTTCCGGTTGGCTTATCCGGTCGATAAAATATGGGGATTATTCCCTTATTTTTAAGGTCATTTATATAGAATTCACCCCATGGATCACCACCGGCTGATCCGATAAAGCCTGTTTTAACACCCAGCTCTGCCAACCCATGGATCGTATTGGCAGCTGAACCTCCCGAAACCAGGATCCGTTCAAAACCATCGATACGTTCTTCTATTTCCTGCAGCCTGGCTTCATCCACAAGCTGCATGCTCCCCTTTGGAAGCCGCAATTCATCCAGGATTGAATCCTTTTCCACCCGGATCAACACATCTACAAGGGCATTGCCCATTCCAAGAATATTCATACTATGTGTCCTTCCCATTAAAATGATATTTCCCTGAACCCACACTGCCGAGGGGCTTCCCTTTGATGAACACTTCCGCGGTGGCGCCAACGGGAATGCGAACATCAATTATATATCCATTTTCTGTCTTTTCCCAACGGCAATAAATTTCACCAAGAATGCAACGGTGGGTTACCTCGGCCCAGGTAAGATCACCAACCGGCTGCGGATCAATTATGATTTTTTGATAGCCGGTGGAGCCTTCCGCCTGGCGAATCCCGCCGATGCCGCTGTAAAACCATTCCATCAGGTGACCCAGCATCATGTGATTGTTGGAAACGTACCGGAGCGCCGGCCATGATTCCGTTAGGGAAGTGGCCCCATGTTTCAGCTGAAAACCATAGCCCGGGACATCTTCGCGGGAATTCATCTTAAAGATCACATCGTTTGCCCCGGCATCCTGAAGAGCCTGCACCAGATAGTGATAACCCACGTCCCCGGCGGTTAAGGCATACCCATCACGTTCAACTGCTTTGATCAGGTTTTTGAATACCACATCTTTATCCTGATCAGGAACCAGGCCAACAACCAGGGGCATGGCATAAGCTGTTTGCGAACCGGTTGCGATGACATGGGTTAACGGATTGTAAAATTTCGCATTAAACGCATCCCGTACCCTTCGGGCACTGTCGGCCAGCAGGCTGGCATCATCAGCAAAACCAAGAATGCCAGCCATTTTCGACAAGATAGCCAGATCGTAATAGTAGATCGCTGTTGCTGTCAGAGCCATGGGCGTCAACTGCGACTCGCCAGGTGAATTGGGGCCCAGGTCAAACCAGTCGCCAAGTCCGTGTGAAACAATACTCCCTTTTGCCATTGACCCGAGATAATCCACATACTTTTTCATCATGGGATACGCACGTTCCATGGGTTTACGATCGGCATACCAATTATATACATACCAGGGAACAATGACCGCTGAACTGCCCCATTCGGGCGAGTCGCGGAAGCCGCCGGCAAACGGAACAAATTCGGGGGCAATATCCGGCACCAGTCCGTTATCCAGCTGTGATTCAATCATATCATCAATGATTTTCACATACAGATTATGGATATCGTAATTGTATTGGATGGAGTTACCCATAAGGTGGGTAACCTCGAGCCAACCCAGTTTTTCACGGTGCGGGCAATCGGTGGTTACGCTGGCCAAATTGCTTCGGATCGACCAATCGATGAGGGTGAGTATCTTGTTAAACAACTCATTGGAACATTTGAAAGAACCCACCGTGGGTGAGCCGTTGCGGGTATGATGGAAAAGGATATTCTCAACAACCGGCAGACTGCGCGGATTTGGTTTGCCAGCGGGAACTCCGCCACTGAGGCTGAGGTACCTGAAACCATAATAGGAGAATCGGGGCAACCACGGATTTTTGGATACACCATCTGACGTGTACTCATAATAGTGCGGGCCTCCGGACGCCTGCTGAGTGACTTGTCCATTGTCATCAATCAGTTCACCGGGGGTAAGCCGGACAGTCTGGCCAGCGGCGGCACTGACCTTAAGTTCCGGAATTCCGGAAGCATTCTGGCCGAAATCATACACCCAGGTGCTATCGGGCAGTTCAGTAATCTTTAACGGCTTAAAAATCTCCATCGACTGCAATGGATAATCTGCTTCCCAACGCATGGCACCACCCGGACCTTTTACCTCAATGGCAGGTTTCCACACCGGGTTATTTAATCGTGCATCATAGTCCTCGCCACCGTAGATTGAGGTAAAAGTAATTGCCGACGGCGCTGTTTCCCAGTTGGTATCAGCATTGATTCTTTCGGTCGTCCCATCTGAATACCTGATAACCAGGATAGCCCGCATCATCGGCATTCCCCAGGTTGTAACCAGTTTGCGGTACCGTTCGCGGTTAACATTAAAAAAACCGTTTCCTACGGTGATTAAAATCTCATGAGGCCCATTCCGGAGCTGGCTGGTCATATCGTAACCATTGTACAAACAAGTTTTTGCATAATTTGTCCATCCCGGTCGCATAAAACCCCCTGTCATATCTTTCCCATCCATCGCCAGGGTATATTGACCTAATCCGGAAACAAAAAGCCACCCTTCGGAAACCGGTTTGCTGATGTTAATTGTCTTGCGGAAAGAGGGAACAACCGGTCGTTTAACCGCCAGATTCCCAAGATTATTGCCCGATCCATGAACTCCCGGAACCAGCTTCATTGAGTCAGGCAACTCCTCATACCCGATCCATTTTGTGTTAGCCCACTCTGTATCAGGCATACCGGTCACAAACCAAGCCGTTTTACTCCACGGCGAAAACTTACCCTTCTCATCCTTCACCCTAACCTGCCATTCATACTTTCTCCCCTCTTCCAGTCTTAACGTCTTATAGTCTTCTTGTCTTAAAGTCTTATAGTCTTTCATCCTTATCTCATATCCGGTAACCACCGCCTGATTCTTATCCGAAACGACGGTCCAACGGAACTCAGGCTTACCTTCAACACCGACAGGGTTGATCCGGTTATTGCAATAGAGCTGATCCACACGGAGATGCGAGGATTTGTCGCATCCCGTAAGGCTGACTGCCGCGATCAGAAGAACCGGGGAAATGAGTTGGCGGATTTTCATAATTTTGGCCATAATATCAAAGGAATGTTATTTGCGAATATCGTCAATTCCGCCGGAGTTTTTCTGATTCTATCGGCTTTCTTCCTGCTCATTCTCGGTCCTGGCTCATACATGCAATTCCGTTTGTCATCCTCGAAGGCACATGGGCCATTGTAGCGACATTTTTATGATTACTTTAGGGTAATTATCACCATGCATGACAATGAGGATTCTGTTCGTCTTACTTCTATTGATCATTACTCCGGTTGATCTTCGTCCGAAAGCTTTAGTGACTCTCAAAAATGGGCTGTCAGATGGCCGTTACTCCCTGCAATTGTCTTATCAGCACGGTGGAGTTTTTGCAACCAATGAATTTTTATCAGGCCTAAACGCCGCTGGTGTGCCTATTGACAGCCATCAGGCATTCTCAGTCAGGGTGGCCAAACAAACAACCGGGACAAATCTCTGGGAACAACTTTATGCGTATCCGCGATATGGCATAGGCTTCTTTACGGCAGATTTTAAAAGTGAAGAGCTCGGACAGCCAATATCGGTTTTTGGATTCCTTACAGGTCCTTTTTTTCGGATCAGGCATTTTAGTCTTACCTATGATTTTGCAATAGGTCTGGCTTTTCATTGGAATAAATATGATCCTTTAACCAATCCTTATAACATTGCCATCGGTTCGGCTATCAATTCTATGGTTGAAGCCGGGATAGGTGCAGAAGTCCGTGTTTTTCCCAGAGTAAACACCGGGGCTGGATTTGGATTAACCCACTTTTCCAATGGAGGTATCACTCTGCCCAACCGGGGGGTGAATAACTCATTCTGGAAGCTCAGTCTCCGCTATGAACTATATTCCGATGATCCCATTAAACCCAGGAACCGCATTGAAAAATTTAAAGATGTGAATGAATGGATAATAGCAGGCTATACCGGTTTTAAAAATGCGGAGATCCCGGTGACGGTAAAACCTATGCAAAAACAGCCTAGTGTTCCGGTATATGCCATAGGAATTTTTGGCATCTATCATCGTCAGTTGGATTACAAATCCAAAATAGGGGCAGGCATTGAATTTGGCTATAATGGATTAGTAAATCCTCAATTTGAAACAGTTGCCGATAGCCTTCATCTGATCCGGAAACCCGACATCAGGCGTCTTGAATTCAGCATTTTCCCTTCGTACGAACTGACTTTCAACAAGTTATCACTTTTTGTCGAAGCAGGATTCTATCTTTACAGGAATGAATTGATAAAAATCAGTCCTGTTTTTTATCAGCGCGTGGGAATCAAATATTACTTTACTGATCACATTTTTGCCGCAATTCAGATACGTGCCCGTAGCGTCGCTAAAGCCGTAATGATTGAGTGGACGATGGGGTACCGCTTTTAGTCAGCCCTTTTAAACCATTTCGGCAAAGCATTCCCAAAAATCACAAACAGGCAGATGATGATCACGATCGTGAGAACGAAATTGATCATGCCCGGAACCATCGTGGCGTGGGTGATCATTTGTGGATAATAGATGGTTGTTACATTGGTAATTCCGGCATACAGGGTTGTGATCCCTACGAAGGCCATCGGCAGGATGGTAACCCACGAATATCGCCTCCGGCCGCGGTTAATGATATAGGAAGTACCCACAACCAGAGCGATGGTGGCCATTAATTGGTTGGCCGTTCCGAACATGGGCCAGATGGTTGCAACCGTTCCGGTATAAATGAAATAGCCCCAGCAGAAGACGATAACAGCACTGGTGAACAAGTTTCCTGGCAGCCAGTTGGCCCTTCCGAAAGGTTTATACACCTTACCGAGAGCCTCCTGCATCACAAACCGGGCAATACGGGTTCCCGCGTCGATGGTGGTGAGGATAAACAAGGCTTCAAACATGATGGCAAAATGGTACCAGTAGCTCATCAGGTGCTTCATCCCGGGTATGGCGGTAAAAATACTAGCCATTCCGACTCCAAGTGAAACGGCACCGCCCGGACGGCCGGCTATCTTTTCACCTACCTGAACCGAGAGCTGCTGGATATTACTGTCGGTGAAACCCATCTCGTGAAGTTTTGGCAATACTTCCTGAAACTTGTCGGGCAACAGGTTGATCTGGAAATAATCAAGAGGGAAAAGACTGGTGGCAGCGATCAATGCCAGGATACTCACCACGCCTTCGGTCAGCATCGAACCCACCGCGATTGTTTTGATATGCGACTCCTTCATGATCATTTTCGGAGTGGTTCCGGAACTCACCAGAGCGTGGAATCCTGAAATCGCCCCGCAGGCAATCGTTATAAACAGATATGGATAGAGCTTACCCGGGATGATCGGTCCGCCTCCGTGAACAAATTCCGTAAACCCGGGCATCCTGATATCCGGAGCAACGATGATAACACCGATAGCCAGCAGGAAGATCACGGTAATCTTCATGATTGAGCTCAGATAATCACGCGGGGTCAAGAGCAGCCAAACTGGAAGCACCGATGCCAGGAATCCGTATCCGCAGAGTAAAAGTGTAAGGGTTTTCTTATTGAAGGTAAACCACGAAGCAAAGGCAGAATCAGGAATATACCGGCCCAGAACGACAGCAAGTGTTAACAGGATAACCCCCATGATAGTAGCTTCCACCGTTTTGCCCGGACGCAGCTTGAACATCCAGATCCCCATGAACAGCGCGATCGGGATCGTCATAGCGATGGTAAAAGTGCCCCATGAACTCTCGGCCAATGCATTTACTACCACCATTCCAAGGCCGGCCAGAGCAACGATCAAAACCAGCAGAATGGCTATGGAAGCCGTTGTACCGCTAATTTTATTGATCTCGGCCCGGGCTATTTCGGCAAGGGATTTTCCGTCATGTTCGATCGAAGCGGTTAGAATCACCAGGTCGTGCACGGCACCGGCCATTACCGCTCCTACGAGCATCCAGATGAATCCCGGGTAAAACCCGAATTGGGCAGCCAGCACGGGGCCAACAAGTGGCCCGGCTCCGGCAATTGCGGCAAAATGGTGCCCGAACAACACCCACTTGCTCATCGGGTAATAGTTTTGCCCATCATATAAGCGATTAGCCGGGGTGGCTCTCAAATCATTGGCTACTGCTACTTTTGCTACTACAAAGCTGAAATAGAGCCGATAAGCAATCACAAAGAATGCAATCGCTCCTACTACATAAGGTACCGCATTCATTTACCGGGAGTTTTGAGAGACCTTCCTTTCCAAATATAGTAAACCGGTATGCCGAGCGCCACAATGATCAGTCCGGGCCAGGTAAATTTCGGTTTGTATATCAGCAGGATAACCATAATCACCACCGATAGGATCACACAAATAGCCGGAATAACGGGATATCCGAATGCCTTATAAGCTCTCTCCTCGCCGGGCCATTTGCGGCGTAATACAAATACACCCGCATTGGTCAATGCATAAAAAATCAGTACTGCAAAAATCACATAATCGAGGAGCTGCGAATAAGAGCCCGATAAACAGAGCAGGCAAGCCCAAATGCATTGGATGATCAGTCCGTTCGCCGGAACTCCGTTATTATTCAGATTACCTATCTTCTTGAAAAACAGCTTGTTTTCGGCCATTGCGTAATATACCCGGGCTCCTGAGAGAACCAGTCCATTATTACATCCGAAGGTGGAAATAATGATAAAGACCGCCATAATGATGGCCGCATATTCGCCGAAAATTCCGGAAATAGCTGCAGTTCCCAAACGGTCATCAGTGGCAAAGGCCATCCCCTGACCGATAACGGAGTTGGTACCAGGAATGCCGCGTAATGGCAAAACCTTGATATACACAATATTGCATAGAATGAAAATAATCGCGGCAACCAGGGTCCCATATATCAGGCTCAAGGGAATGGTACGCCTTGGGTTGATTACTTCGGCTGAATTATAGGTTACGTTATACCAGGCATCATAGGTGAAAAGGGATCCAACCATTGCCGAACCCATTGCTGCGATAAAAGCCATTCCGACCAGGGGTGTGGCGACTCCCGTCACAGGATCGAGTTTGGCAGCTTGCCAGAAATACTCCAAATTAGCTGCCAATCCTATTGATTTGGCAATAAAAAAGCCGACAATCAGGAACAATATCAGCACCAGCACTTTCGTCAGTGTAAAGGTATTCTGTACGATTTTACCCGTTTTAATGCCGCGGGTATTGATCCAGGTTAGCAGGATTATAGACAGAACCGCTACCAGGTTAACCGTACTTACTTTCAACGGCCCCAGATGAAACATGATATTTTCCTCACTGATCCAGGGAATCAGAACTCCCGAGAATTTACTGAATGCCATGGCAATCGCGGCAATACTTCCGGTTTGGATAACGGTGAACAAGGTCCATCCATAAAGAAAACCGGTGAGGGGATTGTAAGCCTCGCGGAGGTAAATATATTGTCCGCCTGCCTTGGGCATCATCGAGGCGAGCTCGCCATAGGTCATGGCCGCGAAGATCGTCATCAGACCGGTAATCAGCCAGGCTAGCAGCATCCAGCCGGGGGATCCCAGCGTTCTGGACATATCCGCAGTTACAATAAAGATCCCGGATCCGATCATGGATCCGACCACGATAGCTGATGAATCGATCAGATTCAGACTGCGTTTAAATGTCTTCCCGGTTGCGCCGTCCATAAGGCTTAGTCAGGTTAATTAATATTCCGCAATGCGGTGACTAAAATACTAAATAAGTGAGCCGATGAACGGTTTACTGAACATCCGACCGGGAATTTCCCAGGTTGATTGACGTGCGGCTGAATTTAGGTGTCCCGATCAGGTGCACATCCTGTCCGGCTACCGGGAAAAAACCCATATAGTTGCCGGCCCTTTTCGCATATTTTTGATCATCGCCTGGTAGCCTTTTTCAACGTTGTTTGAACATTGGAAATATGGATGGCTTCCGTAGGTTTGTTACGAAGAGCCGTATGATGGGAGACTGTCAAGTACGGTTCTGTGAGAGGCTGGGGATGAAATGCCCCGGCCTACTCGACAATTCTAAATGCGAATCTCAAAACTATCACTCGTCACTTGTCACTCTTTCGCATCACGCGTCACGTGTCACGCGTCACGGATTTATAGCGATCGACAGCGTCACAATCTCCCGCGGCCTGAGCCTTACCCTGACGATCCTTCCGTCAACCAACGGCTTTTCTGCTGATTCCAGCGGTAACTCGATAATATTGACCCGTATGGCACTAATAGCCCTCACCGGAAGAGTGATCACAGCCATTGTTTCCTTACCGGTCACTTCGGCCAGGCGGATGATCAGGTTCTTCCCGTCCTCGGCCTGTTTGATCCCGCTCATCACCACTTCGGCCGGTGAAACCGCAAGCAGGGAACCATTCTCCGGCCGGGTTGAATGGGTTTTTGCCAGTGCCAGTGAAGGCGGTTCTGCGGCATACACCGGAACATTGAAATTCTCTCCTTCGGCCCATACCCCGTTTTTCCAATCGCCGGTATGTGGAAACAGCGAATATTGGATATGATTAATGCCCATATTCGGATAAAGATCAGGGGAATAGGTTGCCCGCAGCAGCGACAGGCGTAGTTGCCCCTTGTCGTATGAATGACCGAATTTGGTGCGGTTCAGCAAAGCCATTCCATCCTTGCCGTCGGAAACATCCACCCATTGCTGGGCAGGCACCTCCTGGCCGTTAACGGGGCGGCTGACCACGTCGAACGGTACCTGGCTGTAAAATAAAGGATTGTCCATGGCCAGATCAAAAGTGGCTTTCAGAAATGGAGCCGGATTCACCCCGTCTCCCGTTTCGAACCAATGTACCTCCAGATCAAAATCGATGCGCGGATAGTTTTTGTAGATATAGGTCCGCTGGATGAATTTCGACCGGCCCCATTTTTTCACAACTTCAACGGTTGCCCGTACAGGGCCCCTTTCGGTGATTGCAACACTTACAATATCAGTAATATCTGCAATTTCCTTTGTTTCACCGATCGTCCAGGCGTTCATTCCATTTGGGGCTTCCATCCAGATGCGCAGCCGGTTCAGCCGTCCGTTGGCGGAGACATACTCCTTACCGGTTCGTTTATCTATTAATCCGATGATATCCCCGGTTTTCAGGTCCATCCGGATAATAAAAAAGTCAGTCTCGAATAATCCGTCCTTTTCAGGGATTTCTTCAACGGATGATCCCGGCATTGAGGCGTCTGCGTAAAAAGTCTTGTAACCCCCGGCCGGCATGCTGTCGACCACGAATTCTACCGTGGACCGGAAGCCCGGAGGGAACTC
This sequence comes from Bacteroidales bacterium, assembly GCA_041658425.1. Lineage (GTDB taxonomy): Bacteria > Bacteroidota > Bacteroidia > Bacteroidales > UBA12481 > UBA12481. Next base: position 8,509 of record JBBAAF010000053.1, on the reverse strand, counting down.
TTTGCCGCCGATGATCTGGGCCGGATAACTCCTGCCAAACCCGTCGCGGACCATCATGGTTGCCACTCTGTTTCCGGTAGCAGGTTTAACGTGAGCATATTCATAATAATCACCCCAGGAGGAAAGGAAGGCTGTGGCCGGTCTTTCATGGGAATATACTTCAGCCTGCACCAGGACCTTTCCGCTCCTTGGCTGCAGGTTGAGAGCCACAACCGGCTGTCCGGCACCGGTTTTAAAGGTTATTTCATCAGACAACCTGCGAAAATCAGATTCGAAAATTGAAGATGCTTTTTTCTGAACCATTTTATGATCAGCAACCGCATCCTGGTATGTTTCATAAATAGCTGACCCGGGAAGGATATCATGAAATTGATTGAATGCCACTGTTTCCCAGAGGCTCTTCAGGTCGTCGGCAGGATAGGGATCGCCGGTAAGCCAGCGAAGGCTCGACAGGAACTCGGCCGCGTACATCGATTGCTCGCTTTTTCGCGTGTTTTCCTTGATCTCTGCAACCGATGTGTAGCAACCTTCGAAAATAAACTGCATCTCCCCACGGTGAACCGGCAAGCTTACCGGCATCTTTTCAGTGGCCTCAAAGAATGATTCCGCGCTGGCAAACTTTATCGACGGGAACCTGGGCGTGGCATCCAGCTGATGGATCATTTCGATATTTTTCAGAGTGGGCCCCCCGCCATGGTCGCCAATTCCTGTTGGATGCAGCATCTTATGGGTGACCGGAGAAATCCTCGCAACTTCATTTTTCAATCCCGGAGTTATTTCCCCGTTATAGGTGTAATTGGTAAAACAAAGCACCTTTGTGGAATCGGGGCCTGTCCACCAGAATGGCCCGATGAACGGCACACACCGGTGGAAATAATAATAATCACACCCTGCCAGCTTCAATAACTGCGGAAATTGCGAGATATGACCGAAATTATCCGGCAGCCAGCCCACACGGGCCATTTTGCCGAACCTGTCGAGAAAGTATCTCTGTCCCAGCAAAAAGGAGCGGCATAGCGCTTCTCCGCCGGTCAGGTTGCAATCGCCCTCGGTCCACATGCCTCCGGCCAGTTCCAACCGCCCCTCAGCTACATATTTTTTCACTTTGTCGAAGAGGGGAGGATCCATCTGCTCAATATGCTGATAAATCGTAGCCTGGCTCTGCAACATCCGGTAATCGGGGAACCGCTCCATAAAGGCAATCACCTGCCGGAAATTGTCGTGAAACATTTTAACACTTTCATTATAAGGCCAGAGCCAGTTCATGTCCATGTGGGCATGGCCTGTGACGTAAATGCTGTCGCCTCTCAGGTCCGGAACATTGGCAACAATTCTTGCTGCTATCTCGTCGAGAATGGGTTTCACCTCAGGCAACCGGTTGGCTGCGATCCGTTCCAGCGCCGCTCTTGCCTGACCGGAGAAGTCCGTTGTTATTCCGTATATCCTGATGGCGGATGCAATTGCTGAGGCTGATTTCTGCATTTCAGTATCGGCCAGATCCGGCATGGCCGCCACTTTCATCAATAGTTCCGTGGCAGTTTCCGGTTCAACGGCAACTTCGTTAATTCCCGCACTGCTCATGATCCGCACGCGGGCTCCGGGTTTGCTCAATAACCCGCACAGCTTAAGCAGGGGTAATTCAAGGTTAAATACCTCAGTGTAGCGTGAAGGGGCCCCCGCTTTCGCGGGAATGACAGAACCAGCCTCAGTGCTATGCGACGGGGCCCCGGCCTTCGCCGGGGTGACAAGTGCTCCTGTCAGCTCACAGCGGATGTCGCTCAAATCAGCTGAAGCGTAATTAGATACTGTAACCGACAGGGTTGCCTTTTCTTTATCGGTTTTTGATATCCCGATATGAGTGATTGCCGCTTCGGGGCTCTTTGCCAGGTTTTCCGGGTCAGGACGGTCCTGGCTGACCGTGATATCCGTGGCAGAGAGGGAACAGACCATCTCCCAGCCGCCTCCGCCCTGGTCAACCTTGATCAGCAGGCGGTTCCAGCCTTTTCCGAGCTGGATGAATACGGTATCCTGATTCTCCACCAGCGACCGTTTAATCCGCTGTTCAAGAACCCGGACCCCGTTGAGCCAGATAATGGCCCCATCGTCGGAACCAAACCGGATGACCGCCAGCCTGTCTGATGGAGCATAAACATAGGTGAAGGCATAAGCTGCACATTTCTCGGTTTTTGCATAACCCTGTTTGGTGAAATCGATAAACGGTGTGGTCAGCTTTTTCCACTGTACATCACCCGCCTTCGCACCCTCCATCGGGGTTGCAGCGGACTCATCTAAAAACGGGTAGCCCAAAAGATCTGTGGTTTGGGCAGCTGTGAAAGAACCGGCAACCAGCCATTTATTGATTTTAACTATATCGGCCTGTCCAAAAACCAGAACGGATCCGGCAAATGACATTGAGGCCAGCAAGAGAAGTAGCTTTTTCATCTTTCGTTGGATTATTCTATCCAAAGCTATGAAATTTCAGGCAGAGAAATATTTTCCGACACTCCCGTTCTTCTTTTCTCATGCCGAAACAGCAAAAGGATTATCTTTTCAATGATTTTGGATACAGTTGATAGGCCAATCAGGAAAGATTAGCTGAAACAATTTGTTGGTCGTTTTGACAAGAAATGATACATTCGTAAAAAAAGTATAAACCCCGATTTTAAGGGGTATCTCCGGAATAAAAACCAAAGCTCATTAGTTGTAAACAATTCGAAACCGGATTAGTCCAACTTCAAAATTCAAAACTCTCAATTCGAATCTCAAAACTGTCACTCTCTACTCCGTCCTCAAACTCTGTATAATCCCCGGCTTCCTCACCGAATTCCAACCCAGAACCACGATCCATAACAAGCCGTTAGCCAGGAGAATAAGGAGGATGGAAATCAGGAACAGCGGTGATACTTTGCCTGCCGGGTTGAGCAGGCCTGGAAGGACGGATACCAGCGATGAGAGGCCGCCGGCAAGGGTTCCGAAGAGAAGCAGGGTAGAATATTCGCGGACCACCAGCCAAAGGATCCTTTGCCTGCTGAAACCGGTGGCACGGAGGAGTGCAATCTCGGCGCAGCGCTCCTGCAGGTTGCGGGCCAGAATGATGGCCAGACCGATAGTGCCGAGCAGCATCGCCAGGGCACCCATCACGAGGAAAATGGATAAATAGGTATTCTCGACTGAGTTGAATTCGGCCAGTTTTTCCGCAGCAGGTTTCAGATCGGTCCCGTAATCGCGGAAAACGCGCAGCATCTCATCCTGAACCGGTTCAAAATCAGCCGGATCTGCAGAGACCAGCAAAATATTGGTACCACTAACTGATGGCCAGTGCCGGATGAACCGGTCTTCCGGTATCAGGATATTCCCCTGGAAAACCGAATTGGCCAGTCCGCCTGCCAACACGAGTTTAACGGTATCTCCGGTCTCTGATTTGTATTTCAGTGTATCCCCGATCTTACATCCGAGCCCCCATTGGATCACTGTCTGGTCTGCCACGGCCGGAATGGCATCTCCGGGCAGCTTCTGCTCCAGCATCTTCCAGGGATCAGCCTGATATTCTTTGTTTTTCAGCGATGTAAACCGGAACCGTCCGGCAAAGGCTCCCGCGGGAACGCCCAAGAGCGGCGGGTTGCTCACCCGGTTCAGGTTCAGACAGCTCGCGTCATCGCCCTCAAGTTTCTTCATCTGTACAAATATCGATGGCGTCTCCAGCCCGTATTTCGCCCTGACCGATGGGTTATTCAAATTATCAGGAACCGGGACTGTTGTTTCCATATAAAACTGAAATCCGCCGGTGCCGCTTGGGAAGTACCCACCCCAACCCCTCCCTGTTTCAGGGAGGGGTTGGGGTGGGTACTTTAGTTGGGCCAGGGGGTGGGTACCTTCAACAGTTTTCCGGTTTGCCCCAATCGCCACCACCATAAATATCCCGATGGCAAACAGCAGAATCACCGAAAGGCTGCGGTTGCTGTTGCGCCAGAGGTTGCTCCGGCCGAGCGAGCCCAGACTGAAACTGCCGCTACTGGCGGGGGTATGGAAGCGGACCAGCCGTATCGCCAGCAGGATCAGGCTGAGCAGCATGAGGGTGCCGGCGGTGAAGAAGAAGGTGGGACTTACCGATTGTATCCGGATGAGCCCGAAAACCACCATTACCAGTGCCCAAAGACCGGCAGCAGCGGAAAAAATCGTTAGAAGCCGTTTATTGCCGAGGGATGCTGCGGGTTTGTTCTGGCGCAACAGCTCCACCGGCTTGCGGCGGAAAAAGCGTGTGAGGGCCAGCCAGGCTGATCCGAAGGAAACCAGGATGCTGATCGCCATACCGGCCGCAAGGGTTACCGGTTTGAAAACCGGTCGTAAGGTATCGGTGAGGACAATATCGTTCCAGACCCCGTTCAGGGCTTTGAATATCAGGATGGTATAGAGGAAAGTCAGAGCGAGGCCGATGAGTGCCCCGGTAACGGCGACGAGGCTATTCTCCCAAAGTAACATCCGCCGGATTCTCCGTTCGGGCCAGCCCATGGCCCGCAGGGTGCCGATCTGGGTGAGCCGGCCTTCGAGTCCGAGCCGGATGAGGAGAATGGTGAGTATGATGCCTCCTGCGATCAGGAAGAAGCTCAGGCCGAGGAAGAGGCTGCTGAAATCCACACCTGACGAGGCAGCGGCCAGTCCCTCCCGGGCGGGTTCACGAACAATGATCCCCGTATCGGAGGGGCGGAGACGGGACAGGATTCCGATCTCAATATCAGAAGGATTGGTGTCGGAAGCAAACCGCACCTGGGTGTATTTCCCGAAACGGTTTTGCCACATCGTGGCGGCCAAACCGGGATTGATGAAAGCCTTGGGCGTTCCCTTATATTGATTCCAGTACTTTTCGTCCTTGTCGCGGATCTTAGCCAGGTCTATCGGGATGCTGGTTTCCCAGTCGCGGCAGTTCCCGGCATCCGACAGTCCCGGGATCTCGGGCATCAGGGTACGGTCGCAACGCGGGTCGTCCATTGGAATAATCCCGGTGATCCTAAAGTGGGTCTGTTCAACGGTAAGGTTTCGGAGCGGGCCAACCATGAAATAGCTTAGCTTGAGCGAATCACCCGGCTGGGCCCCGAGGTCGTCGGCCAGCCACCGGTTGATCAGGATCTCACCGGGTTGTACCTGGTTGCCGGGCAGGGTTGAAACGAAGGAGTAGGGGGTTGTGCGGCTGCCGGTCCGGAACTCGTTCACGAAATAGGTGAACCAGAAGGTTTTATCTGATGGAAGGGATTCGATAGCCGAGAGGGTGGGCTGGTCGAAGAATACGCGTGGGGTCCGCAGGATCCATTCCCCGGTTGACGGATGTTTTTCGAGGTGCAGTCCGGCATCGCGGAGGGTCCGGTTGGCGGCCAGTGCCTTTTCAGCCCGGGATGCACTCACTTTTCCGTTGCCTGCCATCAGGATCAGGTTTGATAAGCCCTCCTGTCCGGCCAGTTTTTGCAACTGTTTTTTGCTGATAAACACATTGAATGGGGCCGACTGTGTATTCTGCAGGTGGAAGCGGCCGTGTAGGTCTTTTCCAGCAATAGTTTTTACGGTAACTCGGGCTGTGATGATATTCTCCGCATCAGAAACGAACGGCGCATCGATCGGCACCGGTCCGGGCTTATTAATTCTGATAAGAATTTCGTCGCCCTCCTTCACATCGAGCCGGGCGGCCAGGTTATCGCTGATGACGGCATCGTTTTCGTTCACTGGCGGATCGAAGATGCCCGGGCCGAGCACTCCGCGGAATGCCTGCTCCACGCCGAACACCTGTACCTTAGGCAATCTTTTCGTCCCGCCGCCGGCCGCTGCCGAGCCCTCCAGCTGCAGCACCGAAGTTGCAGGAATCCCCAGTTCGGCCGACATCCGTATAGCCAGCGAATCAGTGATGTACCGGTCTCCCGCGGCAACCGACAAATCCACGCTCCCCAGTCGTATCCCGACCAGGTTTTGCAGTCCGATCCGCACCGAATCGCCCGTCACCAGCGCCCCGGTGATCACCGCCATGCCGATCGCCATCCCCAGTGCCACCGTGAGGCTGCGCCGGCGATAATGCCACAAACTATTAAATATCAGGCGGTTGAAATGCATACAATATTAATGTGCTAATTATTCAATGTGCCAATGTGCCAATTGTCATCCCCGCGAAAGCGAGGGCCCCTTCATGCTGTACTGAGTTCCCTTGTCATCCCCGCGAAGGCGGGGACCCCTAGACGCTACATTAAAGTGTCCGGCCGGGACCTCTTCACACTGTACTGAGGCTTCTTAGTTCCACCACTCTCCCCATCCTCCCTGCCAGTTCGGCCGAGTGCGTCACCAAAATGATGGTCTTCCCATCGAGTTTGTTGATTTCAGTTAATAACTCAATCAGATTCAAAGCATTGGCTTCATCCAGAGCACCGGTGGGCTCATCGGCGAGCAACAGGTCAGGATCATTGATCAGTGCACGGGCTACCGCAGTACGCTGACATTCACCACCGGAAAGCTGTCCCGGATACTGGTTTCGCATCTCCCACAATCCCATGTGCTTAACCAAACCTTCGGCCCGTTCCCGGTAAAATGAACGTTTTGTTTTATCCGGCCTGGCCAGGGTGGGGATAAGCACATTTTCAAGCAAGGTGCATTGGGGCAATAAATGATGCAGCTGAAAAACGGATCCGATGGAACGGTTCCGGTAAGTATCCAGTTCAGCAGCAGTTAAAGCAGCCAGATCACGGCCGTTAAACTCAACCAAACCCGCGTCGGGCTTGTCTAAAGCAGCGATCAGGTTTAGCAACGTCGTTTTACCGGAGCCGGATGGACCAATAACTGCGATGCTTTCGCCCCGGCTAACAGTCATAAAAAGCTTCGACAGCACCGTGCGACGGGTAGCCGTACCGGGAACCCCGTATTCTTTCCGGATATTATCCAGACGGAGCAAGACTTCTTTATCATTCATGCTCATTTCGTTTCATAAGCATCGATCAATTCCCTGGCATGGGTAAAAATATCGAAATACCGGTGAACGCCCTGGTAGCCCGACTGGCTAAGCAAAGCCAGCTGCTCAGGATCGGACAATAGTTTAGCGAGTGATTCGGCCAGAATTTCAGGTTGATTAGGCTCATATACAATTCCTCCACCCGATTTCCGGATGATCTCCGGAAAAGCTCCCAGTGCAGGCTGAACCACCGGCACACCCGAAGCCATGGATTCCAGCAGATACAAACCAAACGCTTCGCCAATCCGCACCGGAACGGATAACACCGATACTTTCCTGAAAAACTTTTTCCGGCCCTCTTCTTCAAAATCTTCCAGAAATTCAACCTGGTCATGCAACCCGCTCTGGTCTATCCTTTTCTTTAACATATTGATATAGTGCTTGTCGTCACCGGTCGACCCACCGGTCAGGATCAGGTTAACATCCTGAAATCCCTGTCTGTCCTTCAGGCTGATAAACGCTTCAACCAGAATATCCAATCCGTTTTTTTCGCACATCCTCGATATAAATCCAATATTCCTGGGTTTTTCGGAAATCGGAATATATTCATAATCAGCAGGATCAATTCCAAGATAGATCGTTTTGACCTTATAATCGGGTAACCTTATACGCTGTTTCATAAAGGCTGAAAAGTATTGACTGACCGAGATGAACCGATCAATGGAACGGCCATTCTCATGCATCAGATTCCAGGCTTCTTCGCGGAATTCAGGCTTCATGACGTCGATCCAGACATCCTCATCCTGGAGCGAGCAGTATACCTTCACTCCCAGCTTTTCCTTGATGCGCGGGGCTAATCCGGATAACAAGGCATTGGAGAGATGCACCACATCGGCATGGCAATGATGCTTCATCCAATCAATCATCCGGTCGAGCTCTTCATGCTGATGGCCATGCTCGCCCTTGAGCATCGAAATGGTCATCTCGCTCAAACCTTTAGCCCGCGTTGAACCGGCCATTCCGGCGGCCATCTTCAGCATCGGCTTTGAATTGAGGAGCTTATCGAACCACTTCGGAGCCTTCTCGAAAAACGGATACAACTGTTTGAGGTATATGCTGATGGCTCCGTAAAATACAGGAATATCGTTGAGGTCATGCTCATCGGCAAATAGCGGCAGGTACATCGGAACTTTGATCACCTCATGACCCATTTTCCTTAATGCCACTACATATTTACTGTCGCGCAGACAATTACCGCAGTAAAAACTGCCCCCCGATCCCGGAATGATGTGAATAATCCGCATACGATTTGCGATTTAATGTTATCAGTTGTCAGTTGTCAGTTATCAGTAATCCGGAGTGAAGTCAAACCGACAACCGACAACCGATAACCGACAACATTATCTTCATTTTCCCAGGCAATAAAGCGTTCCGTCACCGGCTCCCGTAAAAATTTGTCCTCCTGCCACGGCAGGATTGCTGAAAATCGGAGTGCCGAGCTCATAAGTTGAAACAGGTTTCCCATCTGAAAGTTTAAGGATGATGAGGTCGCCGCGCATATTGGCGATCAGAATTTTATCCTGACAAATC
>JBBAAF010000052.1:0-24311 GCA_041658425.1 Bacteroidales bacterium | reverse complement strand
TGAAGAAAAAGATCATGGCGGCGGTGCTTCTGGCATGGGCGGCATGGGTGGAATGATGTAAGCCATTATTCAGATACACTTTATAAAAAGTCCCCAGGCATATTGTCTGGGGACTTTTTTAGTATCTTTGTTTAAAGCAACCTGAAAATGAACAATAAATAGAAATACCATGAAAAAGATTGGAATAACCCTGGCTGTATGCGCTATACTATTTACTACTAATGGATTAGCGCAAAATACTAACGTGCCCTATCTTATAAAGGAATCGTTAAGAAAGAATGCCGCGCAACTTAAATCCGGGATTGTTGGGAGTTATCCTCGGCACACCGAAGAGTTTAATTGGGTCGCGGACTGGATCCTTTATCGGACCATCGAGACCAGCTACACCTCTTTTGGAGAACCATCGGCAATTGAATATACTCAGGGTGCAAATAAAAGCAGGGATTTGTATTCCTATGATGCCCAGCATAATCAAACTGAGCGAAAGGCTCAGAATTGGACCGGCGGGACTTGGGTAGATTCCGAACGTTGGACATACACCTACAACGCTTCCGGTTACGAGACTGAAACCCGGCATGAGCAATGGAATGGCACCTTATGGGATTTGAAGAATGGTACACAGTCGGCTATCACGATGGATGGTAATCGAATAAGTGTGGTTACTATGAAAACGTGGAATGATGATACCAATACCTGGGATAACAGTTTGCGAAATACCTATACTTATACTGGTTCCGGGGCCAATTTTGCAACAGTTGTTATGGAAGAATGGACAACCCAATGGGTGTTCACCGTGAAGGCAGAATACACCTGGTCCGGAAATCAGGTTTCCGAATCGATCATGTATGTGTATGAAAATGGTGCATGGAAACGGTCGTCGAAATATGTTTATGAGCACCCCGATTCAAATACTAACGTGATGACGATTTCTATGGATGATGAGGCAGGAGGCTGGACCGAAACTTCAAGAATTACCACAAGGGTTGATTCTCATGGAAACGCTACCCTTAACCAAATGGAAATGTATATGGGTACCTGGACCATCTTTTCGGGAACACGTTTTCAGCTTACTTATTCGGGCAATGACCTTACCCAAAGAATTACAGAACAATTTTCTTTCGGTTCCGATTGGGCAAATACCCTAAAAGAGGTCTTTAGTAATTTTGCTTCCCTCAGTACCGACATTACCCTTATGCCTGATTCCGGACTGAGCGTATTTCCCAATCCTGCCGGGAAAGAGGCCATAGTGCGGTTATCCTTGCTGAAAGCCGGTTCGGTTACTCTCTCGGTAGTCTCGATGACGGGTCAGGAAATTCTCAAAGAAACCATTTCTGCCAATGGATCCGATGTAAATTATCAGCTGAACCTTAAAGGTGTACGGCCGGGGTCCTATATCCTCATCGCCCGCGACAAGCAAGGTGTTGAAGTCGGCAAAACCCGATTTATCAAAGACAAAGAATAAAACCAGTCTATGAAATCACTCTTTTTTGGGATTTGTTTTTTGATTTTTAGTGCTTGCACGTTAGTGTCGCAGGATACTACTCCTAAGCCCATAGCCCCATACACTAGTGCAGTCATGGCTAATGGAACTTTATACCTCTCGGGTCAAATCCCGCGGGTTCCTGAAACCGGGGATCTGATTAAGGGAGATATTAAAAAGGCTACCGAACAGTGCATGAAGAATATAGGAGTGTTACTCAAACAGAATGGTTTAGACTTTGAAGATCTGGTAATGGTTAATATCTATATGACCAATATGGATAATTATAAGGCTATTAATGAAGCCTATGCGCCATTCTTCAAGAATCAGAAATACCCTGCCCGGGCAGCTATACAGATCGGTCGCCTGCCAATGGATGCCGAAGTCGAAATCTCCGGGATCGCGGTGAAGCACCTGTAGAAACGCATGAAGAACCTTCGGAATTTTTGTATCATTGCCCATATTGACCATGGGAAAAGCACCTTGGCCGACCGTTTGCTTGAAGTCACGAAAACGGTTACGGGCAAAGATATGCAAGAGCAGGTGCTTGACAATATGGATCTGGAACGCGAACGAGGCATCACTATTAAAAGCCATGCCATCCAGATGAATTACCGGAAAGACGGTGAGGATTATATTTTGAATCTGATTGACACCCCCGGGCACGTTGATTTTTCATACGAGGTATCACGGGCCATTGCAGCTTGTGAAGGGGCTTTGCTGGTGGTTGATGCCACACAGGGAATTCAGGCCCAGACGATTTCGGTTCTGTACCAGGCAATGGACCATAATCTGGAGATTATTCCGGTTTTAAACAAGATGGATCTTCCGGCAGCTATGCCCGATGAGGTTACCGAACAGATTATCGAACTGGTTGGGTGCAAAAGGGAGGATATTATTCAGGCCAGCGGTAAAACCGGTTTGGGAGTGGATCAGATTCTTGAACGAATCGTTGAAAGAATTCCGGCGCCATCGGGTGATCCTGGTGCCCCTCTTCAGGCTTTAATCTTTGATTCCCTTTTTAATTCTTATCGGGGGGTTCTGGCCTATTTTAAAATTATGAACGGAGAAATCCATACAGGCGATCACGTAAAATTTTTTAATACCGGCAAAGAATATGACGCCGATGAAATTGGCGTTCTGCGTTTGGGCCTGTATCCGAAGGAAACACTTGGCACTGGCGATGTCGGATATATAATCTCTGGAATCAAAGCTTCGAAAGAGGTAAAGGTGGGTGATACCATTACCCATGTCGACCGCCCCTGCACCGAGGCCATATCGGGGTTCGAGCTGGTTAAACCGATGGTCTTCGCAGGATTGTACCCGATCGATACCGATGACTACGAGGATCTGAGGGATGCCCTCGAAAAACTGGTGCTGAATGATGCATCCCTCACCTATGAGCCGGAGTCATCTGCAGCACTTGGTTTCGGTTTCCGCTGCGGATTCCTTGGACTCCTTCACATGGAAATCGTTCAGGAACGGCTCGACCGTGAATTCGATATGATCGTGATCTCAACAGTACCCAACGTTTTCTATCATGTGTACGGCCGGAAAGGTGAAAGAATTGATGTGTATAACCCTTCCGGACTGCCTGATCCCACTGAAATTGACCGTATTGAGGAACCCTATATTCAGGCTCAGATTATTACAATGCCCGATTTCATAGGTGCTATAATGAAATTGTGCCTCGATAAAAGAGGCGAGCTAAAGTCACAGGTATATTTGACTCAGGACCGTGTGGAACTATCATTTGAACTGCCTCTTGCTGAAATAGTTTTCGACTTTTATGATAAACTGAAATCAATATCCCGCGGATACGCCTCTTTCGATTATTTTCAAACCGGATTTAAACCAGGCAAACTGGTCAAGCTCGATATTATGCTCAACGGTGAATCGGTGGATGCCCTGTCGACCCTCATCCACTTTGAAAACGCCTACCGGTTTGGCCGCCGAATGTGCGAGAAGCTTCGTGAACTGATCCCAAGGCAGCAATTTGATATTGCAATTCAGGCAGCTATAGGTGCCAAGATTATCGCTCGCGAAACGATTAAGGCCTTCCGCAAGGATGTGACAGCTAAATGCTATGGCGGGGATATCACGAGGAAACGTAAACTCCTGGAGAAGCAGAAAAAAGGGAAGAAAAAGATGAAACAGATCGGTAATGTTGAGGTTCCCCAATCCGCATTCCTTGCTGTACTGAAACTCGATTAGAGGGATTCCCTTAGCAGTTTGTATCCTTTCCCGTGAACATTAAGGATCTGGATTTCCGGTTCATCACTCAGATGTTTCCTGATCTTTGTGATATAAACATCCATACTCCTGGCGTTAAAGTAATTATCGTCTTTCCAGATCGCTTTTAAAGCATAATTACGTTCCAGTACCTGGTTAGGATGCTGACAGAGCATCTTAAGCAGATCCGATTCTTTGGTGGTCAGGTTTATGGTTTTGTCCTCACTGGTCAGGAGCTGTTTATTGGCATCAAAAACATACTTACCCAAAGTGAATACTTCCTGCTGTTCTGCCCGCGTAGTGCGGCGCAAAACGGCTTCAATGCGCAGCAGGAGCTCTTCCATGCTGAACGGTTTGGTCATGTAATCATCTGCCCCTGCACGGAATCCTTCGAGTATATCCGTTTTCATCGATTTTGCAGTCAGAAAGATGATCGGAATTTCGGGATTTTGAATACGGATATCCCTGGCCAGGGTAAAGCCGTCTTTTACCGGAAGCATGATATCGAGTATACAAAGGTCAAAATGGTCTTTTTTAAATGCCCGGAAACCCTTTTCTCCATCCGGTTCCAGGTTGGTTATATACCCCTTGGCTTTTAGATATTCCCGCAAGAGGCTGCCGAGGTTTACATCATCCTCGACCAGAAGAATTCTTCCGTTGCTTGTCATCATGACTTGTATTTATCAGGAATAATCAGCGTAAAGGTGGTGCCTGCATTGGGTTCGCTGCTTACAGAGATCGTTCCGTGATGTTGCTCGATAACTTTTTTCACATAACTTAATCCCAGTCCGAAACCCTTAACGTCATGAACGTTACCAGTAGGTACCCTAAAGAATTTGTCGAAAATCTTATTGAGATATTCCTTGCCGATGCCAATGCCATTGTCGCTGATCCTTATCTGGATAGACCTGGAAGTGGAATGGGTTAAAATCCTGATTACAGGATCGTTCTGGCAATATTTCATGGCATTGTCAATCAGGTTGAATACCACATTAGTCAGATGTGTTTCGTCGCCATCAATAGGATCCTCTCCACTATTGAGGTCGAGTTCAATGGAACCGTTTCTTTTTTGGATCTGCAGGGAGATTTTCTCAACAGCCTGCCGGACGAGATTATCGAAATAGACTGGTTGGATTCTCAGGCTCATTTTACCTTCTTCCAATATCGACATCTGAAGTACTCTTTCAACCTGATTTCCAAGCCGTTTACTCTCCTGCTGAATTAGCGAGGATATGTGCTCCAGGTTTTTTGAATCATTGCTCAGGCTTTTATCCGCAAGCATTTGCGAAGCCAGTGATATGGTTGAAATCGGTGTTTTTAGTTCATGGGTCATGTTATTGATAAAATCGTTTTTGATCTCAGATAGCCTTTTCTGCCTGAAAATAACATAAATGGCTACCGACGATATTATCAGGATGATGAGGGCAAGTGTCAGGGAAGCTCCTGCCATGGTTCCAACTGAGCGGAACAGATAATTCTCGCGGGTCGGAAAATAAACAACGAGAAAATTCGGAGAGGTCATTATATCATGCGGAAACAGTAAAGATTTGTACTTCTGAAACTTAACCAGGGGATTGAAGCCGGCACTGCGAAGGGTGTACCTCACATTTCCGGTCCGAACGGCAAATTCAAAAGGCAACGCTATGCCCTTATCGTCGAATTCCTGACGTATCAGGCTATCCAGTGCGGTATAACTTAACCTCTCCTCGATACGCCCTTCGTTTTGCAGGATTTGGTTAATGACCTTTTCAACATACACTTTCTTGTTGGTCATCAGTAAGTTGAATGTCTGATCGGGTTCGCTTCGTGGTTTTGAGGGTTGGCCCGGTATTCCTAAAGAATCGTTCTGATAGACGGAATTTCCCGAAACAATTATTGCCGTATCCCCTGAAATAAGATCCACCTGGGTTTCAACATTGCCCGGATTCTGGTCCTGAAAGGAATAGTAGCTCTGATTGATTTCCGGAGAATCATAAGCTTGGTTGTCTTCTGTGGTGGTGAGGGATTTGGGAAGATTCAATCTTCTCAGTCCGAGGGTATCACCCGATCGAACCAGTTCGCTCTGAATCTGGTTATACGTTTCTTTGAGCTCCAGCCTTGATGTAACCTGAGCCAGGCTCTTGTTGATCAATAAGTTGAATTGTTGTTTCTGAACCTCAAATGCGTCCTGCACCCACATGAGCTGAATGAATATGAGGGCTATCACCGCAGCGGAACTGACGATCGACAAAATCCAGATAAAGGTCCTCCTCATGCCATCAAAGATAGCAAAAGGATGGTAACGGCACTTTGAATAACCCCCTGATCTGCGGGATCTTTGTGCCTATTGTACTTTTAATCTCATCGAGATATTGGCCCGCCGGATCCTGATCGGAAACAACCAGCAGGAAATCGACCTGCCGAAAAACCGTCAGCCATGGCCCTTCTTTCGATCGGTTACCGATGAGCTTTATGGCAGGCTGATGGCTGGCATTGCTTTCGAAACAGGCGTATGATTGGGGAATAGAGCTATTTTTATCAGTGACTAAAATATCGTCTGATCTCACCAGATCCCATGGATAGTTCTGATTGAGCAGCCAGCATAACCGGTAATCCGGCTCATCGGTCAGAAGACCAAGACCATATACCGGCGAACTGGTATTTAGCTCTAGGAGGAATCTCCTGATTTTATTCATTTTATTCATTCAGTTCTTTCAGGGTTTCCAGGGCTGCATTCTGTTCGGCCTCTTTCTTGGAAACTCCGGTACCACTACCAAACAGGGTATCACCAATACTGACAAACGATATAAAGTGTGTGGGATCATAGGGTTCGATGTCCGTATAGAAAGTGATCTCCTTCCTGTTCTTCTGAGCCCATTCAATTAACTGGCTTTTAAAGTTGGTTTCGTTCCGCTCGAGTTCAACCAGGTCGACGTGTTTTCGGATGACCCTGCGAAGGACAAATCTCCTGGTTCTCCGGTAGCCTTTATCCAGGTAAATTGCGCCGATCAGGGCTTCAAAGGCATCGCCGAGTATATGGCGATTGGCCTGTTCACTCTGAATGCGGTTGTCCAATAATTGGGTTAGGCCCATTTGCTGTGTCAGCACTGAAAGGTTGTCGCCGTTAACAATTTTGGATCGCATTTTCGTAAGAAATCCCTCATTTCGGTCGGGAAATTGACGGTATAAGAATTCGGCAATGATCACACCTAGAACGGCATCGCCAAGATATTCAAGACGTTCGTAATTGAGTGGATTGCCCCTGGAGTCGGAAAGAGATGCTGATTTGTGTATGAAAGCAAGTTCATACAGTCCGATTTTTCCGGGTAAAAAGCCCAAAATACGGATCAGATGGGAATAAAAAATCTTTTTTGGAGAGCCCTTCACCGGTCAGGCATCCATTTTTTTAAATATGACTGTGGCGTTATGACCGCCGAATCCGAATGTATTGCTTAGCGCATACCTGACTTCACGTTCTTTGGCTTTATTGAAGGTAAAATCCAGCTTACTGTCAATCTGCGGATCATCAGTAAAATGATTGATTGTTGGCGGGATTTTGCTATCCAGAATAGCAAAAATAGAGGCAATGGCTTCGATAGCGCCAGCGGCACCTAACAGATGGCCATGCATGGATTTGGTAGCACTAATGCTGAGTTTATAGGCATGTTCTTTGAAAACAGAAAGAACAGCCATGGGTTCGGCCACATCACCAAGCGGTGTAGAAGTGCCGTGAACATTGATGTAGTCGATAGCTTCCGGTTTTAAGCCTGCATCTTTCAATGAATTGAGCATGACCAGCGCAGCACCCAAACCCTCGGGATGCGGTGCCGTCAGGTGGTATGCATCAGCAGATAAGCCTCCTCCAACGAGTTCGCAATAGATTCTGGCACCGCGTTTAATGGCATGTTCATATTCTTCAAGAATCAGAGCACCTCCGCCTTCTGCCATGACAAATCCGTCACGATCGAGATCAAATGGCCGTGAAGCCGTTTTAGGATCATCATTCCGGGTGGATATGGCATGCAGCGAATTAAAACCACCTAATCCTGCGGGTGTTACAGGTGCTTCGGAACCACCTGTAACCATAACATCGACCCGTCCGAGGCGGATATGGTCGAAGGCATTGATCAAAGAGACGGTCGACGAGGCGCATGCTGCCACGGTGCAATAGTTGGGACCGCGGAAACCATACTTAATAGAGATTTGCCCTGATGCGATATCTGAAATCATCTTGGGTACAAAAAACGGGCTGAACCTGGGAGTACCATCACCTCTGGCAAATGCGGATATTTCATCTTCAAAAGTACCCATGCCACCAATGCCTGATGATATAATCACACCAACCCGGTCCTTGTCGGTTTTTTCGAGGTTGAGACCGGAATCCTTGATCGCTTCATCTGCACTGATAATCGCGTACTGACAATAGAGATCCAGTTTTCGGGCTTCCTTGCGATCGAAAAAATTGCCTGCATCATAATTTTTCAATTCGCAGGCAAACTTCGTTTTGTGAAGGGAAGTATCAAAACGGGTAATCGGAACAGCCCCGCTAACACCATTAAATAATGATTCGCGGAACTCCTGTACTGTATTACCGATCGGCGTCAACGCACCGAGACCTGTTACAACTACCCGTTTTAATGCCATATTCCTTACCCAAATTTATGGTTAAGTTACCCTTTTGTGTTTTCCTCAACATACTTCACCGCATCACCAACCGTTACGATTGTTTCTGCCTGATCATCCGGAATAGCAAGGTTAAATTCCTTTTCAAATTCCATGATCAGCTCAACCGTATCCAGTGAGTCAGCTCCGAGATCATTAGTGAAGCTGGATTCGCGGGTTACTTCAGATTCGTCAACGCCCAGCTTGTCTACGATAATCGCTTTAACTCTGGATTCAATGTCTGACATAGCTTTAAAGTTTTAATTAATAATAAATTAAGCAGTAATCCTGATAATTTTTGCCATGCAAATAAAGCACTTCTCATCCTGATTATCAAAAAAAATGAATTTTTTTATTTTGAGCGGAGAAATTTCTGGTTAATTAATCAATTTTAAAGGTCAGTCGCAAATGCGGATATCATTTTTATTATTTACGGCAACGATCACTCAATGAGTAATATAGCAATTTTTGCATCAGGTTCCGGGTCTAACGCTGAACAGATCATCCGCTACTTTTCCAATGATGTGAATCATTCTGTGAAGTTGGTTCTGTCGAATAAGACTGATGCCTATGTACTTGAACGGGCTAAAAATCTTTCGGTTCCGGTAATGGTTTTTGATCGGAATATTTTTTATAAAACACGCCAGGTACTTGATATGTTGAATGAAGCTGCAATAGATGTACTGGTCCTTGCCGGCTTTTTGTGGCTGGTTCCGGATTACCTGTTGATAACTTTTCCCCGGAGGATAATTAATATTCATCCTGCTTTGCTTCCTGACTTCGGTGGCAAGGGGATGTACGGTATGCGGGTCCATGAGGCTGTAATCCGGGACGGGCGCAAAAAATCAGGCATTACCATACATCTGATTGATGATGAATATGACCGTGGCAAAATCCTTTTCCAGGCTGAATGCCCGGTCTTTCCCAATGATACCCCTGAAGATCTGGCCAGCCGCATCCATCTATTGGAACACCGGCACTACCCGGAGACTATTAAAAATTATCTACAGAGCTTAAGCCCGACTTCTTATACCGCACAAACTCATTCTGGTAACTCTTAACAATCGAATCATAAACAGGCCGCAGCTTCGGATCAACCGGTTCAACCGGAGGCGATTCTACCTTTAACGGATCTACCGGCTTTCCATTTTGCCAGATGCGAAAATCAAGGTGTGGACCTGTCGCAAGGCCTGTTGCCCCAACATAACCGATAACCTGGCCCTGCCGCACCACTGATCCTGCGCTGATTCCGGATGCATATCCCTTCAGATGCATATATCCGGTGGTAAAGGCTGCATTGTGTTTTATCTTGAGCATATTACCTGACCCCCTGTCGAAACTCCGCTGAATCACTTTTCCATCGCCGATACTCACAACCGGGGTTCCCGATGGTGCTGCATAATCAACTCCATAATGAGGGCGCCGGATTCTCAATATCGGATGCATACGGCTGCCTGAAAACCCTGAACTTATCCGGAATGACTTTGGATCCAAAGGTGCTTTCAGGAATGCGCGTCTAAGGCTTTCTCCTTTTTGATTAAAGTAGCTTGATATCCCGTTTTGTTCGAAATTGTAAGCCTCAAACCATTTCTTGCTATACATAAACCTTGCAGCAAGCACTTTGCCCGCACCAATCGATACATTATTAACTGTTTGGTTTTCAAAAATAACCTCAAAGCGATCTCCGGGTTTTATCGAGTACGCATCGATCATCCACTGATAAACACTCACAATCTCGCTTACAATTTCATCGTTCACTCCCTGATCCTTTACAGCTTGCCAAATTGACGATCCTTTTGCTATTTCCGCCTCCATGTAGCATATTTCTGTTTTGATTTCTTTCCTTTTTAAACTCACCTGGAGAGAATCCCTAAAATTGTAAACAACGTATTCCGATGCATTTTTCTCATAAATCATATATTGAAGCTGATGAAGGGTATCCGGAGTATAGTAGAGTTTTAGCCGGTTGCCTGCTTTCATTTTGCGCAGATCGAAAACGTACATGAATTCTTTTGCCAGTCGATCAATCGTCGCCATACTTACTCCTCTTTCCAGCAGAATTTCCGAAAGGAACTGATCCGACCGGATCCGGATAGTCTCATTATCAAATGAGTCCACCGGAATTTCATATTCATAGCGCACGGGTTGAACCATAACCGGAACAGGATCCGGATCCTTACTGAAGATCATCTCCCAGTTTAAATGAATTGCCACCCAAACCACTGCCAACAGACCAATGAATACTAATCCGCCAATAATAATACGCTTTTCATTTGCTAACGCCCTTTTCAGTAATATGATTGCTTTATCTTTTGATGACATGAAGGTCTGGGGTTTAGAATACGATATTAATAATCCGCTTAGGTACTACCACGATCTTTTTTGGTTTGGCTCCCTGAAGGTGTTTTTCGGTCAATGCGTGGCTCATTACTGCATTTTCTATACCTGAGACATCCATATCAGCCGGAAGTTCAATCCTGAAACGCATTTTCCCGTTAAAGGAAACAGGATACACAATGGTGTCCTCTATCAGGTAGGATTTGTCAAGCACCGGCCAGCAGGCTTTTGAAATACTCTCTTCATGGCCAAACCGATTCCAGAGCTCTTCGGCAAAATGAGGGGCAAACGGTGCAATCAGAATGAGCAGGGGCTCGAGGATCTGATTTTTATGACAATTCAGGTCGGTCAGCTCATTTACACAGATCATGAACGTACTCACCGCCGTATTGAATGAAAAGCGCTCAATATCGTCCTCGATTTTTTTGATCGTACGGTGCAGGATCTTTAATTCAGCGGTGGAAGGAATTTCATCCAACACTATCCAGCCCGGCGGATCCTGATAAAACAGCCTCCAAAGTTTGCGGAAGAATTTATGTACACCGTCGATACCGTTGGTATCCCAAGGCTTTGACTGCTCCACCGGGCCAAGAAACATTTCGTACAGCCTCAGGGTATCAGCGCCATATTTTTCTATTATTGTATCCGGATTAACCACATTGTACATCGATTTCGACATCTTCTCAACGGCCCATCCGCAAATATATTTGCCATTTTCGAGGATAAATTCCGCGTTTTTGTATTCGGGATTCCAGTTCCGGAATGCTTCCGTATCCAGGATATCATGACTGACCATATTGACATCTACATGGATAGCAGTAGTTTCGTACAGATATTTCAATCCGAGTGAAACAAACTGATTGGTGCCCTTGATGCGATAAGCGAAATTGGACCGGCCCTGCATCATGCCCTGATTGATCAGTTTGCGGAAGGGTTCATCCTTGCAAACAGTTCCGGTATCAAAAAGAAATTTGTTCCAGAAACGTGAATAGATCAGATGTCCGGTGGCATGCTCGGTACCGCCCACATACAAATCGACATCCTGCCAGTACCCGTTGGCTTCTTTTGAAACGAGGGCTTTTTTATTAAGCGGATCCATGTACCGGAGGTAGTAAGCAGATGATCCGGCAAATCCCGGCATGGTGCTGAGCTCGATCGGGTGCCCTTCAGACGTGACCCATCCGGCAGCACGCCCCAGCGGGGGTTCACCTTTTTCAGTCGGAAGAAAAGCATCTACCTCGGGCAGTCTGACCGGTAGTTCCGATTCATCCATCACATAGGGTACACCATTTTTATAATATACCGGGAAGGGTTCGCCCCAATACCGCTGCCTGCTAAAGATGGCATCACGCAAACGATAGTTTACCTGGACTTTCCCGATCCTGCGGGCTTCAACCTCTACTTTTGTGCGGGCAATTGCTTCAGGCACCGATAATCCATTCAGAAAACCGGAATTAATCAGGGTGCCTTCCCTGGCGTCGAATGAATCATCCCAGGTGTAGGGATCTGTGGGTACCTGTCCGGGTTGCAGAACCACCTGCGTAATCGGCAGGTTAAACCGCAGGGCGAACTTGAAATCCCTGCTGTCGTGGGCCGGAACGGCCATAATAGCACCCGTTCCGTATCCGGCCAGCACATAATCGGCTACCCAGATCGGTATTTCCAGTCCTGTGAAAGGGTTGATTGCATAGGAGCCTGTAAAAACACCGGTAACCTTTTTGACTTCCGTCATCCTTTCGCGTTCAGTGCGCTTTCGGGTTTCCTGAAGATAGGTTTGGACATCCTGCAAGTGATCGGGTTGAGTGAGGACCCCCACCAGTTCCGATTCCGGAGCCAGAATCATAAAGGTTGCGCCATAGATGGTATCGGCCCGGGTGGTGAATATTTCAATAGTGATATTTCGTGAAGGCACGGCGAAGAACATATTGGCCCCGTCGGATCGGCCTATCCAGTTGCGCTGCATCTCCTTGAGGGAATCGGTCCAATCGATTTGGTCCAGTCCTTTGAGCAGCCGTTCGGAATAGGCCGAGACCCTGAGCAGCCACTGTTTCATTCTCTTTTGCTCAACCGTGTGCCCGCCCCTTACCGAGAAACCCTCTTTTACCTCATCATTGGCCAAAACCGTTCCCAATGCAGGGCACCAGTTGACTAAAGTTTCGGCCAGGTAGGCCAGCCGGTAATTCAGCAGCACTTCCTGCTGCTTTTCCGGCAACATGTTGTTCCAGTCGGAAGCTGTAAAATCGAGCAATTCGGTGCAAGCCGCATTCAATCCCAATGTACCTGCCTCCTGAAAATGGCTGATCAATAATTCAATCGGTTCAGCCTTACCGGTTTGCGTATTGTACCAATGTTTAAAGAGTTGAATGAACACCCATTGGGTCCAGTGATAATAGTCGGGATCACAGGTTCTTACCTCGCGCGACCAATCGAAGGAAAATCCGATTTTATCGAGCTGTTCGCGGTAACGGCGGATATTGTTTTCGGTGGTTATGGATGGATGCTGTCCGGTTTGGATGGCATATTGCTCTGCCGGAAGTCCGAATGCATCATATCCCATCGGATGGAGCACATTAAACCCATTCAGGCGTTTATACCAGGAATAGATATCGGAAGCGATGTAGCCCAGAGGATGACCGACATGAAGGCCTGCACCGGAAGGGTAGGGGAACATGTCTAACACATAAAATTTTGGTTTTGCGGGATCAACGGTGACTTCAAAAGTCCCGCGCGATTTCCAGTAAGCCTGCCACCTGGGTTCGATTTCCCTGAAGTTATATTCCATAGTAATGAAGATGTCTGATTTCCTTTCGGATCGAAAAATACTTGGCGAAAGTATAAAAACCAGAGTTTCTATGAAAATGTTATACCTTTGCTCTGCTTTAATTAAAAGATATCGACATGAATTTATCATTTGTATTAGCTGGGGTTCTCGGACCTACTGAAATTATTCTGATTGTCCTTGTAGTGGTTTTGCTGTTCGGAGGGAAAAAAATTCCCGAACTGATGCGCGGTCTGGGTAAGGGCATTAAAGAATTCAAGGATGCTTCAAAGAGTAATGATGAAGAAACCCATCCGGTTAATCCGGGCGACAAGAAGGAGTAACAGAATTCTTCTGATTCCGATCTTCAGGCATTTCCCAAAAATATAATTCGCTCCGTTGTGGACAAGAAAAAGCTTAAAAACAAGGATGCGAACGATATGACTTTTCTCGAGCATCTTGAGGTGCTTCGGGGTCATTTGTTACGTTCAATTGCCTCCGTAGGAATTTTTACAGTAGTAGCCTTTTTACTCAAGTATATTATTTTCGGTGTACTGCTGGCACCCAAGTCGAAGGATTTCTTTACCAACATGATGTTGTGCAGATTTGGGCAATGGGTTCATACCGATAAGTTATGCATCAATGATATTCCGTTTCAGCTGATCAACATTGATATGGCCGGCCAGTTCCGGATCCATATGACTATCGCGCTATATGGAGGATTGATCCTGGCTGCTCCCTATATTTTCTGGGAGTTATACCGGTTCATCATGCCGGCTCTTAAGGATAAGGAGAGACGATATTCCCGGGGGATGGTTTTTTATACAACCATGCTTTTTATGCTTGGAATTCTGTTCGGCTATTTTATGATTGTACCGCTCACTATTAACTTTTTAGGCGGTTACACCGTAAGCAGTGAGGTCTTAAACCAGATTAATCTGAAGTCATACATTGGCACGATTACTTCGCTGATTTTTGCCACCGGGCTGATTTTCGAGTTGCCTATCCTGGTGTATTTTCTCAGCAAGGTTGGCATCATCACTCCGTCATTTATGCGCCGCTACCGCAAGCACGCGGCGATCATAATCCTATTGGTTGCAGGGATCATCACTCCCCCGGACATATTCAGCCAGATCATGGTTACCATCCCGATGTATCTGCTTTTCGAGGTCTCTATTTTTGTTTCCGCCAGAATAGAAAAGGAACGAAATGCCCGCGAAGTTGCTGAAGGATAAAATCAACCACAATAGGCACATTAGGTCACATTAGTATCCTTTCGTTAATACAAGGGTGACATTCTTCTGTGTGCCAAAATTAATCAGTTAATGAACATCTATTGTGAACTATTGTGCCTAATGTGGTGACGTTAAACAAAAAGGCCGCGGTTAAGCGACCTTTTCTGTATTTATCTAAGCTGATTCTAATTATTCCGAATCTCAACAAGTCTCTTGCGAGCCGAATAGTTAATCTTTAGTGCTTCAGCTTTTCTAAGTTCGGTTTTGATCTCAGTAATGATACCCATTTTGGTCTTTTCATCAGCCTTAAGGGAAACGGTCATTTTCTGCCTGTCGACTTCATCACGTTTTTCCCATTCACCTGCGATATACCCTCTGATGTCACTAACCGTAGCAAAGTTGTCATCCAACTGAATACGCGATTCTGTTCCTAAAGTAGCCGTGTATTCCTTGCGGGGAGAGCCCACAAAGATATAGCAAACCAGAGACTTTTTCTCCAGTTTGGTAATTTCCGTTGCAAAAGGCAAATTGGGGTTTTTTATTTTAAGTTCACTTTCTCTCAGGGTTGTTGAAACCATGAAGAAAAAAAGCAACATAAACATAATATCAGGAAGGGAAGCGGTTGTAATTGCCGGAACCTCCTTTTTGCCACCCTTGGGATTGAATTTTGACATAATTTAATCTCCAATTATTTGATTTCCTGAGGTTCAGCTTCGGAAATAGCAGTCGGGAATGCTTTCTTAACTGCTTCTTGCTGGGCTTCGTTCAGTTTATTCATTTTCATTCCGAATCGTTGCGCCGCATATTCATCACGGAGCTCATTGATTCCCCTTACCAGCTCATTCTGTACCAGCATATAGGCTCCATAGTCAGTACCCCTGTCATTTTGAAGAGAAACAATTCCCTGCGATCTCCTGAATGGCCCGATCCCTTCAATAACCTCCTCCTTCTTTTCAGACAGGTTGGGATTATCCTGCGGATTGAGGATAAATTCCTTGAGGCGGTCTTTAATATCAGAGATCTGAGCAAATTCACCGTTAATTTGAAGGTCATTGTTTTTATTGATCAGAACAACGAAGGTATTCCGCTTATTGATTTTTGGAGCTTCCACATTGTCGACCCACTGAGGCAGTAACCGGTAAATACCGGTGTCCACGTCCATGGTAGTGGAAACGATAAAAAAGATAATAAGCAGGAAGGCGATATCAGCCAGCGATGCACTTGCTATTTGCGGAAATTTTCTTTTTTTCCTAGCCATACCTCAGTTTATTTGAATAGTTTACTAATCTCAGCATATAGAACAGCCAATGTCGAAATAACAATCATGCCATACATGGAAAATAGTATCATGTCAGACATTTTTAGTCGCGTTGGGATGTTGTCAGGTCCGTTATAACCGGCAATATTCATCACAGTGCCATCGCCAAGTTGATAGGCTATGAACATCAGAAGTCCGATAATGCCGATGGAAATCAGTGCTTTAAGGCCGGATTTCGGGTTGGTAACCATCTGGAATGCCGGAAATCCAATAGCGAAGACTACTGCCAATGCAGCTAAAAGATAGGCCCACGAAAGTAAATAGTTGAGAATCGGGCCGATTTGTCTGATTTGTGAGACTAATAGATCGTTGCTGTTAATCTTTCCTGTGTTGAGGTAAAAGACTAACGTCAATACTATGCTTATTCCCATTAGAGTAAGGAAGAAGTATTGGCCAATGCGAAGTAATAATTGCTGTTGCTTCATATTTGAAACTCCTTTCGCTTATTTTTTTGACATGTTGTAACGAATCAGGATGTCCATGAAACTGATGGATCCGTTCTCCATATCGTTTGTGATGGAGTCGATTTTTGAAAGACAATAATTATAAAGAACCTGGAGGATCATAGCTACGATCAAACCGAAAACTGTGGTTAACAAAGCAACCTTGATACCGGCGGCAACCAGGGTCGGGGAAATTTCACCGGCTTTCTGTATAGCATCAAATGCCTGTACCATCCCGATTACTGTACCCAGGAATCCCAACATAGGAGCAATGGAAATCATGAGGGATATCCAGGTCAGCCCTTTTTCGAGGAGGCCCATCTGAACACTGCCATAGGAAAGAATCGATTTCTCAACCATGTCAAGACCTTCAGAATGGCGTTCCAGTCCCTGATAGAAAATGCTGGCAACCGGACCGCGGGTGTCGCGGCATACTTCTTTGGCACCTTCAATTCCGTTTTCGGCAAGGGCTTTTTCCATTTTTGTCAGGAGTTTGTCGGTATTGGTGGTCGACAGTGAAAGATAGATGATCCTTTCAATGGATATTGCCAAACCTACAATCATGGTAAGAGCAATGATGCCCATAAACCCGGCGCCCCCTTCAATAAATTTTTCTTTTACTACCTGGTGCATAGACTTTTCCGCTTCAACAGGAGCAGTTGTTGTAGCTGCCGGAGCAACAGTGACTGGTTTAGCCTTAATTGAAGTGTCCGGAGATGTGGTAGGCTGATTCTGAGCCTTAAGAACAAGAAACGATGCTCCTAATGTAAGCATCCCAAAAATAG
Organism: Bacteroidales bacterium; assembly: GCA_041658425.1. GTDB lineage: Bacteria > Bacteroidota > Bacteroidia > Bacteroidales > UBA12481 > UBA12481. The sequence continues at coordinate 7,082 of JBBAAF010000052.1, read as the reverse complement.
CTATTAAAGCAAGTTTTTTCATGACTAAAAAATCGATTGGTTAATACTTGTTTCCGTGTTTGTTTGACAAAATTAATAAAAAAAAGTTGGCGGAGAAAGAGGGATTCGAACCCTCGACCCCGCTTCACGCAGGGTACACGCTTTCCAGGCGTGCGCCTTCGACCACTCGGCCATCTCTCCAAAAAACGCGGCGAAAATTACAAAAAAATTATTAAAACCAGTGTTCTAAACAGTTATTTCACCAAATTCATATCCCGAATAGGTGTTGACTGTTATCGGTTGTCAGTTGTCCGAACTCTTCGATAGTCATACTATATATATGGGCCACTCTGGAGGCGGTATGAATCAGATAGGCGGGTTCATTTCGCTTTCCCCTATACGGGACCGGAGCCAGGTAGGGCGAATCCGTTTCGAGAACGATCCACCTGGGATCAATATGGGGAAGTACCTGATCGAGGCCTGAATTTTTGAAGGTTGATACCCCTCCGATCCCGAGATGGAACCCCATTCCGATGATTTCCCTGGCCTGATCCAGTGTTCCGGTAAAACAGTGGAAGATGCCCGTCAGGTTGGTTAACCCTGATCTCTCAATGATTTGAACGGTTTCGGCATGACTGTTCCTTACATGAATGATTACCGGGAGATTCCTGTTTGAAGCCCATCCGAGTTGAATCCGGAAAGCTTCTTCCTGCTGATCGCGGAAAGTTTTACCCCAATACAGGTCGATACCCACTTCTCCGATGCCATAGAATTTACGCGTGTCAAGCAATGACTCTGTATGTTTGAGTTCCTGTTCAAAGGTGGCATTCACCGAGGTGGGATGAAGGCCCATCAAAGGGAAGCAATTTTGAGGGTAGTGATCGGCAAGGTCCAAAAGGCTGGCGGTGGTTGACCGATCGACGTGAGGAAGGAAAATCCGGGTTATTCCGGATGCGAATGCATTCTGTACTGTATTGTCCCGGTCACCATCGAATTCCGGAAGATAAATATGACAATGAGTATCTGTTAGTTCCATGTTGATTATTTGAGACGCATATATGCGTCTCTACACCAACCCCCGTGCCCTCTGTAGGGACGCATATATGCGTCCCTACACAAGTCCTTGTGCCATCATGGCATCGGCCAGTTTGACAAATCCGCCTATGTTGGCACCGTTGACATAGTTGATGAATCCATCTTTTTCCGTACCGTACTTCTGGCAGGTTTTGTGGATATTGATCATAATGGTATGTAAACGGGCGTCGACCTCTTCGCGGGTCCAGCTCAGGCGCATCGAGTTTTGCGACATTTCAAGGCCTGAAGTGGCAACTCCGCCGGCATTGGCAGCTTTACCCGGACCGTACAGGATTTTAGCGTTCAGGAATACTTCGACAGCTTCCGGAACGGATGGCATGTTGGCTCCTTCGGAAACGCAGATGCATCCATTTTTAACCAGGGCGCGGGCTTCCTCGTCATTCACTTCATTCTGGGTAGCGCATGGCAGGGCGATATCAACTTTTACTCCCCATGGACGCTGGCCTTCATGATATTCACAGTTAAATTTATCGGCATATTCGCTGATCCGGCCGCGGCGAACGTTTTTAAGTTCCATTGCCCAGGCCAGTTTTTCAGGGGTAATTCCTTTAGGATCATGAATAAAACCATTTGAATCAGATAGGGTTACTACTTTGGCGCCAAGTTCGGTAGCTTTTTCACAAGCATACTGGGCTACGTTTCCTGAACCGGAAACTGATACTGTTTTGCCTTTGAAACTGTCGCCACGAGTAGTTAACATTTCCTGTGCAAAATAGACACATCCGTAACCGGTAGCTTCCGGACGGATCAAACTGCCACCCCATTCCAGCCCTTTGCCGGTAAGAACGCCGGTAAATTCGTTCCTCAGCCTTTTATATTGTCCAAACAGGAACCCAATCTCACGACCGCCGACCCCGATGTCACCGGCCGGTACATCAGTGTTTGGTCCGATATGCCGGGCGAGCTCAGTCATGAAACTCTGACAGAACCGCATTACTTCAGAGTCCGATTTTCCTTTCGGGTCGAAATCCGATCCCCCTTTACCACCGCCCATGGGCAGGGTGGTTAATGAGTTTTTAAATACCTGCTCAAAAGCCAGGAATTTCAAAATCCCGAGGTTGACTGTTGGGTGAAAACGCAAACCGCCTTTGTAGGGCCCGATTGCACTGTTCATCTCAATACGATAACCTCTGTTGATCTGGATTTCGCCCTTGTCATCCTGCCAGGGAACACGGAACATTAATACCCTTTCCGGTTCAGCGATGCGTTCCAGAATCTTGGCATGCTTGTACTTCGGGTTTTCTTCGATGAAGGGAATCAGTGATTCCGAAACTTCCAGGACGGCCTGGTGGAATTCTACTTCGCTCGGATTCTTGGCAATAATTTTTGCCATGAATTTTTCTACTCGTGGATCCATTCTTGTTAAGGTTTTTAAGATTTACTCAATAGGTTTTATGCCGAAAATGTAGCGGATTTTTGAATAGAAAAAAACGATTTAGAACATATTTTCAAGAATTTAATTATCGGTCCGGGCATACAGTTTTCCTGGCATTGCCTGAATTAATCCCTTGAATTCCAGGCTTAAAAGAAGAAAGGAAACCTTCTGAACCGGAAACTCTGCCAACCGGCAGATCTGATCGACCGACACAGGCGGCCCGTTTAGTAATCCGTAGATGGTCATTTCCTCCGGATCCAGCTGTTCAAACAGCAAGGGTTCAGTGGGGAGTTTCTTTACCGGACCCTGGTTCCAGCCCAGCAGGTATTCAATATCCCCGGCACTCTCGACTAATGAAGCCTGATTGCTTCGGATCAGATAGTTACACCCCTTCGACATGAGATCGTCGGGCCGGCCGGGTATAACCATTACGTCACGATCATAGGAATTGGCCATCTCGGCTGTTACCATAGCACCTCCTTTAATGCCGGACTCAACCACCAGGGTCGCCTCCGTCAGGCCGGCAATGATCCGGTTGCGGCGAATGAAATTCTTTGGCTCCGGCAGATTGTGGCTGAAGAAATCGGAAATCAGCCCTCCCTGTTCCGTAATTCTATCAGCGATTTGCCGGTGGATTGCCGGATATAGAGTATGAAATCCATGGCCCAGAACGGCAATTGTTTTTAGGCCAGATTCAAGGGCCGCTATATGTGCCTGTATATCAATTCCATAGGCCAGGCCAGATGTGATTACTACCGGATGACCCTTGTCTGCCAGCCCCTGGATCAGGTCGCGGGTGATCTGTTTTCCCCGGGTTGTGGGGTTGCGGGTACCAACCACACTGAGCATGCGGAAACCCGGTCCCGGAAGTCCGCCACGCAGAAAAAAAACAATTGGTGCATCCGGGCATTGAGCCAACCGTGGAGGATAGTCTTCATCGAACAGAAAACGGCAATCCAGGCGCTCCTTTTCCATAAAGCGGATCTCCTCTTCAGCCCGCTTGAATGTTTCGCTATGAAGTAACCGGTCGGCCAGAAGTGTTCCAATCCCTGGTATCGAAATCAGATCCCGGCGTTTGAGCCTGAAAATCTCTTCGGCCGTGGCGCATCGTGCCATCAGTGCCCGTGCAATATTGGCCCCGATACCAGGTATCAATGCCAGTGCCAGTTTAGGTATAATTGTATTTGCATCCATATATTGGTTATAGATGCAATTTCAAAGACGGAATGGAAAAACTGATCAGATTGCCGGATTAATTTTTTCTTTCAGCAGCCTTTTTTTTGCGATATCAACCAGATGGTTGCGCTGCAATGAATTGAGACCTGGAGCTTTAATTGAAACTTCCATCAGTTTGGTGTATTGAGCCAAGGCCTGGGGCCTGCGGTTGGCCTCGATCAGAATCATAAACCGGTGAAAATGGTAAATCAGGTTATTCGGATATTGTCTGATGAGTTGATCTGCAATAGGTAAAGCGCGATCGAAATTTTCTTCCAGCTGATAATTTATCTTCATTAGATAATAGAGCGATTCATTCTTAATCAGGATGTTATCCATTTGGGAACATCGATTGAGCAGCTGAAATCCCAGGTTCCGGTCACTCTTCGGCGCAAATGTAAAAAAAGGAGTGAAAACCGGATATTTGATTAGCGTAACTGCAGCAAAATAATTATACAAACCACTGACCATCATAAATTTATCGTATTGGCATACCTTGTTTAGTGCAATCTCCAAAAAATCAAGAGTATGCCGTAGATTGACTATCCCTACGAAATATCTTTCCTGGTAGATATCCACCCGTGTCAGGTAAGCATAGCTGTGTATCATCGTAAAAACCTCTTCGTTGGTCATTTTGTCGATCGGACGGTTCTTAAACCGGTTGATGACCCGGTTGAGCACTACAGTCATCTGATTATCATAATCGCGTGAATCATCACCTGATATCAGCCACCACCAAAGAAGGTTGACGTGCGCAAGGTCGATCCAATTCTGATCGATATTTGTCGCATTGAGTTTCTTCAGTTTCCGCTCGGCCTCGGGCAGATCGTATCGGTACATAGCCTCGAAAACCTCGATCACTTCTTTAGGCTCCCGGGAGACCTGAAGTTGAGCCTGAACAGGAGAGACAAAAGACAGAATACAGAAGGCAAGGAAGACAGAAAACCGTAGAGACGCATATTTGCGTCTATCCTGGGAGGCAGAAGACGGATGACCCCCAGAGAGAAGACCCCCAGACTGAAGTCTGGGGTTAGTCAAGTCTATCGATGTACTTTTCGTCCTTGACATAAGCTTTTATATACTGTCGAAGTTGCAGATTTTGAATATATTACGGAACCTGGCAATTTATGATCCAAAGTTGAAGATTACTCTTCATTAACCCCAGACTTCAGTCTGGGGGTTTTAAAGGAAGCAATCATTTGGTCGATGCAATAACAGCTAGTACCTCGTTGAAAATCTTGCTTCGGTTTTCTGTCCGTTTATTTTTTGCGAAATCGGCGGCTCGCTGGAATCCTCCCTGGTAATATCGCTGAAACCAGGGCAATGCGGTAAAGAGAGCATCCACGGGTGATGTTACGGTAACAATATAGAAGCCGAGGCCAACAAAGAACCCGGTGAGCAAAAGAGAATTGATGCCCGACCAGATTTCTCCTGAATAGATCTGACCGGCTCCCGGGAGGATAATGCTTAACCACGATGCCAGCTTCGGATTTGGACGGTAGAAATGCCTGGTATCGGCAAATATCGCTTTGATCTTTTGCCGACTCACGGAATCTTCGGCAGCCTTTTCAAAGTAACTTCCGGCTTTGCTGAAATCCTCCAACCCAAACCAGGTCATGCCGAGGTAAAAATTGCGTTTCCTTTCAAAGCCCGGACTCAAACTATCTTCCAGGCTGAGCAGTTCCATCAGGGCAAAATTGTAATTATGGCTTCTCAGGTAACAGGCAGATTTCCGGAAAAGAACCTCTTTTTTAATGCTGTCGTTAGTTTGCGCAAAGTAACTGTGATCGTAAAATTCCAGTGCTTTTTCCAGATCGCCCCCGGAATAGAAACAGTCGGCTATACGGTTGAGAACTTCAGCATCCACCGCGGGCCGGATAAAGAAGGCGGTCCTTTGGTAAGCCGGAAGAGCTTCATCCAGGTGGCCTGCAGTGTACAGACTATCAGCAAAAGCGCGTGTTTCACCCACCGTTTGAGCCGGTGAGTATGCCGATAAAGAAATCAGGCTAACGAGTAAAAAGAACACCTTCTGTTTCATGCCTGATCAGATCGACTTGTTTTGTATTATAGATGTTTGCCGATTTCCAGGAGCCAAAGAGGTTGGCTGAATAGAAGCCGATTGCCAGGCTGCCGAAAATCCATCCGGTAACACTGCTGATGCCGTTTTTTGAAAAACCCCGGTAAGATTGCCAGGTATTGGTGGCAACAAACAGAAGGGATAGCAACCCGTCCTTCCAGTCGTGCGAATAGATTTTCCCAAGTCCGGGAACCACCGCTGAAAGGGCTACAGATGCAGCCGGACTTTTCCGGTGAACGTTTTTTGTTTTGGTATAAAGATCCAGAAGCCGGGCATCAGTTGCGGCAATCGCGAAAGATGGTTCCCGGTTTTTCCCGGGCCGGTTGATCCAATTACCTTCCAAAAGCCATGACCCCAATTGATAATTCGATTTTTCGGTGGAGGTTAATCCGGCCGACCGTTCGAGTACTGAATGGAAGGATGTGTAATCTCCTTGTATCAGAGTGAGTTGGATTCCTTCCAGGGAGAATGGGCGCGATAATGAGCCGACGGGATACCACCGGTTTAACTTTTGCCAGCCTTCAGCTGGTTTTTGGCTGAACCGGAAAGATTTTAACTGGTTCAGCCGGGCCAGAGTATCTCCCGGGTTTAAAAAAAGAACCCGTTCCCATTCAGCGTTGGCAAGCTGAAACTGGTGAGTTTGCATCAGGTATTGGGCAAATTCCCGGGAATGGGGTCCGTCATAGATATTCTGCGACATGACTTGGCCAGGCAGTAACAATAACAGTAGGGACGCATAATTGCGTCCTAACTGTAGGGACGCATAATTGCGTCCTAACTGTATGGACGCATAATTGCGTCCTAAACGGATTCTAATGGCGAATCTTTTCAACAGGGTCATAAAATCGCAGGCTAGGTTCATGAATATGGTATTTCTCCGGACTGATCCCGTTGCAGCGGGTTAAGCGATCGATCGCATCAAGAACGCCGAGGAGGCCGTTAGTTTTAATGGTATTCAGTGCATAAATGGAACAACTTGGATAAAAGGTGCATTTTACTCCGTCCTGCGATGAAACAAAGGTTTTGTAAAAGGAGAATCCTCCGGTAAGGATCAGCCGGAATTCGTTGGAGGGATCAATTTTAAGGGAATAATCGGGCCTGTTTTCAGCTGGCTTAAACAGTTTACTGAAACTTCTCACTTCATCCGCGGTTTGTGAATGAAGGTTACAGGCGAAGGCCTGAAGTATTATAAAAATACTTGCTATCGTTCTCCATTTCATCAACCACAACGTTTTTATAGGAGGTTACCTGGTAGCTTTCGATACCATTGCTGATATTAATTTCGATGATTTTACCCGGGAAGGCGAGTCCGTTGATCAATTGGTAATCTTCGAAGAATTG
>JBBAAF010000051.1:0-24458 GCA_041658425.1 Bacteroidales bacterium | reverse complement strand
CAGATGAAAATGGGTCACCGGAAGCTGCGCCAGGCAGACCAGGCAGAGGCACTCCTCCCAGTCTTTGAGGGGTTTCCGGCACGCCGGACACGTCCGGGGCAGCAAGAGGGAGAGAATGTCGGTTAATGGATTCACTAATGGGATTCAATTTTAGGAGAAGGTGGAAGTAAGAATTTAGAGATTCGAAAACCAGTTTTGAATTATGAATTACAAGATCCAGGTATCCGGAAAGTTTACCCTCTGTAAATAATAAATGAACTATTGTTTCAAGTATAGATGCGATTAGTTGCTCAAAATGGAAAAATTACCTCCAAAGTCCACTTGAATCTCATACTTCAAAATTCAAAACTGGTTTTCGAATCTCTAAATTTAACCCTTAAGTATATCCTTTGCTATCTTTGCTGCATGTGTGCTAAGATCAAAGTAAACAGCAGCCCGGGTGTGTCACTTTTAGAGGCGCTCCGCGAAAAGGGTGCCTATGTGCCGTCGCCCTGCGGTGGCAAAGGAATATGCGGTAAGTGTAAGGTAGATGTGGAAGGACTTGGGGTGGTTCGTGCATGTGGATTTTACCCTGATCATGATATTGTGGTGAATGTTCCGGAACCCTCAGTGATGCAAGTATTAACCGAGAGTTTCTGGCCGGATCCGGAACCTGTCCGAGATGTCTTTCCACAGTTTGATCCGCGCTTTCTGGGACTGGCAGTAGATCTGGGCACGACCACCGTGGTCGTTTTTCTCGACGACCTGCGCAGTCACCGGAATATCGGGATCACCAGTTTTCCCAATCCGCAGCACGCTTATGGTGCCGATGTAGTCAGCCGGATCCAGTTTTGCAGGGAAAATCGGGAAGGAACCATCCGTCTGCACAAAGAAATTGTATCGGCCATTGAACAGGCCGCTGCCGGATTGTGTGCACAAAATGGATTTGTTCCCGGTCAGGCCGGACGGATGGTTGTGACCGGCAACCCTACCATGTTGCATCTCTTTAAAGGAGTCAATCCGGAGAGTCTGGCGGTATATCCGTTTACTCCTGTTTTTTTAGAAGAACAAAACCTTACCGGAGCCGAAATCGGTTTCAGCAGTTTTCCTGAGGCCATGATCGAAATGGTTCCATCGGTTTCTTCTTATATCGGCGCAGATATTGTGGCCGGGTTAGCTTCTGTTTTACTGAATCCACCACCGGGATGGAGCCTGTTTCTTGATATTGGCACTAATGGTGAGATGGTTTTATGGAATGGCAGCGAAATTCTGGCTTGCGCAACGGCTGCAGGACCAGCATTCGAAGGAGCCCGCATCTCCTGTGGGATGGCCGGGATCGAAGGTGCAGTATGTGCCATCGGCCCCGACGGATATGTAACCATAGGCGGGAAACCGGCTATCGGCCTCTGCGGCTCGGGCCTGGTTGATGCCGTCGCACTCTTGCTGGATGCCGGGAAGATTGATGTGATGGGATATATGGTAGAAAATGAAGAATTGATATCTGCCGTTCGCCTCTCTTTGTCTCCCCAGGATATCCGCGAAGTTCAGCTCGCCAAGGGAGCCATTGCTGCCGGAATCAAGGTGCTGATGCTGGTAGCAGGTATCGTCGCAGAAGATGTCCGGCAGGTTTTTATGGCGGGAGGATTCGGCTATGCTCTGCACGACTGGTCGGCCGGGAGAATCGGGTTGATCCCCGGGGGATTGGAAAAACGGCAGATCAGGGCGGGAAATACATCCGGATTGGGAGCCCGTTTGTGGCTCCACTCGGGCGAATTCCGGAATTATACCCGTGAACTTGCCGGTCGCATCCAGTATGTGGAACTGTCCGATCATCCCGAATTTAACGATTTGTTTATGTGGGAAATGACTTTCCCTGAAAATACTGCTGTACCTTTGCGCAACATTTAATCCTTTATATGAATCCGCAAGAAGCCCGTATCCTGCTGGTCGACGATGAGCCGGATATTCTGGAATTTCTGAGCTATAACCTGCGGTCGGAGGGGTTCACGGTTGAAGTGGCGAAAAATGGTGCAGAGGCAGTGCGGATAGCCCGTAAGGCTTTACCCCATCTCATTCTCCTGGATGTGATGATGCCCGGAATGGACGGCATCGAAACATGTGAGCAGATTCGTACCATACCGGAACTGAAAGAGGTAATGATTGCATTTCTGACTGCCAGGGGGGAGGATTATTCACAGGTAGCCGGATTTGATGCCGGCGCCGATGATTATATCGCCAAACCGATCAAGCCAAAAGTATTGATCAGCCGGATAAAAGCATTGCTGAAAAGAGTGCGGCTAACTGGTGAGAATAATAATTCACTCAAAATTATACGTGTTGGAGACCTTGAAATCGACCAGGACCGGTATCTGGTGATCCGTTCGGGTGAGGAACTTCATCTGCCCCGCAAGGAATTTGAACTCCTGAACCTTCTCGCGGGCAGGCCTGGAAAAGTTTACACCCGTGAGGAAATTTACCGGTCGGTTTGGGGAGATGATGTGATTGTCGGCGACCGCACCATTGATGTTCATATCCGCAAATTGAGGGAGAAAATCGGCGATGAACATATCCGGACGGTTAAAGGGGTTGGATACACTTTTATTTCCTGAATCAGGATTTATATCAGTCTGATCAGTAGGAAATTAATAGCCAAACCAACCAGGTAGCCCACGTAAACCTGAGCCGGGGTGTGGTCATCATCCTTCAAACAGGCATAGCCGGTAAGGCCTGCCACCAGAAACAGAATCGCGATAATCAGTTGTTCATTCAGCATCCACCGCATTGAGATTGCCAGAACCATTCCGGTTACCCCGCCGATGCCTGCCATGTGATTACTGATTTTCCATCTCCAGTTGAATATCGCGACAGCCAGAACGACCATTGATGAACCATTGAGGAAAAGTGAGAGAATAACCGGGGCGTCGACTTTCTGCAGGATAAAGGCCCCGATCAGGTATAGTAAGGCGATCATCAGTAAAGGGATACGGCGCTCGTTTCTATCGGTGAGCAGGTAGTTGCTTATGACTTTTGTTCTAAGGAGGACGGGCATGATAGCCAATGGCAGGACCAGTGTGGTGAGCAAGACAACCAGGTAAATATATTTTTTACCTTCTGACGGCAGCAAATTCAGCCAGCCGCCATAAGTCAGCAGGATGAATACTCCAACCAGCGGCATGATGACCGGGTGAAACAGAACGGATATTATTCTGGAAGGCCTCACTACAGCTCCTTTCTGAGGCGCGCAACGGGGATGTTGAGTTGTTCGCGGTATTTGGCTACTGTTCTTCTCGCAATAATATATCCTTTTTGCTTCAGGATCAATGCCAGTTTATCGTCGGTAACGGGTTTCCGCTTATCTTCATTCTCCAGGCATTCCTCAAGGATTTTCTTGATTTCCCGTGTCGATACCTCCTCGCCTGAATCCGTTTGAAGGCCTTCAGAGAAGAAATACTTGAGCGGGAAGATTCCCCAATCGGTTTGAATATACTTGGAATTGGCTACCCTTGAGATGGTTGAAATATCCAAACTGGTCCGTTCGCTGATATCTTTAAGGATCATAGGCCTCAGGCGCATCTCATCCCCACCGCTTTTGAAATATTCTTTCTGAAATTCCATGATTGCGTTCATGGTCAGGATCAGGGTATGCTGGCGTTGTCGGATGGCTTCCATGAACCACTTGGCCGACTCCACTTTTTGTCTCACAAATGTGGCGGCTTCTTTATGATTGCGGTTCTGGTTCCGGGTTTTCCTCTCCTGGTTATAGCTTTTAAGCATGTTTGCATACAACGAGTTGATGCGCAGGTCGGGAGCGTTTTTTGAATTCAGGCTGAGCTCGAGAATTCCGTCGTTATCTTCGAGAATAAAATCCGGTACAATCTGGTGATACGACTGCATTGTTGAATCACCGTAATCGCCGCCCGGTTTTGGATTAAGACGGATGATCTCATTAATGGATGATTTCAGCTGCTGATCAGTGAGATTCATCCGGTTCTGGATTTTATCGTAGTGTTTTCGCGTGAATTCTTCAAAATAGTCTGTCAGGATAGTCCGGGCATTTTTTGTATCATCATTGCATCTGCCTTCACGCGTGTGCCGGTCGAGCTGGAGGATAAGACATTCCTTGAGGTTCCGGGCCCCCACGCCCGGCGGGTCGAATTCCTGGATCATCAACAGAATTTCCTGGAGTTCCTCAAAAGTGGTTGAGATATTCAGGGAAAAGGCCAGATCATCGACAATATTTCCGAGTACCCGCCGCAGGTAACCGTCATCGTCAATATTACCCAGTATATAGTGACCCAGAGCCTGTTTATGCTCGTCCATGATGCGCATACCGAGCTGGTTGGAGAGATTTTCGCGGAAGGAGATGCCGGCAGAGAAGGGGATTTCAACCACCTTTTCATCTTCGTGCGACCGGTTTCTGGGATTTAGCCGATAGGCGGGGATATCGTAATCATCCTTGAATTCTTCCAGAGAGATCTCATCTTTTTCCTTTTCCGGCTCATCTTCATCGAGGCGCGAATCATCAATTTCAGGATCCGCCTCACGGCCCTCCTCCAAAATCGGATTTTCTTCAAGCTCCTTCTTAATGCGTTGCTCAAGCTGCATGGTAGGCACTTCCAGGAGTTTTATCAGCTGGATTTGCTGCGGCGAGAGCTTTTGCAGTAGTTTTTGCTGGAGACGTTGCTTGAGCATAATGTTAAATTAAGACAGAATCAAATTAAGACCAGAATCGGATAAGATTCAGATCAGTCTGGTGACGTTGAGCTATTGTGGCTGAAAGTTACGCAATTTTTAGAATTCAGCATTGCGGGGGGTACGCGGAAAAGGAATTACATCCCTGATATTCCCCATTCCCGTGACAAACAGGATCAGGCGCTCGAAACCGAGTCCGAAACCGCTGTGCGGAGCCGTGCCGAAGCGCCGGGTATCGAGGTACCACCACAAATCCTTTTCCGACAGGTTTTGTTCATGCATGCGCTCCTCCAGTTTTTCGAGCCGGTGCTCACGCTGCGATCCACCGATAATCTCGCCGATTTTGGGGAACAGCACATCCATGCCCCTTACGGTGAGGTTATCCTCGTTCTGGTACATATAAAATGCCTTGATCTTTTTAGGATAGTTGGTGAGGATAACCGGTTTTTTAAAGTGCTTTTCAACCAAATATCGCTCATGTTCGGCCTGCAGGTCGCTTCCCCAGGATACCGGAAATTCCCATTTCTGACCTGAATTCACGATGATTTCAACCGCATCGGAATAGGTCGTCCTGATAAAGTCATTCTCAACCACCATCTTCAAACGATCGATCAGTTCACCGTCATACATCTGATTGAAAAATGCCAGATCATCGGCACAATTTTCGAGAGCATAACGGACGAGATATTTCACAAAATCCTCGGCCAGGTCCATGTTTTCCTTGATCTCATAGAAAGCCATTTCAGGTTCGATCATCCAGAATTCCGCAAGATGCCGGGGTGTATTGGAGTTCTCGGCACGGAAAGTGGGTCCGAATGTATAAATATCGCTCAATGCCATGGCGCCAAGTTCTCCTTCAAGCTGACCGGAAACCGTAAGATTGGTTTCACGGGCAAAGAAATCCTGGTTGAAATCCACCTGTCCATCAGGAGTGCGCGGAGGATTTTTGATGTCGAGAGTGGTTACCCGGAACATCTCACCGGCACCTTCCGCATCAGAACCGGTAATGATCGGGGTATGAAGATAGCAGAAGCCCAGGTCATTAAAGTACTTATGAACCGCAAAAGCCATCGCATGCCGAACACGCAGCACAGCACTAAAGGTATTGGTGCGCGGGCGGAGATGGGCGATATCACGAAGAAACTCCATGCTATGGCCTTTTTTCTGCAACGGATAGGTATTGGGATCAGCGGTTCCGTATAATTCTATTTCAGTGGCCTGGATCTCAACCGGCTGGCTGCTTCCGAGACTTTCAACCAGTTTGCCGGTCACCTTTAAACAAGCTCCGGTGGTAATGGATTTCATTAAGTCTTCACCAAAACTTTCGGGATTGGCTACTACCTGGATCGTATGAATTATTGAACCGTCGTTCAATGCAATAAATGCAACCTGTTTGTTCCCGCGTTTGGTGCGGACCCAGCCTTTTACTGTAACCTCCTGTCCTGCCGGAGGTGTGGAAAGAAGTGTTTTAACCTTGGAATGAGCGAGATGTATCATCGTTGTGCCTTTAAATCAGGGGGCAAAGATAGAGAAAATGGCTCAAGGCTCAAAGGAGTACCGTGGTCAGGGTAGAGTCCTCCTTATTTCTCTGCATAGATCACCCTCAGTACTGTTTGGCCTACCGCAGTAAGGGTTTCGCGGCTGATGTTGCTCATATTATCGGATTGGGTATTAAGGGGCACCCTACAATCCTCACCCCCTAACCTCTCACCTCTCACCTCTCACCCTCTCTTACTGTCTTCCCGTCTCCCAGTCAGCTCCGTCTTTTCTGTCTTTCACCACAATACCGAGTTTTCCAAGTTCGTTGCGGATGCGGTCTGAGAGTGCAAAATCCTTGTTTTTTTTGGCTTCCTGGCGGAGGTCGAGGATCAGTTCCATCACTTTGGGTAGCATCTGAGAGTCCGGTCCCGATTCCGGATCTTCGCGAAGGCCCAGAATATCAAAGGCGAATTGGCGGAATTGCTGAACCAGAGTTTCCAGGTCTGCCCTGGTGATCTTTTCTCTGCCTTCAGACATTAGGTTGATGAGCCTGACCATATCAAACAGATGGGCAATCAGGATTGGCGTATTCAAATCATCATTAAGGGCATTGTAGCAGTTCGCCTTCCAATCCGCGAGATTTATGGTGGTTTCATCCGACACCGGCAATCCCGGAAGCATCGCCACAGATTTCATCAGCCTGGCCAGGCCTTTTTCGGAGGCCTGCAAGGCTTCGTTGGAGAAATCGAGTGTCGACCGGTAATGTGCCTGGAGAATAAAAAAACGGATGGTCATGGGGCCATATGGTTTCTCGAGCAAAGGATGGTTCCCCGAAAACAACTGGTCGAGCAAAATCCCGTTACCCAGCGACTTGCCCATTTTCTGGCCGTTGATGGTAATCATGTTATTATGCATCCAGTACCGGACCGGGTCCTTGCCGTTAGCAATCTTCGACTGAGCGATTTCGCATTCATGATGCGGGAACATGAGATCCATTCCGCCTCCATGAATATCAAACACATCACCCAGATATTTGGTGCTCATGGCTGAACACTCGAGATGCCACCCCGGGAAGCCAACGCTCCAGGGAGAATTCCATCGCATGATATGTTCCGGAAGAGCCTTTTTCCAAAGAGCGAAATCATAGGCATTTCTCTTTTCCTCCTGCCCGTCGAGATCCCTGGTGGTGGCCAGAAGATCTTCGAGAATGCGGCCCGAGAGTTTTCCGTAATGATTGTCCAGGTTATATTTTTCGACATCGAAATAGACCGATCCGTTGCTGATGTATGCGAATCCCTTGTCGAGGATTTTTGCCACCATATCCAGTTGCTCAGGAATATGTCCGGATGCCCGCGGTTCGATGCTGGGTTTCAGTACGTTCAGCTGATCCATATTGTGGTGGTAGTTATCGGAGTACCGTTGAACCACCTCCATCGGTTCAATTTGTTCGAGCAATGCCTGGGTTGCAACCTTATCCCTCCCGGCATCGGCATCGTTTTCAAGATGACCGACATCCGTGATGTTACGTATATACCTGACCTTATATCCGATGTGGCGGAGATACCGGAAAAGCAGGTCGAAGGTGATGGCCGGCCGGGCATGGCCCAAATGTGCATCACCGTAAACCGTGGGGCCGCACACATAAAGTCCGACAAACGGCGGCTGGAGAGGTTCAAATATCTCCTTCCTGCGGGTAAGCGTGTTGTATAAGATAAACTCAGCCATATATCAGGGATAATTTTACTACGGTAAAAGTAAAAAAAATTAGCCAGGGGGAAGGGAAGGGAAACCTGGCTAATTTGGAAGTTGGCAAAGTGCAGGGTTAGAGATCCGGGCGGATCCTTATGGGTAATACTGAAAGGATGAAGGGGGAGTAACTCTCCCCTTTTTTGTTAATGCTATATTTGGTTGTCTTTAACATTATTCGTTTTAGTAGGATTCAAAAATAAATTTCCGATTCCAGAAAAAAATCAGGATTGTGTATACTGCTGGGTTGACTGTATAAGCTGCTGGGTTTATCGTCTAGATGGAATTCCCAATGGTCAGACTGAGGTTTCTCAGCCCTTCGATAAACTCATTTTTGCGGGTTCGGGATACCTTTAATGGGGTACCGTTGTTCATGGTGACCACCCCTCCCTGTCCGCGCTGGTATTTTTTCACATACCGTAAATTGATCAGGTGGGTATTGTGGATCCGGATAAAGTGCAACTCCGTGAGTATCTCTTCAAACTGGTTGAGCGTTTTGGTAACAATAATGCTTTCGCCTTTTGAAAGAAAAACAGTTGAGTAATTGCCGGCAGCTTCAAAGCGAACGATATCCTGAATTTCTACAATGATGAGCCCATCATTTGAAGGCAGGCTGATTTTGTCGAAATGGTTTTTCAATGAACTATTCAGAATATCGAGTCTGGATTGGATATGGCTTACGGGCCGGATTTTCAGATATCGCTGTACTGCATCCTGAAGCTCCATGTAATTGATCGGTTTGAGTAAATAGTGCAATGCTGAAAACTCGAATGCTTTAAGCGCGAAATCATTATAGGCTGTAATGAAAATGATCTCAAATTCCACCTTTCCGATCCGGTTCAGCAGATCGAATGCATCGCCGTCAGGCATGGCGATATCGAGGAAAACCAATTCGGGTTTTAATTCCTCCAATACCCGGATGCCCGCTTCTACGCAATTGCCGGTACCAATCACCTTTATTTCAGGGCAATAACGTTCCAGCAAGGTTTGGAGTGTGAGCAAGCTTTTATGCTCATCTTCCACGATTATGGTTTTGATTTTGCCTTCCATGATTGGTCGATTAAAGTTTAATATCAATTGGTAACACTATTTCAACAAGGGTGCCCGAGGGAGTTCCGTCAGATCGCCGGAGATCGGTTATCGTAAGATGAATTTTCTTTTTATTTATTTTATTTAACAGCTCAATTCGTTCCTGAACGTTCTGAATGCCCGTGGACACATGGGGTTCCTTTTTCCCTTTTATAATTAATGCCTTTTCCCGTCCGATTCCGTTGTCCTCGATACGAAAGTGAAAAAAATCATTATTGGCCGTGAAGGAAATAATCAATGTTCCTTTAGTTTTCAAAGGCATCAACCCATGCCAGATAGCATTTTCCACAAACGGCTGGAGCAGCATCGGAGGAATCATCGTTTCGTAATAATCAATGCGGTTATCTTTGATGATCTGATATTCGAACTCATTTTCAAACCTCAGTTTTTCCATGCTCAGATACAGCGATAAGGTGGAAATCTCTTCATGCAGCGGAATCAGATTTTTTTTCGAATTCTCAAGGATTTTGCGGATTAGTCCGGAAAAATTTGTAAGGTAATTATTAGCCTGAAATTCATCATTTTGAACAATAAAATGTTGAATGGAATTCAATGAATTGAAAATAAAATGGGAATTCATCTGTGACAGCAGCGAACGTTTTTCAGCCTGCAGAAGTTGACGTTTTTCAAGTTCCCGCTTTTTAGTCGCCTTAAGAATCAGCCTGAATACGGTGAAAATAAGCGCCAACAAGAGTAAAATAAAAAGAACCCGGGCAAGGCGTGTCTCATACCAGTGTCTCTGGATTTGGATGCTGAATTTTTTTTCGGTTGCCGGATCGAAAACTCCGTTGTAGGAGGCATTTAAGTAAAATGTGTAATTTCCGTAATTCAGGTCGTGGTAGCGTGACTCCAGGTTAGTTGTGATAATGTATTCTTTGTCAATGCCGATCAGTCTATATCGATACCTCAGCGTACTGGGTTTTCGATAAGTTATGGCTTTAAACTTGAAAACCAGGTTCTTATCGTTCGGACCCAGTACTATTGAGTCAGTAAGTTCCCTTGACTTGCCATTTACTAACAATGGGCCGGGTACCAGCTTCGGGGGAATATCCAGCGGTTTCGTAAATTCAGGATTGAGACGGATTGCACCGTGGGTGGTACAAATCCAGATATTGTTTTTATGCTTGATAATCTGAAAAATACGATTGGATGGCAACCCTTCACGCATCGTATAATAAGCGATACTATCGGGCTTTTTGGAACCCTGTTTCAGCGTAATCCGGTTTAAACCATTGTTGGTCCCGGCCCAAACAACCGAATCATTTTCGGCGAACAGCACCTCAATTATATCGCTGGATAGGCTATCTTTTTGCGTAATTCTGATGAATGACGAATCAGGAAATAAAACCGCAAGGCCATAATCGGCTATGCTGACCCAAATATTTTCACCCGCCTGAACTATATCATGAGTTCTTTTCCCAAACAAACTGTCTTTTTTCACCCACGGAAAAATCACCGAGTCCTGACTTGAGAAAAGGCCCGAATTCTGTGATCCCGTCCATAGTCTGCCGCCTGAATCCAGAAACATGCAGCGAACCCGGTTTATGGCGTGCAACAAGTTGCTTTCAGTTGGAAATGCCCTTTGAATGGCTTCAGTATCCCATCTTCCGACTATCCGGTCATTCTTGACGACAAAAATGACCCCGGTGAAACTGGCCAGCCATTCTCCATTTTGTTGTCTGATATAATCATAGGGATAGGCTTCTATTTTTTTTATTCCCCTGAACTGACCAAGGGTGTCAATTTCCACAAGATGGTTATTGTAAACAATCAGATGTTTTTCAGGAGTAAAAAACAATTTTCTGATTGGACCATCGACAGCGGGAATGTTAATCGGGTGGAAAAAGTAATTTTGGTTCAGGAGTTCAGTTCCTTTCAAAAGAAGACCGGTTTGAGTACCCAGATAAACATTTTCTCCATCTGAAGTCATGGCAGTGATAATATTGTCTTTTACATCAGAGGTGGCATTCTCAAAGACTGTAATATCCAAGGTATTGGTCTGAAAAATTCCGTTGGTAGTGGAAGAGAACCAATAATTGCCTTCATGATCCTGAGCGATTCCTGAAATGGATTCTCCGTACAGATATCGAAGGGGTGCAGATTTCAGATCACCTTTCAGGTATCGCAGGACTCCCTCTTTTTCAAGACCGATCCAGAAGTCGCCTTTTTTATCGGCATATACATCTATAATATCGTTGGAAAAGGCTTGTTCCCCTTTTAATTTTCCGTCTTTAATATGGAAAACCTTATTCGAATAACTAAAGAGGAATTCATTTTCACCAATCGGGCATAGGTCTTTGCGGAAGTTGTTTTTTTGGTCCATCAGCCCGCATGTCAGGTAGACCCAATCCTTTGAAGCAGTAACCGTGGTTTTCAGATGCCGGTTGGTATCCGGGATTCTGATCATATCCCAGTAATATTCATCCGGTTTATAGTGGATACCAACTGATGCATTCTCATGATTTATTCTTTGCGAATTAATCTTGTATGGCAGTTCCCCGTTCTTGAAACGGATTAAGCCCGGGCGATTAAAACTCAGATAAATGGAGCCATCGGTGTTTTCTGTGATTTGCTGGATAAATCCGCTGGAATTACCAATTTTATGAATGCTCTCGCTCATTGGATGCATCTGAACAGAATCTCCGACGATTTGATACAGATAATTATTAATGGACGAAACCCATATCCGGCCTAGAGTATCCGAGAAAATCCGAAAATTGGTATTTTCTTTTAACCCATCGGTAACGGTAAACTGCCTGGATGTATAGCCGTCATATCGCCAGACTCCCCGGTCAGTAGTCGCCCACAATACATTATCTTTATCAAACAGGATCCCGTATACCTCGTTGGAAGGGAACAAGAGTCCGGATTCAACAGTATAATGCGTGTAATTCAAATCCTGTGCATGGATCAGCAGCGGCTTTGATACAGTCAGACCAAGGGCCAGGAATAAGAAAAACAGGTATCGCGAACTCACGGTGAGATAGTTAATTAACCCAAATTTAATGTAAATCAGAATAATCCCTTTGAATTTGGTTAATTTTGCAACAAATTATATATAATGGTAAGAAGAACCCAAAAAGAGAGTCCCAAATCAGCCAATAAAAAAATCCTCCGGAGTAAAATTCTCGGACTATTCAATCAGAATACAGCACAGGTATTGAATTATAAACAGATCAGTGCAAAACTGGGGTTAACTGATTCGGATCAGCGGAAATTGATTTCAGATGTTTTGGAAGAGCTGCTCCGTAGCGGTCAATTAATTGAGGTTGAGCGTGGCAAGTTCAAACTGAAAGTTCATGGCGGACACATTATCGGTACGGTACAGATAACCCGTTCGGGTGCCGCATATATAATTACCGATGAGGTCAAGGAGGATGTCTATATAAATAACCGCAATGTGAACCGGGCGTTGAACGGCGACAAGGTAAAGGTATATCTGTATGCCCGCAGGGAAGGCCAGCGCCTGATGGGTGAGATTGTGGAGATCCTCGAACAGAGGGAACGCACCTTTGTCGGAACCATTGAACGGTCATCCGGCTATTATTTCCTGATCCCCGATAACCGCGACATGCCTTACGATATATTCATTCATCCGCGCAATCTGAAGGGTGCCGAAGAGGGACAGAAAGTGGTTGCCCGTATTACTGATTGGCCGCCGAGCGCCAAAAATCCTTTCGGTGAAGTGGTTGATGTATTGGGCGCTGCAGGTCTTCATGAAACAGAATCACATGCCATTCTGGCTGAATTTGAACTCCCGTACAAATTCCCCGAAAATGTCCTCCGCCAGGCAGAACTGGTGCCGGGAGAGATTACCGATCAGGATATAAAATCGAGAAGGGATTTCAGGGAGATAACCACATTTACCATCGATCCCGGTGATGCCAAGGACTTTGATGATGCCCTTTCGCTGAACAAACTGGCCAACGGAAACTGGGAAATCGGGGTGCATATTGCCGATGTTAGCCATTACGTGAAACCATTTTCAGAAATCGATAAAGAGGCATTTGCCCGCGGTACATCAGTCTACCTGGTCGACAAGGTAGTCCCTATGCTGCCGGAACGCCTGTCCAATGACCTTTGCTCACTCAAACCTCATCAGGACCGGCTCTGTTTTTCGGCAGTCTTTGAGATGAACGAACAGGCAGAGGTTGTGAATCAATGGTTTGGCAGAACAGTTATTCATTCCGACCGCCGCTTTTCTTATGAGGAAGCACAACAGATTATTGAGACAGGCGAAGGAGATCTTTCAACCGAAATTTTGCAGTTCCACAAACTGGCTTCGATCTTGCGTGTGAACCGGTTTAAGCAGGGATCATTCTCCTTTGAGCGTGTGGAGGTGAAGTTTTATATCGACGACAAAGGGAAACCAACCGGAGTCTATTTTAAAGAGGCCAAGGAATCTAACTGGCTGATCGAGGAGTTCATGTTGCTGGCTAATAAAAAAGTGGCTGAACGAATCGGTAAAGTTAAGCAGGGGCAACGTGCAAAAACCTTTGTGTATCGCATCCATGACCGGCCAAATGCAGAGAAGCTGCAAAATTTCTCGAATTTTATCCACCAATTCGGCTATTCGATCAAAACGGCAAGCCATAAAGCGATCGCCGAATCGATGAACCGGCTTCTAACGGATATCCAGGGTAAAAACGAACAGTATATTATTGAAAGCCTGGCTATCAGGGCGATGGCCAAAGCTAAATATTCCACTCAGAATATCGGTCACTACGGGCTGTCATTCGAGCATTACACCCATTTTACCTCCCCGATCAGGCGTTATCCTGATTTGATGGTTCATCGTTTGCTCGATATGTATCTACATAATGAACCCTCCGAAAATCAGCAAAAGGTTGAGGGCAAGTGCATTCAATCGAGCATGATGGAAGACCGGGCAGTCAATGCAGAACGGGCGAGCGTAAAATACAAGCAGGTTGAATTTCTTCAGGATAAAGTGGGTCAAAAATTTGAAGGCATCATCTCAGGAATCAGTGAATGGGGCTTTTATGTGGAATTAATTGAAAATCATTGTGAAGGAATGGTCCCGATGCGCGATATGGATGACGATTTTTACGAATACGATGAAAAGAATTACTGTCTGGTTGGCGCGCATACCCGCAGGCGCTTTGTAATTGGACAGAAAGTGACCATTGAAATTGCCCGCACTAATTTGGCTAAGAGGCAGATGGACTTTAAGCTGGCATAAAGGTTAGAGGTTAGAGGTTATCAGGGATCAGAGTGTTATAAATTGCCACTAAATCTGTGTTTTACCTGGGTGTCATTATCAGTTGCCACTAGCCTTAGCTAGTGGTTGTAGTTGATAATCAATAGATTATGGCCTTTAGGCCAAATATTTTTTTACCATATTGATCAAATCATATCAAAGGATTCAGGAAATTGGGTTAAAGCCCAAAATTGTAAATGTCACATATTCAATCCACTAGCTTTAGCTAGTGGCAACTGATAAGGGGCATCCTGCAATACTCACCCTCTAACCCCTAACCTCTAACCCCTAACCTCTTTCTCTCTTACCGTCTTATCGTCCTTAACGATCCTTGCTCGCACACCCGGAACAGCCCCTGTCTTTCGAGGTGCCTCGCTACGTATTCCTGTTCTGTTTGGCCTGGGGTTGGCACAAGCAACGCAGTTTTACCGAGATAGGCCAGATCAGATAAAGTTGAGTTACCAGGGCGGCAAATAATCTCCTGAGCCTGCAGAATATACCAGACAAGATGCTCGTCGCGGGCATGGTTAATCAGCAAAACTGTCCCCTCCTGCGTGATGGCGGGGTTTTCATCCGGAGACGATGGCGGTAAGCCCCGGAATATCACCGATGGAATTTCATTGCTCATAAACCGTTCTTTCAGCAGGTTCTCGAACAGTGTGCGTTGAGGCTCAGGTCCAGAAACGAGTGCCAGAACCTCAAATGGCTTTGAATACTCAGGACGTTCAGGAACAACGTCCTGGAACCGTGAAACAGGTCCGATATATTTCGCATTCTCAGGAAAGCGCGGTGGGTGGGTCAGCAGCCCCGACAGGTTTGGCTTTCCGGAATAATCGGCTATCCAGATCTCAGAAAACTTTCTGAGGGCCATCCGGTGAAGCCGGTACATGAACCCTTCGCCAAAGCTCCAGCCTTTCGGTGCTTTTAACCACAACTGGTTGGTAATAAATATACTATGTACATCCTTGTGATATAACCCATACCTATGGTCGCAAATTATTTCGGAAATATTGTATTTCGCAACGATTTCGTCAACCTGTTTATGATTTTTCCGGATTGCCCGCAAAATGCCGGGAATCTGCGGGATCAGTTTTCTGAAAAATCTTCCGTTTTCCGGATATTGAATCGTATAAAAGGGCATCCGTATCCATAAAAGATCCGGAAAATGATATCTCAAAAAATCAAGGGAAGCGCCATCGGATGCGAGGATAACCTGATGACCCTGGCCGAGAGCTTTACGGATGAAGGGTACCAGCCTGACGGTATGCCCGAGCCCCCATTCGAGCGGACTTACGAGTATGGTTTTCCGGGTTGCGGTCATGCTCATGAATTAGTACGAAACCTGCACAGGGATACTGAGTTTGCGGACCTCTCCGGCGATATTATCCAGGATTTCCGACTTTATTTTCTGAAGGGTTTGTATCGGTGTATCCCTGGCGATAGTATAAATCATCACCATTTCCGGTCTCACTTTCTTAACCACTTCTAACCAACTCTTAACTTCTTTTTCTCCTGAATTATCCACGTGAATTCCTCCGAACTCGCCTTTCACAAAGAGGGTTTGGAGGATGAAACGGCCTCTGTACCGCATCATTCCTTCAATCACCCGGTCCACACGGTAACCCAATGGCGGTTGGTTCATCAGTTTTACTGTCTGTTCATTCGCTGAATCAAGTTTCAGAATATTCATTTCGATCCTTCCGAGCGCATCAAATATTTCCGGGTTATCCAGATTAGAAGCATTTGACAGAACCGCAATTTTTACACCGGGGACAATCCGGTCGCGTATCCCGATGGTATCTGCTATTATACCCGCAAAATCGGGATGAAGGGTAGGCTCCCCGTTCCCGGCAAATGTGATCCGGCCGAGCATTGTTCTGTTGTCTCGTATTTGTAAGAGCTTTTCTTCAAGGCGATTACGTATCTCTTCACGCGAGGGTAGCCGGGTTTTCAGATTTGATCCGGAACTCCACCCGCACTCGCAGTAGATGCAATTGAAATTGCAGAGTTTACCGGTTGTCGGAAGGAGGTTGATGCCCAGCGAAGTACCCAGGCGCCTGCTTTTAACTGGGCCGAATATGATGTCGTCAAACAAAAAAGTAGCCATAATAAGCATTAAATCAAGCGGATGGACTTGCTTTCGGCAGTTAGCCGATCCTTTTTCCAATCAAAAACCGGAATATTTACCAGGCCCGGGTTCTTGCCTTTTTCGATGGTGCCCAGATTCTTCTCCATGCCCAATGCACGGGCTCCATTTAAGGTAGCCCACCGCAAAACGGTATCAAAGGCAATTCCTGGCGCCGCTTCCATGATCGTTTTCATCTCATCCAGCACCGAAAGGCTAACGTTTGAAGCGAGGCTGTCGGTTCCCAGACAAACGGTAAGCCCGCTGGCAGCAAACCCCTCAATATCAGGCAAAAGGTTTTCGATGTAGCGGTTCGAACGCGGGCAGAGAACCCAATAGACCCCGGACTTCATACCGCAAACTGGCGGCAGGGGATCCGTGATTGTATTATGCACCAGGATCCAATCCGAATCGGGCAGATATTTGCCAAGTAATTTGAAAACGTCGGGGGCTTCATCGGGTATGTTGGTCAGATCGAAACCGGCTTGCCGGAAATTTTCAGCCATAATGCCGGTGCGGTGTTCCAGAAGCTCACGCTCATTCGGGCTCTCATCATGATGAATGCTGATGCGCCTGGTCAGCGTATTTTCCCGGGTTATAAGTTCCCAAAGGTCAACCCCCACTGAATAGGGAGCATGGGGAGAGACCGAGTGGGGCTGACCGGCATCGTTAAATGCTTTTGCCAATTGGAGTGCCTGCTCAAACCTGATCGCTGCGTTTCCTTTTTCCAATCCGAATACTTCAACGAAGGTATGGTACTGAACCCGGCTGTTCATCTTGGTTGATAAGGTGATACTAGTGTTGCTGATGTCTCCGGCACCGGATACTCCGTCCCGGTACATTTTTCGATCGGCGTCGTTTGCTGCCTGTCGGATTTTTTCCGGATCGGATGAACGAATTTTGCTTACCGCTGAAACAAAGCCGGTGATACCGTTACGCTGAGGGATCAAACCGGAGAGATGTGACAATTCAAGATGGCAATGGGCATTAACCAGTCCCGGCATGATAATGCCGGGATAGAATTCGAGCCCGGCTTCCTCTACCGGCTGCCCGCCTGTGTTCCGGATGTTCAGAATTGTTCCGTCGTCAGCTGTCTCAATAATACCAAAGCTGATGGGTGGGCCGCTGACCGGGTAGATCCTGTGGGCTGAGAATTTTCGCATTCCAAAATGTTACTCGGTTTTTTCTTTCTTTTTGTCAGCGGCCTGCAGTTTTTCCAGATCCTTCATCACCTGTTCATAGATCCGCGCATATGCAGCAGGATTTCTCATATACCAGGACACCGATGAGTCCATTTGGGCTTTGGTGATTCCGTGTTTTTCAAGAACTGACGGGTAATAGAACAGAGCTTTATCGCGTTTCTCATCCGACCGGGAGTTGTCAACAAACAGAATGGCATCGGCAAGATGCGTATCCACCAGCAGTTCAACCATTTTCTTTTCAGATAAGATTCCTGCCTGAGACCTGGACCGGTTGTTTCCACAGGAATTCAGCATCAGAAGAATCAGTAATAGCGAGTATATCAGTATTTTACTCATTTGAATTTTTTCATCAGTTCTGATGCAAAAACGAAATCATTAAGCACTTTGTTATCGCTGGTCAGGATTTCTTCTCGTGAACCTTCCCAGCACTTACGTCCCTCCGACAGGAAAAGGATGCTATCGCCAATTTCCATCACCGAATTCATATCATGAGTATTGATCACCGTGGTTATTTTGAATTCGAGTGTAATTTCATGGATCAGGTTATTAATCACGATAGCTGTTTGCGGGTCGAGGCCCGAGTTGGGCTCGTCGCATAACAGATACTTGGGATTCAGTGCAATAGCTCTTGCAATGGCTACTCTTTTCTTCATGCCGCCGCTGAGGTCGGCCGGTAATAGCCTATTTGAGTCCGGCAGGTGAACCCTCTGGAGACAGAAATTCACCCTTTCCAGTTTTTGATCACGGGTCCAATCGGTGAAGAAATCCATGGGTAGCCGGATATTTTGCTCAACGGTAAGCGAATCAAACAGCGCTCCGCCCTGGAAAACCACACCCATCTGCTGCCTGAAAATTCTTTGCTGGTCGGAATCCAGTCCGGTAAACCGGTCGTTTCCATACCAGATCTCTCCGCTGTCGGGTTCAAACATGCCAATCAGGCATTTCAGCAGAACGGTTTTACCCGAGCCGCTGCGACCGATGACCAGGTTTGTTTGGGCTTCAGTGAACACGGCTGAAACTTCGAGCAGAACATTGTTCTTGTCGAATGATTTCGATATGTTGTCCACTCTGATCATCCCAGCATGATTTGTGTAATCAGATAGTTGGAAATCAATATCATGATCATGCTGTAAACCACTGCCAGCGTACTGGACCGGCCAACTTCAAGAGCCCCGCCTTTTGTGTAATATCCAAAATACGCCGAAATCGAAGTTATCAGAAAAGCAAATACCACTGATTTGATCAGGGTATACAAAACCTTAAAGGAGTCGTAATTAAAACGGATTCCGTGGATATAATCGGCACTGGTCATCAGGTGGCCGGCAATGGAAACAACCCAGCCACCGATGAGTCCGATAAAAATACTCAGTATCACGAGAACCGGGGTGGTGATCATCATGCCGATTATTTTTGGCTGAACCAGGTAGGCAGCTGAGTTGATCCCCATGGTTTCCAGAGCGTCAATTTGTTCAGTAACCCGCATAGTGCCGATTTCTGAGGAGATATTGGAGCCTACTTTTCCGGCAAGAATCAGGCACAGAACGGTTGATGAGAATTCCAATACCAGCACATCACGCGCGGTGTAGGAAAAGTAATAGGTTGGAATGAGGGGATTTCCAATACTGGAAGTCATGTGGATGATGACTACCATCCCGATAAAGAAAGAGATGATGGCAACGATTCCGAGCGAGGATACCCCTAATTTATCTATCTCACGAAAAATCTGGCGGAAATAAATTCCGTGTTTTTCGGGTTTCGAAAAAATGCGCCGTACAAAAACCATATATCTTCCGAGGCTTATCAGGATCCCCATAGCAACCTAAATTTAAACCAAGATAGTAATAAATTACGTAATATTGCCGATGGATTCTTGGAAAACGCGTTTATTGGAAGGATCAGAGGAACTGGTCAACAGTTGGCTGATTGCATCGCCTGTGCCCGTTATGCTGGCTAAAATCCGACGCAGTAAACATGGTGATTTCAGGGTACCTCGTAAGGGACGTCCTGCTTTTATAACGGTTAATCATGATTTGCATCCGGTTGAATTTCTGATTACTCTGGCGCACGAGATTGCCCATTTCCGGAATTGGAAAAAATATGGACGAAGGGTCAGTCCCCATGGTCCTGAATGGAGAAATGAATTCAGGGATATGCTGGTGGAGGTTCTGAAAGCCGGTTTACTGGATAGGGAGATTGCTGCTGCAATTGTTCAGTTCTATTTTAAGCGGAAACTGATTGGGTCAGGTTCCTCAGAACAGTTAAACCGGTTGCTGGGAAAAACGGTGGAAGATAGCGGAGTTCTTCGTGTTGCCGATCTTCCCGAAGGAACACAGTTCACCCTGCGAAGCGGAAAAACCTTTATCAAGGGGCGAAAACTCAGGAAGCGATATCAATGTTGTGATACTGTTTCATCGAGGATATATTCTGTGCATCCGATGGCAGAAGTAAAAGAAACAATAGTATCTTAGGGTCATGGACAAGAATAATTTTTGTGTTATCATGGCAGGAGGCATCGGCAGCCGGTTCTGGCCTTACAGCCGCACCAGCAAGCCTAAGCAGTTCCTCGACATTCTGGGTACAGGTCAAACCCTTCTACAGCAAACCATTCACCGCTACAGAGATATTTGTCCGATAGAAAACATCCTGATTGTGAGTAATGAAGAATATGGTTCGCTGATTCTTGAACAATTGCCGGAAATCAAAGCAAGTCAGGTTTTGCTTGAGCCGCTTCGCCGCAATACTGCACCTTGCATAGCCTACGCTAACCAACGGATTGCCATGATCAATCCAAATGCAAACATCATCGTAGCTCCCTCTGATCATCTGATCGGTGATGAGCAGGA
This sequence comes from Bacteroidales bacterium, assembly GCA_041658425.1. GTDB lineage: Bacteria > Bacteroidota > Bacteroidia > Bacteroidales > UBA12481 > UBA12481. Next base: position 4,085 of record JBBAAF010000051.1, on the reverse strand, counting down.
ATTCAACCGGATTGTCCTGAAAGGGATCGACTTTGTCAAAAGCCGCGATGTACTGCTAACCCTCGGGATCATGCCCAACAGGCCGGAAACCGGATATGGCTATATCCAGGTGAACAGGCATGAGGATATCGATGGAAACAAGTGCCTCCGACCGGTAAAAACCTTTACTGAAAAACCGAATATTGAGCTGGCCCGGATTTTCGTCGAAAGCGGCGATTTCTTCTGGAATTCAGGAATATTTATCTGGTCGCTGGGATCTATCACACGGGCTTTTGAAAAATATCTCCCCGAAATTCAGGGATTATTCCATGATGGACTCAACTTGTACGGAACCCCGGAAGAAACACCTTTCATCCGGCAGGTTTACGGAGCCTGCGGCAAGATATCCATAGATTATGGAATAATGGAGAAGGCTGATAATGTGTTTGTCCTATGCGCAGATTTTGGCTGGTCCGACTTAGGTACCTGGGGAAGTCTGTATGACCATCTGATCCATGATGAATCGGAAAACGGTATTGGAAGCGGTCAGGCCATCACCTTTCAGGCAAATCGTAACGTTATTCATGCCCCCAAAGGAAAGCTGACGGTGGTGCAGGGCCTCGATGATTATATTATCGTGGATACCGATGACGTGCTCATGATCTGCCGTAAGCAGGACGAACAGCAGATCCGGATGATGGTGGATGAGGTGAAACTGCGGGGAGGAGAAAAATTTATTTAAATCTTAATACTCCCACAGGTCGTGTTCGAACTGGAAGATCAGGTTTTCGATCCGTTCAGCTTCCTGAAGAGATTCAACACCCAGGGTATAGTCAGCGACGATCCTGTTATTATAGACGTTGCTTTCCTGAACGATGAATCCGGTAAAAAACCGCTTATAGAAGATCTCGTCAAAGCTCCGCATTTCCGAATCATTAAAAGCGTTGAATACTTCTTTCTGAGCCAGGAAAGGACGAGCTTCGGGGTATTTTACCCAGAATAGTTTTTCCTTCTGAATATTTTCTTTGTTGGTATCTTCCGGTTCAAAAAATACACGGATCGGGCATATTCCTATGATCCTGACATCGAGAACGGAACGTTTGCGATCGAAGAACCACATTTCTTTCACCAGAATCTGCAAAGCCTCATCTGTATTGATCTCTCCTTTAATTTTGATGGAGTCCGTCAAACCTGTTGCCACATTCAATACGCCGATGACTTTGTCTTTAGCATCGAAATTAGTCATAACCTGGTCATAGGTTATCGGCTCTTTGAATTCATTGGGATCATCGAGCGGAGCCGAATAAGCCTGGAGTCCCCCGTCCTTGATGGATTGCAGCAACAATTCAATCAGGTTCATACGGTCGCCGATCACTTTAGTTGGATAATACAGCGGCTGGTTCATTTTTTCGCGCAGATCGATAATGCGCCACACCACTTTTGACCACATGATGTCGGCTTCCCTGACGTGCGGATATTCGATTGGTTTCTTATTAAAGATATGTTCCTTTTTATAGACCAGATTCACACCTGACCAGGTCGACGGATCCGTCGTTTTGGTTGTATCTGTTACCTGGGCCGATAAGGGCAGGGTAACTGCCAGAATCAGTAGGGCTATGGTTAAAATACCTGTTTTTTTCATAATACTGTTTTCTATTGTACCGTAAAGGTGATGGAGCTAAGCTGACGGGTGATTCCGTCAGGTCCTACAGCTATAATATCGTTAATGATCACACGGTCGTTAAGCTTTCTGCCTTTGATCAGTTTTTTCTGATTTTCGGTAAAAAGCGCGTTATTGGAGGGTTCATCCTGGACAAAGCTGCCAGCGGAAGAAACAGTAACTTTAAATCCTTTGACTTCAAATTTCATATCAAACAGAAAGTCTGCCAGTTCTGCAACTACCCCTGTTTGAACCTGTAGTACGTTTTTCTCGATCTTGCCGCCGTTCTTTCCTCCCACTTTGGCAGTTGGATCGGGCACTTTATACAAACGATAACGTTGGGGTGGGTAAGTCTGGGTGCGGCCATTGATTATCGCAGTAACAGTCAGTACCGCTTCGCCTTCTGCTTTCCTGGGTGAAACTTCATATTGAAAATCGCCAACCTGACGAATATCGGCATTGGTCATTTCAACTTTAATGTCTTTGGCTGATGCTCCTATTGCATTGATCATAAGAGGGTTGGCAACCCCTTTGTAAAAAGCATTCATTTTGGTTGGTGCTGAGATCAGTACCGGGGGAATAACCTCATATTCATCATTAAAACTGTATCCTTTGTTGCTTCCGTCGGGAGCTGTGTAATTGATTATACCGCCCCATTTAAAAATACCCGGTTTACTGGTATTTACGGTATAAATCCCATGGCCTTCGCGGTAAGGGATCGTTTGGCCGCCAACTGTGATTGTGGGATTAATGGTCGTATCAAATGCTGCCAGTAAAACATCTGCTTCATAGGGATTTCCCTGAACTACAGTTCTGGATGTAGTGGGGATCACGACAGCATTAAGCATATTAAACTTAAAGGATTGTGCATCGATGTTTTTGTAAAGGTAGTTCAGTACATCAGATTCGGCATTGCGCACATCTGACTGCATTTTTGTCATCAGCGTGATCACTCCGATCAGCGGCAGGTATTCGAAGTTATCCTGTTCCCAGGTACGTCCGTTATCTCTGGAAGTAGGGGGTGGATCAGCAACCGTTAAACTTTTCCGGATCGAACCGATCAGAACGCTATCATCCTGGCCAACTTCAGTCAGAAGGAATTTACCATACTGTTCGATGGAATTTCTCAGATCTTTTGCTCTGCTCATCCGTTGACCACCAACCTGAATCTGGTCAACCAACATGATCTGAGCCGGGATGTTCAACTGGTCCTGCGACTTGATACTATCGAGGTTAGCTTTTTTGCCATCAGCTTCGCGAACGATTGCCCATTTGTACTCGGTAATTTTATCGATCATTTTCTGCGACCGGACTTTAACGGAATCGGCTTTGGCTTTGTAGGGACCTACTTTAACCTTGTTCAGTTGGTACGCATTGTCGAAAGCGGCGTAAGTCAGATTATTTTTGGATGCAAAGCTTTCGACAGACTGGTTAAGACTTCTATTAACTCTTGCGATAACATCCAGGGTTTCTCTGGAAACATTCAATGCCAGCAAAGCCGTCAGCACCAAATACATCATGTTGATCATTCGTTGCCTGGGGGTCAGCCTGGGTTGTGCCATAATTTATATATCAGCTATTCAGCAGATTAAAAGTTTTATTTAACATTCATTGCGGTAAGCATGTTACCATACACTTTGTTGAGTGCCGAGAGTTTTTTGCCAAGCTTTTCAACTTCGTCACGATATTGCTTGGTATTTTGTACCGTTGCCTGAAGGTTGTCGATCATAGCATCAAGGTCTTTATAAACTGCTTTGGAAGTTTTCAGATGTGCATCTTCGCCCCTGAGCTGCAATTCATAAACGGAATTGAGTGCGCCCAGGTTCTTGTTCATTTTTTCAAGCTGATTGGTATAACCATGGCTGGTTGTACTCAGCTTGCTGATCAGTTCGGCTGTTTTGGTGTATGATTGAGTCAAAGTCGAAGTCGAGCGATTAAGCTCTTCAGTTGAGTGCTTATATGCATCACCAAAGCTGTTCAGGTTATCTGATGCCTTTTTTATGCTGTGCATATACTGCTGGGTTTCGATGTGAGCGTGCGAAATTTCCGACATTTTATTTGAAGATTCGGCCAGTTTCTGCATGCCGTTCCCAAGTTTGGTAAAAAGTTCGGGCGAGATTTCGGCCTTGGCAAGCATTTCATCGAAACGTTGTGTAGGGGTGCCTGAAAGTGCCGTGCGGACAAGCTTTTTCTCAACTTTGGTTGGTTTGTCAGCTAATTCCGGGTAAACACGGTCCCATTCCCATGCTTCCGGCAGTGGTTCAAAAGCTGCAAAGAAGAAAATAATTGCTTCAGTTCCTAACCCGCCAATAAGGAAATAACTTGAAAGTGGAAAGTGTTCCAGTTTCATTAGAGCTCCGATCATTACAATACTGGCACCCCAGCTGTAGAGATAACCCATATAGTTTCTCCACCATCTTTGCTGAACAAATTCTCTGATCTTCAT
>JBBAAF010000050.1:0-24988 GCA_041658425.1 Bacteroidales bacterium | reverse complement strand
ATGACCGAAATCCCCGGATCATCGGAAATCATCAGTGCCGACCTGGTGGTGCTGGCCATGGGGTTCACCCGGCCGGTACACAACGGCTTGCTCGATGCGCTTGGGGTGGAATACGATGGGCGGGGCAACGTAAAGGTGAATGCCCAAAAGCAAACCTCCGTTGAAAAAGTCTTTGCCTGCGGCGATGCGGAGGCCGGCGCCAGCCTGGTGGTCAGGGCTATTGAGGCAGGGAAAATGGCGGCGAGTGAGGTGGACGAGTTCCTGGCGATAACTGAATTTCAAAGTATTTGACCAACGGCAAATCACCCGATTGTTTTTTGTTGCCTTTTTCAATATTTTTAAAAAAGATAGTCGGATCTTTCCATTTCGGGTTACATCCTGACCCTATTTACGGTGGAAGCATCCTTACGATTCCGGGTTTATTGGCTCAAATCCCATAAAAGTAAGCCATATAATAACTTAAAACTTAAAATTATGAAAGAGGAAAAACCAAAGCTGGCATTAAACAAGCGAACTGTTGCACGCCTAAATAACCTGGAAATGAGGTATGTTAGAGGCGGTGAAGGGGGAGCGGATGACACTGGTCAAACTAGGACAGAATGTGGCGATCCAGATATAGTTGATCCAACTATTGCTGTTAAGGAGGTTACCAGAAGCATTATGAGTTTAATTGTCAAGGTTTGCTAGATTAAATCATTTGGTGAATGAAGTGGGCAAGGGTAAAATTAATGCTTGCCCTCTTTTATTATTGTATTGATTAAATAGTTAAGTTCTTCGTCTTCTCCTGCAGAGATGCTTATCCCTTTTTGGGTGCAAGTGTAAGAAACCCACGAAACAGCAACTTAAGACATAGAAAAAATTGTTACTTTGTAAAAAATTGAGATATGCCTACATCATCACAAATCGAAATTAGCAAGTTGAATCTTGACTTAAAGAACTTTAGGACTGTTCCTCAAAAGAAGGAATCAGATGCGATTAAAGCTATGATTTCTATTAAACCAGATAGATTTTTTGCTGTAATTGACAGTATAATAGAAGACGGCTATTTACCCACCGAGAATATTATTGTACTTAATGACACCACTGAAAACATCGTAAAAGAGGGAAACAGAAGAATTGCAGCCTTAAAACTAATACACGGGCTTTACAAAATTGAAGATTTTGGTTTACCAGCATCAATTATTGATAGTATTAAAAAAATTGATAGTAAATGGAAAACAGAAAATTTAAATGTTCCATGTACAGTATTTTCACTTAATGAGGCTGATTTAGCCGATAGAATAGTAACACTTGCTCATGGTAAAGGAGAAAAAGCAAGTCGCGACCCTTGGAATTCTGTTGCGCGTGCAAGGCATAATAGGGATGTAAAAGGTGGAACAGAACACGGTTTAGATTTATTGGAAAAATATCTTAAGAAAGGGAATAATTTAAACAATCAACAAAGAGAAAGATGGGGAGGAGAATATCCACTTACAGTTTTAGATGAAGCTTTAAGGAAGATATACGCAAGGGCGGGTTACACTGCAATTGCTGAACTTGTTAAAAATTACCCAAAGATTAATTACCTAACTGAAATTGAGAACATACTCCTAGATATTGGTTTAGAACAAATTAAATTTCAAGAGACATTGAGAAACGCTCAACTTGACTTTCCAACTAATTATAACATACCACCAAAAGTTGCGACATCTGCCCAAAACCCTACTTCAACACAGGCAAGTAATGTGTCAAATCCAAATACAGGAGGTACTAGCATCAGTACAACTCAAAACAACAGTCAAAATGTTGGAACTCCAAATTCAGCCCAACCTTCACCTAACAATACATCAAATTCAAATAGTAATAACAACAATTCAAATCCTTCGCCTACTCCAGCAGCTCCAAAGGCAGTTGCGGTTAACGACCCAAAACATGTTGCAGCTTTACTGAAAAAGTTTGCTCCAAGAGGGGTTAACAGACAAAAGGTTGTAACACTTAGAGATGAGTTACGAAATTTAAAAATTGCATCAAACCCAATTGCATTTTGTTTCATTCTGAGAAGTATGTTTGAAATATCTTCAAAAGCATACTCCACTGACCAAGGATTAAGTTTAACCAAGTCAGGGGGGAAAGACAAATCTTTAGTTGAAGTATTGAGAGGAATAACTAACCATTTAACCAGCAACAATTCAAATACCGTAATGGTAAAAATTTTGCATGGCGCTATGACAGAATTAGGAAAATCTGATGGCATCCTCTCAGTTACATCTATGAATCAATTAGTTCATAATCCATCTTTTTCAATTGCACCATCTGACATTTGTATCATGTTTGGTAATATATATCCACTTTTAGAAGCAATGAATTAATGGGAAATTTTAGAACACCTTTAAGATATCCAGGCGGCAAACAACGTCTTTCACCATTCATTGCCGAAATAATCGAATCAAATGATATCTCCAATGGTCATTATGTTGAACCTTATGCAGGTGGAGCTGGCGTTGCAATTGAATTATTACTCTCAAAAAAGGTGTTAAATATTCACTTGAACGATTCGGATTTCGGTATTTATTCATTTTGGCATTCAGTAATTAATAGACCAGATGAACTATGCAAAATGATAGCAACTGCCTCAATGACAGTTGATGAGTGGAGACTTCGAAAATCTATTGTGAAAAAGTGTGATAGAAGAAAAAAACTCGAACTTGGGTTTAGTGTTTTTTTCTTAAACAGGTGTAATCGTTCAGGAATACTAACAGCTGGCGTCATTGGTGGCTTAGACCAAAAAGGAAACTACAAAATGGATGCAAGGTTTTCACGCAATGACCTAATCAGAAGAATTGAAGCTATCACAAAGTTTAAAGATAATATACACTTGACAAATTTTGATGCTGAGAAGTACATTAAGAATTATATACCTAACCTTCCAACCAACACTCTTGTATATTTAGACCCACCATACTTTGTAAAAGGAGGAGAATTATATTTGAACGCTTATAAGAAAAAAGACCACGAAAGAATCTCTAAAGTAATACAAGAGGAAATAAATCATAAATGGGTTTTGTCGTATGATGGTGTTCCAGAAATAGTTGATTTATATCAAAATAGACGACATTTTCATTACGACTTGCAATATAACGCTGAAAAAGTTTACATGGGAAAAGAGATTTTTATTTTTGGCGATTCTACTATTCTTCCTGAAAAATGTTCGATTAAAAACATCGAAATTGGATTAAAAAATTTAGTCGCCATTTTATAATTTGCTTATTATCAGGACAAAACAATGAAACAGAAAAGAACACCAGCACCCAACACGCGGTATAGCCAATAAGGGTTTCAGTGGTATGCGAAGGGTTGGAGCCCGCTTCAACTTTTCTTGTACCTTGATAAGAAATCACCCGCAATCCCTTACTGGCCATACCGCTAACCATTAGTAGTAAGCCTGAAAGACGACAGTGCAACCATAAACAGAAGACTAAAAACTGAACAGTAATACAAAGATAAACCATTTTGACAGGTGACCTACATACAGACCATATTTCAAGCGGACAACGGGTAAGCCGACACTCATTGCCGACCCTTCTGTATTTTTTATTTTCCCCACCGCACATTTTTTTTAATTCAATTTTAGACCTGCCCGCAAATGGCACATTTGGGTTTGCCCCGACACACAGAGCCGACCCTTCAGCAAACCCAAAAGAGCCATTTTTGCCAACGCCTAAGGAAACATTGAATGTTGAAAACTTTTAAGGACATAATTTGTCCATAAGCAAAGTAAATCACTAACTTTGAACAATAATTGTCCTTGACAAATGAGTAAGAATAAAGTGGCAACATTTGCCGAACAAGTAAGAACGTTAAGAGAATCGGCACATCTCACTTTGAGGGAAGTTGCAGAGGAAATTGGCATTGACACTTCACTACTCGGCAAGATTGAACGCAATGAAAGACAGCCGACAAAAGAGCAGATAAAACAAGTTGCCAAATATTTTAAACTTGATGAAAAGGATTTATTGAAAGAATATTTAAGCGACCAATTCGCTTATAAAATCATTGAAGAAGAAGCAGACCTCGACACATTGAAAGTTGCTGAAAGAAAAGTTGAATATTTAAAAACGAAACAATGAGTGAAGTAATTTCCAAACCGTATATTCCAGTTAACCACAGTTGGTCAAACAATATTTTGAATGACCAGCAATTGGAAATATTTTTTGCAAACCAAATTGAGTTTGCATCGTCAAACCAAAAATCGGTTTTGGAAAAAGAGAATAAAAAGAATTTGTTGGGTCAAGTATTTACTCCTCACATTCTTGCAAAGTTTATGGTTTCGCTTTTTAAATCTGATTTGCAACAGCATCACAAAATACTTGACCCTTGTATAGGACCAAATACCTTTCTCTCCCATCTTGACGATATTGATTCCTCTATAAAAATTACAGGGGTAGAATTAGACCAAAGTTTAATTTCTGAAAAAATCAAAGAATTTTACTCAAAAATAAACCGAGAATTAATTCTTGACAGTTTCTTTAATGTTCCGCTTTCAGAGAAATTTGATTTCGTTATTCAGAATCCACCGTATGTAAGGCAAGAGTTAATGATGGATGGTGAAAATTCAAAATCACTTGCTCTAAGAAGTTTATCTCCTTTGTCGGAAATCATTCCTGCAAAATCAAACTTGTATGTTTACTTTTTATTGAAATCAATTTTCCACCTCACTGACAACGGAAGAATGATTGCCGTGATTTATGATTCTTGGCTATACAGCGACTTTGGAAAGGTTTTGAAAGAAGCATTTGTTCGATTTGGTTCCATTGAAGGAATATATCACTTCAAGAAAAATGCTTTTCCTGATGCAGATGTTGGAGCAACTGTTATTGACTTTAGGAGAATCATAAACCCAAAAGAAAAGAACAAACTAATAAAACTTTATTCTTTAAAGACAATTGAAGAAGTTGCTACTTACGAGTTAAAACCGAAGCTGCAATACAAACAAATTCCAATTCAAGAGTTTTTCACCTATCGGTTTAACGAAGAAACAGTAATTGATTTTAAAAACGGTTTGTTCAAATTACTTGAGAAAATAAACTCCCAACCAATACAACGGGGCATATCTTCTATTGCAAACAAATATTTCATTCAGCAAGAAAAAACATTTGAGGAATCAATTCCTTTTGTTAAAGATGTAACTGCAATCAGTTCTTTTAATATTAAGAACGAGCTGTTTTACCTGCTCGCTTTGAATGGACATATGTCTAACAAAACACAAAGACATCTTGACATTGCCAAAAAAGAAATACTTGCTGAAGGAGGAAAATTTAAGGCACTGAAAGAGCAAATTGAACACAACCCTAATTGGTATAAGGTTCAACTCAAAAAGCCAGGGAATCTTTTATTTAATTACTACTTACGTAAGAACATTGACTTTCTATTAAATGAGGAATTGCATTATTCATCTGACAACTTTTATATTCTGAATGTTGAGAAACACTTACTTGCAAACTTTGCAATTCTAAATTCGTCATTTACCCGAATTTCTGTTTTGCTTCATTCAAGAAATCAAGGAAACGGACTTCGAAAAATTCAACTTTACGAATTCAAAGACATACCAGTAATTGATAGCAACAAACTTTCAAATGAAACTATTGCCCAACTTGAAATTGCAGGAGAGAAATTAAAATCAGTTGGAAGATTTTCTAATGACAAGGAGAAGATGATAAATGAAATTGATGAAATTTTAATCAAAGAATATAATTTGATTAGCAAGATTCAGATTACAACAGAGCAACTAAATTCCGATATTCAAAACATATTTTCAATAAATTAAAATGCCGCAACTTTGGTATGATTCAGACGAGGTAAACGACTTTCACCCACTTGTTGAAGCGGCATTAAATAATGCTTTGGTGAATTGTGTTTTCAATAATATTGCAGAGGTTGTTCATCACCCTGCAATTCCAAACAGCACAATAATTCCCGACTTTGCAATTCGATTGATTGCAAGCAAACGATATGTTTTTATCGTTGAAGTAAAGCGAACTCAAAGAGATGTTGAATCGCAACGTTACCAAAATCAATCAAGGTCATATGTAACTGATTTTGGTCCGCACTGGGAACCGAATTATCACAAATACTTTTGTGTAACCAACATTGAAAGATTGGTTCTGTTTGTCGACCGAAACGGAGTTCCATTGACAAATTGTTTACTCAAAGGAAATCCGAGACAACATTCACTTTTCAATCCAGCCAATCATGATGTGACAGCATCGGTTGCAGAACTACAAACAACTTTTGAAAATATTCTACCGAATATTTTCAATCGGCTTGCACCCGATTGGGATAATAATTGGCAACTTGTAATTGAAAGTTTTCATAACAACTATGTTGCTTTAAAGAATTCTTTAGGTTATCCCGAAGCAGTTAAAAAGGAGCTGACACTTTATGAGCTATTCAGATTGCTTGCTTATGCTTACTTGAAAGATTTCTATACGCAAACTGGAAATGCAAACGCAGCACATTTTCATAATTACCCACCGAGTAATGCAACACTACCTCAATTCAAAAAAAACTTAGCGAACAATTACAACAGAATAATTCAGTTAGATTTCAGACAAATTTTTACTGACCATCCTAATCAAGGACAACGACTTTTTCCTGATAATTTCACAGCAAACTATTTACAATATTTCAAGGATTTGATTCAGTGTTTTGTTCAACACAATAGCAACGCTGTTGCTGACAATCCTTCACCATCATACGTCTTCAATCTACTTACTTCAAAAATTTATGTTAGAGAAGAGTTACACGGCAAAGGAAAAGTTATGTCCGATGCAGAATTATCAAACTTGCTTGCAGCACTATGTATTGATTCGCCTGATGCAAGAGTATTAGACCCTGGGTGTGGTGATGGTGCATTATTGGATGCTGCTTACGACCAAATAAATTTACTTGCTGCAACAGTCAACCAAGCTAAAACTCATAATCAAATATTAAATCAAATAGATGGCATTGAAATTGACCCATTCCTCTCTCAACTATCTGCTTTCAGATTACTTTCTAAAAATCTTGCACAGGTAAACAATACCACGACAGCAAACATTTTAATTGGTGATGTATTCCTAAACCCAAGAGTAAATCAATATGATGCGGTGTTAATGAATCCACCTTTTCTAAGAAACGATAATCCTGATGCTCCAATAACAACGGCTGACAAAACAAGAATGAGAGGAGCAATAACTGGTCAGGGCTTGAATTGCTTTGTTGCAAACGCTTCGCAACCGAATCTGTATTTCTACTTCACAAATTATATCTGGCATTACTTGCGGAACAATGGCAAGGCAGGAATTATCTTAATGACAAAATTTCTGAATAATGAAGATGGCGAATATTTGAAGCAATTTATTTCTGACAAGGTTGAGGCAATTATTTCTTATCCGAGAAAATATTTTCAAGAGTTTGTTGTAACGACAGTAGTTGTGATTTTAAAGAAAGGAAACAATTCAGCGAATGTTTCTTTTGTTAGAGTATCAGATGAAAGTGTTTTGCTTAACCCTGATAATCTAAAGGCGATACTTGCTTTGAATGCCGATACAACAACGGCATCATTCAAACTGCGTGTTGTTCCAAGAAATACACTTGTTGCTTCGGAAAATTGGAAGCAGTATTTGAATGACAAAAATTATGATGATTTCCTAAATCTGAACTTCTTAGTTGATATTGACCATCACTTTGCAAGCATTGGAAGAGGGGGGGCAGAAGCAAGTGGAGCTTCAACAATCATATTCCCAACATTTGACCAACAAGCCAATCATTATTTCGGTTTAGGCAAACGCTTGACACCTGTACAGCAAAGCGCTGGTATTCAGAGAACAAGAATTGATATTCCTATAGGACTAAATACAAATGTGAGTTACGGAGTTCAAAATAATTTTCAAAGGAGGAATTATGTTTTGAGTGTTAATGATATTGAACTTGACAAAGCATTTCACTTTCCTGCAAGAGCTGACAGAAATGAAGCTAATGCTTTACCTATTGCATTACAAGGCAATCAAGATTTGGTTGACTTCTTTGATGATTGCATTGCTGAATTTGGTTTGCCAAAATGGAGAACCATTGTTAATGCCGCTTTCAGAAATACTATTGTTCCAAAAATCTTAATTCCGAGAGCAGATAGAACAAAGCATTGTGTTTATTACAACCCACACAACCACAATCTAACTCTTTCAACAAATTTCTTTTACTGTAACGATTTGCAAAACCAAAATGCAATTGCAACCGAGGAACAACAATACAAATTTGTTACTGCATTTTTGCTTTCAGCATTTGGGCAAATTCAATTTGAACTCAATGCAAACAATCAAGAAGGATTAAGAAAATTGGAGGGCTTTCAAATCAGCCGATTCAAGATTCCCGACTTAGTTCAATTCACACAAGCCGAAATTGTTTCGGTTGTTGCAGCTTTTGATGCAATCAATATTGCAAATCTTGAATTCAGTGGTGATGAAGGATTAGCAACTCCGAGAAGGAACCTTGACTTAGCAATCGGAAATATCATTTTCCAAAAAAATAATTTAGGGTTTCCGACAGTTGCGGACATGGTAAATTATTTTGAATTGTTTTTAGCGGACTTAGTAGAAGATAGAAGGATATGAAAAAACCAAAAGTAGTTAGTTTGTTTTCAGGATGCGGTGGTCTGGACTTAGGGTTCAAACAATCGGGTTATGATATTATTTGGGCAAACGATATTCTTAAAGATGCTTGTGAAACTTATCGCCTCAATATTGGCGACCACATTTTTTGCGAGGACATAATCAAAATTGACAAAAACATAATTCCTAAAGCAGACATTGTAATTGGTGGTCCGCCTTGTCAATCATTTTCATTAGTTGGAAAGAGAAATCCCGAGGACGACAGGTCAAATTTGGTTTGGTCTTACTTAGAAGTTTTGCAAAGAGTAAAGCCAAAGGTTTTCATTCTTGAAAATGTTACAGGAATTCTTTCGGCAAAAAATCCAGATGGTTCTAAAGTTCTTGACAACCTTGTTCAAGCGTTTAATGACCTTGGTTATACAACTTCCGTTTTTAAACTTAATGCTGCTGATTTCGGAGTTCCACAAAGGCGTGTGAGAGTTTTTATTGTTGGTAACAAGAAAAAAAATAAAATCACAGAGCCGACTAAATCACATTCAGAAGAAAGTTGGGTTAGTGCCTATGAGGCATTGTCAGACCTTTCAGATACCACTGAAAATGGTATAGGAAAATATATCAAGAAGCCCAAAGGAGAATTTCAAGAGTTAATGAGGATAGGACAAAACGGAAAATTTCATTTACACTTTACCCCATACGCAAGTAAAAAAGACCAAGAACTAATTAACCACATTCCACCAGGAGGAAATTATATGGATGTTCCAGATGAAATTTCAACAAAGAGAATTTTGAATTTCAAAAAGACTGGTGGCAGAACAACCACTTATGGAAGATTATCAAAAGACAATCCTTCTTACACTCTGAATACACATTTTAACCGTCTAAATGTTGGTTGCAATATCCATTATGAAAAGAAACGACTAATAAGTTTGAGAGAAGGTTTACGAATTCAATCGTTTCCAGATTCATTTGAAGTTCTTTCCTCTAATAAAAGAAATTATTATGTTCAAATTGGAAATGCAGTTCCACCATTATTAGCTAAAGCATGGGCAAATCACTTATTGAATTACTTATAAGCCATCGCACATGTGTAAGCACATTTGCAAGCCGCACAAGCCCAAGCACAGACCAAAGCTTGCAAAAGAGCTTTCACCTTTCCCACGCAGAAAAAATTGAATTAAGAAAAATTTCCTCCCCTTCTGAAAATAAAAAATACGCAACCGCACAACCCAACACGACAAAGGCAATGACAGTGAAACTCAACAGCGAAAATGGTTTGCAAGGTGGACAGACAGAAGGCCTACTGCTAATAGCGGTTTGGCGTAATGGCGGGTTCAGTGGTAAATTGAACGGTAGTAATTCTAATAAACATTTGTGCTTGGTTGACAGTGAAGTGCTTCTAAGTCCGCCACTACGCCAAGCCGCAAAACGTTAGCGGCAATTTTAGGATTAAAATGATTACAGAAAAGAAGAATCAGCATTATATTCCAAAGTTCTATTTGAGAAACTTTTCATATCATGGTAACAAAAAACAGATTGGTGTTTATAACCTGAACAATGATAAATTTATCCAAGCTGCGAAACTTAAAACACAAGGGTCTAAGAATTTCTTTTATGGATACGACGGGGTTGTAGAGGATAAATTGGCTGATTTAGAAGGTGATTTGTCAATGGCAATTAATCAGATAACTGAAAAAATCGAGGTGCCAAAGAAAAACACGGAAAACCACAATATTTTGTTAGCATTCGTTGCACTAACTGACTTAAGGAATCCAGTTAAAGTTAATGGAATGAAAAGTATGTTGCAAGGAATGAAAGAAAAATTAATGGAATTAGACCCTGATGTTGATATTGATAAGTTTGTTCCCAATCCGAATCATGATGACATTGTAAAATTACTGTTGTCTCAATCAGCTGAAATGATTCTGAATACTCTTGATTTAGATTATAAATTATTAATCAATAGAACATCTAAACCATATATTACTTCAGATTTTCCCGTTGTTAAATACAATCAATTCTTAGAAGAAGCTAAATGGCAACATTCAAAATCAGGTTACGGTACTATAGGTCTACAAATATTAATACCTTTAAATTCTGATTTAGTACTGATTTTCTTCGACTCAGGCATATACAAAGTTGGCGATAAAAAAAGGAGATTCTTAGACATTAACTCTACTGATGATGTTGACTCTATTAATATTCTTCAATTTATAAATTGTTTTGAAACTATCTATTTTAATGAAAAAGCATCAGAAACGTATTTAAGACAATTAGTACAAAAATCTAAAAAATATGTTCGAGCAAATGAGACTAAAACAGAGTTGAGTTATTTGATTCAGAATGGAGATAATCAAAAAGAAGTTTTAAATGGAAAACAGAATTTAATGATTTTTGGCTCAACTGATTGTGAATGCAAACTTAAAATTAACGGAGTAAAAATTCATTCCAATGGAAGAGCATATAAATTTGACAATTCAATTGCACAACTAAGGCCACATTGTAAAAACCTTATAAAAAAAACAGCCGCTAATAAGTAAGGCTTCGTGTGGCGTAGCCTAACATGAAGCCGTGTTGCACGAAATCCGGTTGTGCAGCCTCTGAAACGGTAACAATCTATGGGGATTCAAAAATTCCAGGTTATTCTGGAAGAGGACGAGGCAAAAGTTTTCGACGGTTTAGAGATTGGAAAAGTTTACTTTTGAATGTAGCTGTATAGGGGAAGCTTACACCCCCTCTTCCCCCGGGGGCCCTTTGGAAGGAGAATTGGAATTACGCAGGAAAGGATGATAGGGACCCCCGGAGATTGAGCGGTAGCAATTGGGTTGCTATCAGGATTATCTTAGGCTTACGATAATTTCAAAACTTTCAAATAACTCGTACCTTAGCGTACACCCATTAATCCGTTTAATCGTGGAAAGGTTACCCCTGTTTGAAAGGAAAATTGTTAAAAAAGTTGCCGAGCAGCGCTTAGAGGCTGTTGCTCAGGCATTAAAAATTCAGATCGAAAAGGAACCTGAACCCGGGTTCATGACCGGACTCGCCGGACAGGCCATCTTTCTCTACTCGTACAGCCGCAGCTGCGCATCATCCCGCTTCGAAAACCTCGGTTTTCTCGCCCTCGAACGTGCCCTCGGCATGGTAAACAATGGCTTTTCGTGGCCCTCCTTCGCCGCCGGCCTCGCCGGTATCCGCTTTACGTTGCGATATCTGGCCTCCCGCGGATATATTTCCGAATCCGACGGCTCTGCGCTCGATGAAATCGATCCATTCCTGCAGGATTTCGCCGCCGAACGCTTCAAACAAGGCGATTATGACCTCCTCCACGGCGCTCTCGGAATGTACGTCCCCGACAACCCACAACAATCACAACAATCACAACAATCACAACCACCACAACCATCACAACCACCACAACCGCCAACCGGCAACCGACAACCGATAACCGCCCCCCTCCGCAGGCTCGCCATCTCCCCTTTGAACGGTCATTTGGCGTGGCCATCGCGTCATCCGCAAACCGGCACCCCGGAAATAAACCTGGGCCTTGCCCACGGTATACCATCGATATTATTGGCATTGAGCCGTTCCGCGGGCGATAGCGATCCGGCTACCATGCTTTCGCAGGGGGTAGAATATCTTCTTTCGTGCCGCCTTAAGGAATCGGCCAACGGCTCCCTGTTCCCGCACCGGATGGTGGATGGAAAGCCGGACCAGCCCGGACGGCTGGCCTGGTGCTATGGCGATCCCGGGATAGGAGCGGCCCTATGGCAGATCGGGGTGAACTGCAACCGGCCCGACTGGCAGGCCGATGCCATAGGTATCCTGCATAAGGCGGCCTCCAGGAGGGAAACGGAGGCCAACCGCGTAGTGGACGCGTGTATCTGTCATGGTACGGCAGGACTGGCCCTGCTGTTCTATAAAATGGCTATCGTAACCGGTCACGATGAGTTTCTTGATGCGGCAGCTCACTGGACCCGCGCAACTCTCGATCATGGCCAAAACCCCACCTCCGCTGCCGGATACCTGTTCCTCACCACCGGCGACCGGTATATCTCAAGCTACTCGCTGCTCGAAGGCATCACCGGCGTTGGCCTCAGCCTCCTCGCCCTCCTCGACTCCGACACCCTCGGCTGGGAACAGGGCCTCTTACTGTAACCTCCGCCCGCAACCAAATGAAAAGGCCCCGTCCCACATGGAACGGAGCCTCTTTTATTTGTAAGTAAAGTGAGAATTTCGATATCGTTGTCGTCGTCGTAGAGACGGATCACATCCGTCTCTTCACCGAGTCTAATAGAACTTATTCCTCTTGTCAACCACCTTCGCATTTTTCTCCAGTGCTGTAAATATCTCGTATCCGGCACGTGAGGTATAGGATTGCTCCAGACGGGTGCGGCTGGCGTTGCGATCTGCCTCTGCGCCGGGTTCAATCACCTGGGTAACCCGGATCAGGTAAACTGCGTTGCTGCCTTTGATCGGCTTGCTCACCTGGTTTACCGGAGTAACGGTCATAGCGGCTGAAACCTGCGGTTCCATACCCATACCGGTAATGGTAAACGAAGTGAAATAGGCATTGGCAGCAGTCATTACGTTTGAGTTGAACCTGGGAGCCAGAGCATCCAGCGAATTGTTTGATTGCAGCTCCTGATTAGCCTGAGCAATAAGGTATCCAGCTTTTTTATCGTTACGGACACTGTTCTCAACCTGGGTGCGAACCTGTTCGAGCGGGGCGGTTCCTTTTTCGCGAACTTCAGTGAGTTTGGCCAGAACAAAGCGCGGACCGTACTCTTTGAGGTCGGAAAGGTCGCCTTTTTCGGCTTCAAAGGCCCAGCGAACCAATTCACGCGGGTTATCCAAACCGGTGATGGCGGCATCACCTTCATGCAGGTTGGAAGCCAAACGCTTGTTCATGTTTTCTTTCACGATCCCGTCTTCAAATTTGGTTCCGTTATCATAAGTAGAGGCAAACTTTGAAGCGATGTTGTAAATATCCTGATAGGTTTTATCGCTCGGAGTGATGGTGCGGTCGAGAATAGCAATCTGTACCTTCTTCGACCGGGCGCTCTGATCAACGATTTTTATCACGTGAACGCCATAAGAAGTGCGAATGGTGAGCAGGTCGCCCTTGTTACCGAAGAAGCAAGCCTTTGAAAACTCGGGGATCATTTTTTCCTGAGTAAACCAACCGAGATCGCCACCCTTATCCTTGGTGCCATCGGTACCAAACCGGGCTGCCAGGGCAGCAAAATCCTGACCGCGTTCGATGAGCCCCTTGATGCTGTCGGCCGTTTTCCGGGCTGCATCAAAATCGGTGTTATTTACCGGGCGAATGAGGATGTGACTGGCTTTTACTGAATCGGGAAGTTCTTTGATATCATTGATTCTGGCCAGTTTCCATGTCAGGCCTTCCTGATAGGGTCCGAAAACCATTCCTTTATCGGCTGTCAGTGCCCAGGCACGGATCGGCTCGGGAATATCAAGATTTCCCAGGTAAGCTTCATTGAATTTACTTTCAGCAGTAGCAGCGAGATATTGTGCAGCATTCTCAATCCGTTCAAATTCCGGCTTCTCATCGTTGATCCATTTCGAAACGACATCTTTATCATTCTGTGAAGGAATAATATCCCAAACTATGTATGTCAGGTCGCGCGATGATTCCTGCTGGAATTTTTCCATGTTTTCATCATAATATTTCTGCACATCGGCATCAGCTACCTTAATCAGGCTGTCGGGGGTAACGGCATAGCGCAGCGGAACAAAGTTAAAGTCGTATTTCCGGTTCGTTTCAATGAAATCAGCATCAACCATTTTCCGGGTAACGTACATCCCTTTGGATATCAGGGTCTGATATTTGGTAAACACGCGGTCCTTCATCAATTCCTGCTCATAATTCACCCAGGCCTGCCTCTGGCGGCCGGTAGGATCTTTATCCAGTGATTTCAGGAACTGCATCACCAGGTTACGGTCGAAGCCGCCGGTCTGCTTGTTCTGGAAGACTGGAGCCTGCTGGATCTGGGGATGGATATTCCGTCCCTGAACCAGGTCGAACAGTTCATCCGGAGTGCAGGCAATACCGAGTTTATCATATTCGTCAGCATATACAAATTCGTTCATATAGCTGTTCCAAACCTGATTACGGATGGAGGCATATGTTTGTTCGTCCAGATTTTTGATCCCGGAACTCTGTTTGTAATTTTCGATGCCTTGTTCCACTTTGACCTGGAATTCCTGATAACCGATGGATTTGCCGTTTATTTCAGCAATCTCACTTCGTTTTCTCTGAAATAACCCCGATCCGGAATTGAGGAAATCGCCCAGAATAAATGCCAAAAGAGAAAGGCCGATAACAACTGCCAGGAGTACTCCTGCTTTGTTTCTAAGTGTTTGTAATGTTGCCATGTTTATACCCTAAAAAAATCAGGCTACGAAGATAGTAAAAGGATTGATATAATAAGGCCGATCAGGATAGAGGTTAGAGGTTAGAGGTTAGAGGTTAGAGGTTAGAGGTTACCGATAATGCTACTACGCTGATCTTTTTTCGGTTACTGGCGGTGATTCGAAAAGAGAAACCCGGAATGCGGATGGTTTCGTTGGTTTTGGGAAATGAGGGATGATAATGAAGGATAAGGCCTGCGAGGGTTTCGTATTCATCAGATGCGGGCAGGTTGAATCCGTATGTTTCGTTGAGATAGTCGATCTCGAGCCGGCCTGAGAACATATACTCCCCATTGGCGGCTTTTTTCTCTATCAGGGTGGGGTTATCGTGTTCGTCTTCGATCTCGCCGAAGATCTCTTCCAGGATATCTTCGGTAGTAACCACCCCCGAAGTTCCGCCAAATTCATCGATCACTGCGGCAATATTCGCTTGTTCACGCAGCAGTTTGGTAAGCAGGCGGTTGGCAGACATGCTTTCCGGTACATTGGATATTTTCCGGATGATCTCATATAAATTTTGTGGGTTCCGGAACAGCGAACTATGATGAACATATCCGATGATCCTGTCTATATCTTTCTCATACACCAAAATCCGGGAGTAGCCGGTTTCGATGAATTTCTGCCGGAGCTCTTCGATGGTTGTTTCTACAGGAACGGCGGCTATCTCTGTTCTGGGAATCATGCAATCGCGGATCCTGACCGAGGAAAATTCCAATGCATTGTGAAACAGTTTGATTTCCTCTTCCGATCCTTCTTCACTATGACCGTCATTAAGGTTTTCAAGAACGAGGCTATTGAGATCGACCTTGCTGAATACCATCTGGCGGATTTGCCTGGACCCCGGTGATTTCAGGATTTTCCGGAGGAGGAAATCCGACAGGTTAACGGTGAACCAGGTTACCGGGAACAGCAATATATAAATGACTGTGAAAGGCACTGAAAATATCCGGAGCATCTGGTTTGAACGGATCCGGAAAATTGTTTTGGGCAGAAATTCAGCCGTAAACAGCACCAGGGTAGTGGCTACCACAGTTTGGGCCAGGAGAATCCAGCCTTGACTGGGGATATAACGGACGAGGGTAGGCTCCAGGATTTCTGTTGCTTTAAACCCGAATATAACCAGGCACACATTCATTCCAACCAGGGTAGTGGCTATAATCAGTTCCATCCGGCCGGCCAGCCAGCCTACCAGCTTGCCGATCAGGCCGCCCTGCTTGCGATCGAGTTCCACTCTCAGCTTATTGGAAACCACAAAGGCAGTCTCCATGCCCGAAAAGAAGGCCATCAGAAGGAGCATGAGCACTATGGTTAACCAGGAGGACATAGAGGTTAGAGGTTAGGGGTTAGAGGTTAGGGGTTAGAGGTTAGGGGTTAGAGGTTAGGGGTTAGAGGTTATCGTGTTTGGGTTCCTTCACTTTCATTTGACCGTGTGAGCGTCGGATGCTGTATTTCGTGAAATTCTGGTCAGATTCGAATCCCGAATCGCCAAAAGTGGTACCGCTTGCGGTGATGATGGTCACCGCCTGGTCGGACCATATCTTCTCATTGATTTCATCCCACCAGAGCTGGTCGGTATGCAGTTCCTGGTCCTGGGTAAAATTCCTGATGACAACATTTTTACTGGCTTCGAATAGCTTCCGTTTGGTGTGGTAGATGGCGTACCCGGCCACCAGGGTCGATTCCACCTGCAGAGATTTATTGTAAAAAGTAGCAACGAGTCCCTGTGGAAACTCGGTTTTGGGTTCGAGGCTGTCGGCAACCGGAAATTCTTTAAGTTCGGGAGAGATAATTTTTATCCGGACAAAGGCTGAATCGCTCACAATGATTTCGACATTAGTGGCATGGGCCGCCGGTATGGTATCTGGATTATCAAGCTTATTGATTTTTTCGATATCATTCCCGCATGAAAAAATAAGGGTCATTCCCATAATCAGTGGAATGACCCTTACTACCGATCGGGTAGATAATCTCATCGGAATTATAATTTTTTCGAACGCACCTTTGTCGTTTCATTAATCCAGCCGCCAACGGTATAGCTATCTCCGTCGCGCATGGTACGGAAGAACACCATTTCGTTGTTCGGGAAGTAATCTGAATAGGTATTGATCAGACCGTTGGCTTCATCGGCAACTTCAGGATCCACCGATTTTGCTTTGATGAATTTATCGACTGCTACCCAGAAAACGGTTGCCTGGTCCCAGGGATCGCTGAAAACTTCCTGGCGCGCTGCAATATAGGCCTGACCGATCAGCAGGTACGGTTTTCCCCAGTTTGGCCGGGCTTCCATCGCTTTAAGAGCCAGTGAGCGTGCCTTTTGGTAGTTTTTATATTTTGAATAATTCAGGGTGGCCAGCTCATAAAACATGTCGGCCAATTCATCGGAATGCTGTCCGATATCGATCCCTTTCTGCAGGTATTCGGCGGCTCTGTCGGTCTCTTCGCGGCGCCAAAACATGATAGCAATGTTATGGGCCGCTTCTGCGGTTGGCTCAAGGTTAAAGAGGGCCTCGGCGGACTCGGAGAAAATCCGGGAATCGGTGCAACCGGCTTTTTTGAGTTGCATGGTTACTTTTTTCAGCCAGTCGACGTCATCTTTCAGGGCGGCAAATTTCGCCGTGAATAATTTTATCAGCGCTTCGCAGGTGGCCGCACCCGAATTGGTGAAATAGATTTCAACCTGATCTTTGGTGAGTTTAAATCCTTCATCATCAGGGTTTAACTTCAGGTTGTCCTCCACGATATCCATAACGGTTTCATAGTCGGAGAGCACTTTCTCGGCATCAATGGCTCCGTCCTTAAACAATTGCTGACTGGCCTGCATATAGGTAAGAACAACGGCTGCAGATGATTGCGAACCCATCAGCTGGATGGATTCTTCAAGAATTTTATATCCTTTCGGA
Organism: Bacteroidales bacterium; assembly: GCA_041658425.1. Classification (GTDB taxonomy): domain Bacteria; phylum Bacteroidota; class Bacteroidia; order Bacteroidales; family UBA12481; genus UBA12481. Next base: position 7,035 of record JBBAAF010000050.1, on the reverse strand, counting down.
TAATCTTCCTTGCGGTACTCCTGCATGGCGATGCCTTTCAGTCCAAGGACAAAACCTTTACCTGATCTGGCATCATCGCCAAAATATTGAATACGGAGATCATACACCCAAAGGAGAGAGTCAATCAGAACCGGCTTTTTTTTTGGGTCCGTTTCCTTTTCGATTTTGTATTCGAACATTTTAACCCCATGCATGTATTGGTTTTTCGAATATTTGGGGCAGGTTTGTACTGCAAGTTTCCACCAGGGCATTGCATCTTTGTAATTGCCCTGTTTGAAGAATTCCACGTACAAGGATTGGTATTTTTTGCAGGCATCAGGGTCACTGCCCAATTTGTCTGTAATTTGGGCCATCAGGCCTCCTGCCATCGCCATCCATCCAATTGCCAAAGCTAAAATTTTCGCTTTCATGATCAGTCCTCGTTTTTTAATCGTACTTCCGTTTTTCAAACCAATAATCGTGCAATGATAGCTGCAGTGTTAAAGACCCGAATGTTTCACGAATCAGATTGTTCTTAACGGTTCCGCGCTGACCCAGTTCCAGGATAATGTTCAGCGACGACTGGGTTCCTCTCCTGATCCTGTCGCGGATCGGAAACCCTGCACCAAATGTTATGCCAAGTTCTGTAAGCTGCGATCCTCTAAGCTGGAGGTAAGATTCGGAATAGCGGAAACCGGCGCGGTAGCGGACGCGGTCGAGATATCGGGTTAAGGAATAGGCATTAGGAATATATTCCAGTCCAAAGATATAATCATGGCTGTTGGCCATTGAATCCTTGATGCCCAGAAATTCTGACTGTGTCCAATTTTGGGTGCGGTAATCAAATCCGGCGGTGAATTTATTTTTCTTGCCGAAGGTGAATCCTGATGCCCAACCCATTGGCAGGATTACGGAGTTATTTGGATTTTCGGAATACAAGAGAGTATCAGTCAGCCCGGTACCATAGGAAATCAGCGTGGTACGTGACTCAGCATGAAGGTTGGATGTTCCCTGGAAAGTTCCTCCAAAGGTAAAGAAAAAGTCTTTTTTGAGGGGGATATTAACCTGTGCACCGTAGTTGAGGTTTACATCGCCAATGATTGCTGTTTGTACTGAGCGGGTACTGAAGTAGAGCGAATCGGCCGGAATTACGAGGCTTCTCGAATGGCTGATCGGCCCGAAAAGATAAGAAAATGTTGCTCCCAGTGAGAGGTAAGGGATTGGTGAAATGGAGCTTGACATAAAGAACTGGCTTACTCCGCCGCTACCCTGGAAGTTGTAATTTATAGTGCCCATTACCGGATTGGATTCGGTGGCTGTCAAGGAATATCCGACATTGCTTAAGGGGAGGATACCGAAGCTGGCTTTCCACCATTTGGTTACCGGAAAGCCCAGTGCCAGATAGGAAAATCCCATGTTATTAACTGTTTTCTCCAGATCGGTGGTTGCGAAATGCGTCACTTTTTCAAAACCGGCAACTTCAAAAACAAAATTCAGGGTATCGATACCACTGAGGCTGGCCGGGTTCAACAGGTTAAGGTTGGTGCCCGAGCGGAGGCCGCAGGAGAGGCCGCCCATAGCCTGGCTCCGGCCGGTAGACCGGTTAATCAGATCGCCAATTCCGAATCTCGAATAGGGCGATGTAGAAAGATTCTGTGCAGGCAGATTTTTTATGCCTGGCAACAGCAGCAGTGCGATCAGCACCAGCCGCAAAATGTTCGTAAATCGTTTCTTCATGCTCATTTTTCGAGATCACTTTAAGGCTTATTCCGAAAAGTTGCGTAAAATAGCGTTCAATCCGTTCAAAACCAAGTTTTCCTCGACAAATATCGTGTTTTTTAACCGGCCCGACAAGTAAGGTGCATCGCCGCCGGTCATAATAACCTGTAAATCGTTGTATTTGTTTTTCAGCGAGTTGATTGAGTTGTCAATCTCGTAGATTAATCCGTTCACTACACCGGCGAGTATGGCTTCACGGGTGTTTTTACCGATCAGCGGCACATCTTCGGAAGGCTCTATCTCAGGCAGGCTGAAGGTTTGCTGATGAAGGGCGGAGAATCGCATCCGCATCCCGGGGGAAATACTGCCGCCGGCAAAAAACCCTTTGTCTGTAATCAGGTCGATGGTCAGGGCGGTCCCGGCATCAATGGCAAGAATATTCCGGCCCGGAAACAGGTCGGCTGCACCCGCAGCCGCCGCTATCCGGTCCTTGCCCAGGGTTTCGGGAGTTTCATACCCTATTTTGATCGGCAAAGGAATAAGATGGGTTAGCTCATGGTACAGGATGTTCTTCCCGCGCATCAACTCAGGGAGCCAGACCGGCACTACCCGGACGGCGCATATCAAACAGGAACGGATCTCCGGAAACCGGTTTATCGTGGAAACAATCGCTTCGGCCGACCACCCGGGATGGGTATCGACAATAATTAGACCGGCTGTATTGTATACCGCCGTCTTAATCAGCGTATTGCCTGCATCGATAACGAGGTTCATAGTGGGTGCAAAGGTAAGAAAAAAAGGTTAGAGGTTATATAGGTTAGAGGTTTTTGACCTCAACTTCAAACATATTCTTCAAAATTCAAAATTCTCAATTCAAGTGCGCCACGAGCGCACAGCAAGGGAAAGGTCGCGCACCCGACCCAGCTGAGCGCGCAACTGTTGCAATGATGATAGAAAGGAAAACAAAGATGAAAATGTGAACCTTGGCCTATCGGTATCGGCTATCAGGAGCAGGTACCAAACCAGCCTGCGGTGCTTCCCGCCTCATGCGGGAGGTGTTGAGCGGACAGGGAGTAAGGGAGGACATGAGCCTCTCAGGTGAGTACACGGGAGCTGAACGTAAGTGAACCGCTGAAGAAGTGTCGAAAAGAGTAACGAAAACGACTATAACTGAGCATTTGAGTGCGAAGGGCTTCACGTAACAGGTTTTGGCTCCAGGTATATTTTCATATATCCAACGATATCATATCTGATTGTATTTCCGACTGATAGCAGGATGTTCGGACGCCGGAACAGGTAACCCAGGTTCATATTTAATCCCGGGCCATTCAGTTGATCCGTAACGTTAACCATTAGCGGGATAGTCCTTCCGGATTCGGTATTCCGCCCCATGAGTATCGGGGCAAGGCGGGTAACGGTCGAAACGGAAGCCTGGAACCGCTGGTGCTCCTGAGGAAAACCTGAAATGTTCAGAAGGAAGATACAGGCAAAAAGGATGAGTGGTCGTTTCATGACAGTCAGAATGTTGGTATTCTGATTATAAAACGGACTCCGGGCAAATTATTGTTAACGAATGGTATTAAAATTGGACCTGAAAATGCCCCTTTTTAGCAACATTCCGCTAATTTTACACTCACCTCTAACCTCTAACCTCTAACCTCTAACCGCTAACCTCTAACCTTTTGCCTTATATGCCCTTCAGTATCTCCAACGCCCTCCTAACCTCTTTTATCCCCTCAAAGCTCATGGTCAGTTTCCCGCCAGCTTCTTTCATCCGGCAGGATTTCGGGTTTTTCTGGACAAATTGAAGTACCCGGGAGAATTCGGGCGACTGGTAGTAAGGGGAATTCTGATTGCTAACAAAATAGCATACCATGCGATTGTTTTTCAACTGAATCCGTTCGATGCCGATTTCCTGGGCAACCCAGCGGAGCCTGACCACATTCAGCAGTTCAACTGTTTGCGGTGGCATCTCACCGAATCGGTCAACCAATTGACTGGCAAACGATTCCAGCGCCTGCTCATTCACGGTCTCATCCAGCTCCCGGTACAACCTTACCCGCTCGCGCGTACTTTCAATATACTCCTCAGGAAAGAGAACCTCCAGGTCGGAATCCACCGTCGTATCCTGGACTGCAGCCGGTCTCCGTCCCCTGACCCCGGAAAATCTCGCAGATGATCCGCTCCCCTCTCCCGCGAGCGGAGCGAGCGCGGGAGAGGGGCCGGGGGTGAGGTCGATCCCTGCAGGCGAAAGGGAGGAAGGCGAAATTTCTAGATTCGAATTTAGAGTTCTGAATTCTGAAGTAGAAGATTCAGGGATTGGAAGGCCGGGAGCAGGGGGTGCTACCGGCTTCGAGAGGTACTCGGCTTCCTGCAATTCCAGCATCGCTTCGGCGAGAATTTTCTGGTAGGTTTCAAACCCGATATCGGCAATAAAACCACTCTGTTCGGCGCCGAGAAGGTTGCCGGCTCCGCGGATATCGAGATCCTGCAGGGCAATGTTAAAACCGCTGCCAAGCTCGCTGAAGTCGGCCACCGCCTTGAGCCGCCGGCGCGCATCGGGCGTGAGCAGGTGCAGCGGCGGGGCTATCAGGTAACAAAAAGCACGCTTGTTCGAACGGCCCACACGGCCCCGCATCTGGTGCAGGTCGCTCAGACCGAAATGGTGCGCATTATTGATGATGATGGTGTTGGCATTCGGTATGTCCAACCCGTTTTCGATGATGGAAGTAGCGATCAGGATGTCATAGTCGCCATTGATAAAGCCAAGCATCCTGCCTTCAAGAATACGCCCCTCCATCTGGCCATGGGTTACAACCGTACGGGCTTTCGGCACAACCCGGTTAACCATCGCTTCAACTTCACTGATATTTTGTACCCGGTTGTGGATGATAAAAACCTGGCCATCACGGCTGAGTTCATAATCAATTACATCGCGGACCAATTCTTCGTTCAGGGTGAATAATTCAGTGATGATCGGATGCCGGTTGGGTGGGGGAGTATTTATGATCGATAGGTCGCGGGCACCCATCATGCTGAACTGCAGTGTTCTGGGTATCGGTGTGGCAGTGAGGGTAAGGGTGTCCACACTCAGTTTCATCTGCCGTAGTTTTTCTTTAACGGCAACCCCGAATTTCTGCTCCTCATCAATGATCAGTAAACCCAGATCTTTGAATTTAATGTTCTTTCCAATTAATTTGTGGGTGCCGATCAGAATATCTATTTTTCCTTCCTCTAATTCCTTTAATACCCGGTTCTGATCTTTCGCACTGCGCAACCGACTGGTATACTCAACATTAGCCGGAAATTCCTTTAGCCGCTCACGAAAGGTTTTATAGTGCTGCAGCGCCAAAATGGTGGTGGGAACCAAAATCGCTACCTGCTTTGAATCGGTCACGGCTTTAAAAGCTGCCCGTATGGCAACCTCGGTTTTACCAAAACCTACATCACCGCAAACCAGCCGGTCCATCGGATTTTCCGATTCCATATCAGTCTTTACATCAGCGGTCGCTTTATACTGGTCCGGTGTATCTTCATAAATGAACGAAGCTTCCAGTTCATGCTGCAGGTAAGAATCGGGAGTGAAAGCAAACCCTTCGGCGGATTTTCTTTTGGCATAGAGTTCAATCAACTCCCTGGCGATATCCTTGATCTTCGATTTGGCGCGGGCTTTCAGTGCCTGCCAGCTGCCGGAACCGAGTTTGTTAACCTTGGGGCTCTCCCCTTCGCGGCCTTTATATTTTGATATGCGGTGAAGCGAATGGATGCTCACGTACAGCACATCCTGGTCGCGGTAAACCAACCTCACTGCTTCCTGGCGCTTACCATTAATCTCCACCGTTTCCAATCCTCCGAACTGACCGATCCCGTGATCCACATGTACCACATAATCACCAGGATGCAGATCGGTAAGCTCCTGCATATTGAGCGCTTCTTTCTTGCCGAATGAGGTCCTGACCTTGAACTTATGATATCGTTCAAAAATCTGATGATCAGTAAACAACGCAATCCTCAGATCATGATCATAAAATCCTTCATGCAAAGCCGTGCTGATCCCCTCGAATCCTCTTTGCGCGCCCTCCTCCGGGTCCAATATCGCTTTTAGTCTTTCTAATTGCTTCGGATTATCCGACAACAGAAAAGTTTGGTATCCATCCTCCTGATTTGCCTTGATTTTCTCCTTTAGCAATTCGAAATTCTTATTGAAGGCTGGCTGTGGGGAGGTATTAAAGAAGAGGCTTTCAGCCGACGGAAAGAAATGTTTATGTCCGAATTCCACCATCTGAACATTGGCAATCCGGTTAAGCAGCTCCGATACATCAACCAGCTTTTTTCGAAACTGTGCGGGATCGAGCATGCCTTCTTCCTCGTCGAGGGTGACCGCTTCGCTCAGGCGCCGCAGATCATCCGATGCGCTGATGTCGATCCCTTGTAGTATGTTCTCCATACGGCTGATGCAGAAGGTGAGATCGCGCGACCATACCTGGCTGTTATCAGGGAGGAACTCGAAAAGTGTCTGAATAGCAGTATCGGTGAGCTGGTCGTTCAGGTTGGGTATAATAGATACACGCTCGAGCTTGTTGCTCGACAGTTGTGTTTCGACATCAAAGCTGCGAATGGATTCAACTTCATTTCCGATAAAATCGATCCGGTACGGGTTCACTGCCGAGTAGGAAAATACATCGATGATTCCTCCGCGAACGGCATACTGGCCCGGTTCCCACACGAAATCAGATCGCTGAAAACCATATTCCTGCAGCAGGTCCGTCATAAAATTCATATCGATCTTCTCTCCCGGCTTCATATTTAGGGTATGTGCCTGAAGTTCCTTTCTTGATACCACGCGCTCCAGTAAGGCCTCCGGATAGGTCACGATCAGTGGCTTGACGTTTGGTGTCGCGAGCTTGTTCAGTACCTCCGTACGCATCAGAACATTGTCTTTATCAATCTGTTGCATCCGGATGGCCCGTTTATAGGTGGACGGGAAAAAATAAACATGATCGTCGCCGAGCAGGTGAGCAAGGTCGTTATGGAAGTAGGCAGCCTCTTCGCGTTCAGCGAGTATGATTAACCTGGATTGACGGTGCAGGGGTGCCAGGGCAGCCAGCAGTATTGCCGGGCTCGATCCGGTTAATCCATTCAGATGTAAGGTTTTTTCTTTCTCCGAGACAAAAAAATCCCGCATCCGCGAGAGATTCGGATGTTTTGACCAAAGCGCGATCAGGTCAGTGTTCTTCATAAGAAGCTGCAAAGATAGAAGAAAAGTCGGTATCTGGATAACCCGGAGCAGTGTCAAAAGGTTCCCGTCCCCGCTTTCGCGAGGGCAGGCTCTTCGCG
>JBBAAF010000049.1:0-25095 GCA_041658425.1 Bacteroidales bacterium | reverse complement strand
TTCGCGATCTTTGCCAGTTGTATTTTGGTTTTTACAAAGGTCATCGGGCAATGTTCCTTAGTTATATCTAAATTGAATGTTGCCATTTTTAAAATTTTTAAATGAATATTCTGTCTCCGCCTTCTGAAATATCTAAAAATTTAGCCACTCCCAGAACTTCTTTATGAACTTCAGGAATAAAATCATCCGTGGTAAGTCCTAAGATATGCATTGACATTTCGCAGGCGTATAGTTTAACTCCCACAGCAATGGATGCATCAATCAGTTCTGTTAAAGTGGCTACGTTTCTTTTTTTCATCATATAGTTCATCAGCTTCGGACTGATATTGCAGAAATTCAACCGGCTGAGCGGAACATTATTGATGCCGCCCATCAGAAATCCGAAGAAGCGCGCCAGGAATCCTTTACCCGTGAAAGCCCTTCCCTTTTTCTTTTTAATGGCATTTAAGCCCCAAAATGTAAAGAAGATATTTATTTCGTAATTGACCGCAGCCGAGCCACTTGCAAGCGTAAACGCTGCAACCAGTTTATCGAAATCGCCACTAAAGCATATAATTGAAAGTTTTTTCTTGCGTTCCATGTTTTCAATAATTTTTAGAATGTGTAATTTTTTAATTTTGTTTCAGATCACATACTGGCATTTCTTCCTGAATCAGTTCGGTGATCGTGGGGTTTTTACCGCACACCGGGCAATTTTCATTACGGTTGAAATGTATTGAACGGAAACTCATAGACAATGCATTAAATATTAAAAACCGGTTTGTGAGTAGTTCGCCAATGCCTGTTAAATATTTCAATACTTCGGTAGCCTGTATGGTACCCAATATACCGGCGACTGATCCTAGTACCCCTGCTTGCGAACAGCTTGGAACCAGTCCTTTAGGAGGCGGACTATTAAAAACGCAACGATAACATGCATTTCCAGGTGTATAGGTCATCGTTTGACCATCGAATTTTAAAATGCCTCCATGTGAAAAGGGCTTACCTGAAAAAACGCACGCGTCATTGATCAGAAATTTAGTAGGAAAATTGTCAGTACCATCGAGGATAAAATCATATTCTGAAATGATATCCCTGATATTATCGGCTACCAGAAGTTCCTGGTAGGTTTTTACTTTCACATCCGGATTGATCTTTTCAATTTTTTCTTTAGCAGAAATAACTTTAGGCCGGTTGATGTCGGGTGTTGTATGAATAATCTGACGTTGTAAATTTGTAATGTCTACCACATCGCTATCAATAATACCAATAGTTCCAACACCGGCGGCGGCCAGGTATAAACCAGCCGGAGCGCCAAGTCCGCCTGCTCCTACTATTAATACTTTTCCTTCAAGAAGCTTCATCTGTCCTTCAACACCTACATCTTTTAAAATGATATGACGGCTGTATCTTTCAATCTGTATGTCTGTAAAATCCATAGTTGTTTTTGATTAGTTTTAATTTTCTATTTAATGTTTTCTGTCAATGATTTTAACGATTGCAAAATATCTTCGATCAGATCTTCCGGTTCTTCAATACCAATCGCCATACGAATAAGCGTATCGCTAACGCCCAATTCTATTCTTACATCAGGCGGATACTCGCAGTAGATGGTTGAAGCGGGATGAATAGCCAGTGTTTTATTGTCATTCAGGTTAGTAGCTCTTCGTATGAGTTTAAGATTGTTTAAAAATTCAAAGCAGTATTCTTTTTTTACCAGATCAAAAGTTAATAGAGCGCCGTGGAGTTTACCAAACTGCTTCTTACTTGTTTGATGAAACTTAGAAGTAGCCAATCCCGGGTAATTAACCCTGGTGATCAGCTTTTGTTTTTCGAGCCATTCGGCTAATACCTGTGCATTATGGCACGACTTATTTATTCTTAAATGAAACGTTTCCAGTCCCAATGTTTGTAAATAGGCATTATGTGCCGATAAGCAAGCGCCTATGTTTCTGAATACTTCTTTTCTTAGCTTGGCAATGAAGGTTAATTTGCCAAACTTTTTAGCATCAGGAGAAAACTTCGGAATGCTGTTCCAATCAAATGTGCCATGATCAATAATAATCCCACCCATCGAGGTAGCTCCACCTGAGATGTATTTTGTTGATGAAATAACTTCAATATCGATACCTATCTCTTTGGCATTGAAAAAGCATAGCGGTGTAATGGTTGAATCAGCGATCAAAACCAGATGGTGATTCTTTCCTATTGCCGCGATTTTTTTTATGTCGGCTACTTCAAGCTGAGGATTGGTGATGGTTTCAAGAAAAATACCACGGGTATTTGCATCGGTCAGTTTTTCTATACACTCCGGCCGGGTCAAATCAGCGTATTTAAATGATACACCAAAGGGTTTTAGGGTGTGTTCGAAAAATGAATAGGTGTTTCCGAATAAATTTTTCGATGTAATAAAATTATCACCTGCCTGTGCAATACAAAAAAATACATTGGAAATGGCTGCCATACCTGATGATAAAGCAATAACACCCAACGAATCGGTCAGATTTTTAATTACGTTTTCAAAATGCTCTACGGTTGGATTAGACAAACGAGCATAAACATGTAATGGTTTAGTGCCCCTGAAAGCATCTTCAAGTGCCTCTGCATTTTTTGTTTCAAATGCAACATTATCGTAGACAGGCATACGTAAAGCGCCATGTGTATCCTGTTTACTGAAAGGTGTGTGTATGGCTTTTGTGGCAAATTTCATTTTCAGTGTATTATATCTAAAACTTAGTACAGGTTAATTATAATTTTCGGATCTTTATTTTTTTCCGCCTCCCATAAAATATAGAAAATCCAATTCGTCATTTTCTTTCAATGAAATCTTATCAAAATCATTTTTATCAATGAAATTTCCGTTTAATTGAACCGAAACCATTTCTATTGACCCAACTTCATTCCTTTTTAGTAACTCCGAAACGGAAACTGCATTTTCTTGAATTGATTGGTCTTTACCATTTACCTTTATTTTCATGATGATATGATTTTAACAGTTTAATTTATGTGTTGTGCATGTTTTTCTGATAAGTCTGATAATGAGTTTTCTATGATATCGAAGTTATAAAGTGGTGTTGATAAATACCGTTCTCCCGAGTCAGGTAAAATGACAACGATTTTTTTACTTTTGTTTTCAGGACGTTTAGCCACCTGCAAGGCAGCATAAACAGCGGCGCCCGATGATATTCCTACCAGCAGACCCTCGGTACGCGCTAATTGACGACTGATCCGAAATGCATCTTCATTTTCTACCTTTATTATTTCATCAATAACCGATTTGTTCAAAACATCAGGCACGAAGCCTGCGCCAATACCCTGGATTTTATGAGGGCCAGGTTTACCCCCGGACAATACAGGGGAGTCAGCAGGTTCAATACCTATAATTTTGATTTGAGGCCTGCGCTTTTTAAAAACCTCTCCAACACCTGTGATTGTTCCACCGGTGCCAATGCCGGCAATAAAAATATCAACATTACCTTTCGTGTCTCTCCAAATTTCTTCAGCCGTAGTTCTTCTGTGTATTTCAGGATTAGCAGGATTTTTAAATTGCTGCGGCATGAATGAATGAGGTATGTTTTCTATGAGTTCTGCCGCCTTATTTATTGCGCCGGCCATTCCCTTTTCGCCCGGAGTCAAAACAATCTCAGCGCCTAATGCTTTTAATAAATTTCTTCTTTCAACACTCATTGTTTCTGGCATAGTCAGGATTAGTTTGTATCCTTTAGCAGCCGCTATAAATGCAAGAGCTATCCCTGTATTACCGCTTGTGGGCTCTATGATAATTGTATCTTTGTTTATCAGCCCTTTTTCTTCGGCATCTTTAATCATTGAATAGCCGATTCTGTCTTTAACACTGCCGCATGGATTGAAAAATTCAAGCTTGGCTATTATGGTTGCCAGTGTATTATTTACCTGATTAAAATTTGATAACTCCAGTAAAGGCGTATTGCCTATAAGTTCTGTTAAATTTTTTGCAACTTTTGCCATAATGTGTAATGATTAAAATTTATAATACAAAGGTCGGGCAATAAGAAAGGTATTACAATACCTCGTTTTTGGTATTTTATATACCTAAATACAGGTATGAAATTAATTCAGATATAATATTCGGTAGTGTCAACGATGCCTGTTTTAACGGCATACATGATAAGCTCGGAGGTGTTGTTAATGCCAAGCTTTTTGAGAATGTTCTTTCGATGTGTATTGACAGTATGAACACTTAAAAAATCTTTAGCTGCAATTTCTTTTGTTGTAAGACCTTGCGCTATCAGATGGATGATCTCAAATTCTTTTTTAGTTAAATGGGTATTAGCACTCTTGTTCTTACTAATAATGAGGTTTTCTTTCAGCAAAGCTTCAACCACTTCCTTACATAAAAAATTTTCATTCTTTTCGATAGCTGTAAGCGCATTTACCAGCTCATCTTTAGTGCAGTACTTTGATATAAAATGGGTAATACCGGATTCTAATATTTTAATTATATTTTCATTAACAGGATTTCCGGTCAGAACAAGGATGCGGGAAGCAGGGAATATCCCGGTTAGTTTTGCTAAATGCGATATTAAAAAATCATCCAGCCGGTATGGATCAATAATCAATATTGAAGGGGTATTATTTTCCAAAAAATCGAATAACTCATTATTAGATTCAATATAGCCAATAATATCGTAATTACCGGCATTTTTCAAAACCGATGTAATTCCTTCTCTGGTAAGCATCTGTGAGTCGGCTATAAGTATTTTAGTTAATCCCATTAAAATTGAATCATCAAATGTTTTATCCGCAATAAAGTTAGCACAATTTAAGAAAGTTAATAACAAAATAAAAGTACTCCATCAAAGTTCTTGAAAAAGCGCTTAAGATCCTTTGATGGGAAGATCTGCTGATTGGATCAGGCTGCATCCTTTTTCCTCCTTTCATAGTCTTCGCGGTAATCCAGCGGTGAGGTCAGACCCAACCGGTGAATCAACCACTCCCGGTTATAATTCTCAATGAATTTACCAATCACGGGTCTCGCTTTTTCCAGTGATTCAAAGATCTCGTTGTCTAATACCTGTTCGCCCAGGGTCCGATGAAAACGTTCTATGATTCCGATGTTTCTATCCAGGGAGCCATAGGTCTTTTTAACAGCCATTTTCATGGGCTCCATGGCTCGGTGATAAAAACATTATTTTTGAAGGAGCTTCTTATTCATAAAATACGCCCGGTTTTTTTACCGTGAAAATCTATGTTAATAACTTTCTTAAGTTGTGCTCACTTATTTAGAGCTAAAACACTCACTCTACAAGTATATTTCTTATCTTGTAACTCTTGTAACCAAGGAGTATTAATTTACTAATAAAATCTCACTCGACCAATAATCGAGCTTTGGGTTATTTCTTACTGGCAGTCAGATAACGGGTTGAATGTGTGCATTTGAGGGGAAAAAGGTCATAGAGTTTTACAAAATGAAAAGAATCAGGAGAATATTTTTTATCGTTCTCACAGCAGGCATGCTTCACCCTGTTTTTGCACAATCTGTATTGATTGATCCTGCAGTACGGTACCAGGTTGTCGATGGCTGGGGAGGCTCTTTGTGCTGGTGGGCTAATATAATGGGAGAATACAGTGAAATTGATGTCTTAAAAATCTGTGATTGGATTACGGATCCCCAGGGTCTCAATATGAATATTTTCAGGTTTAACATTGGCGGAGGCGATGCGCCCGATCATAATCATATGCGGGGAGATGGCGGTGATATGCCAGGCTACAGGTTATCGGCATCAAGCCCATACGACTGGTCCCAGGATGCCAATCAGCAAAGAATATTGCAGCAGCTTATCCAATCCAGGATCAATCAGACAGCGGTAAATGATATCATCGTTGAGGGATTTTCCAACTCACCACCCTACTGGATGACACGCAGCGGTTGCTCTTCAGGAAGTGTTGAAGGGAGTGTCACGAACCTGAAGTCAGATATGTTCGATGATTTTGCAGATTACCTGACAGATGTTGCAAAATATTATCATGACAGTTTAGGGATCACCTTCCAGACCATTGAACCTTTTAATGAACCTTTTTCCACCTGGTGGAAAGCTTACGGAGGACAGGAAGGATGCTATTTCGGACAGGCCGACCAGGAAAAGATGATCCGGGAACTTTACAGTAAACTGCAGACGAAAGATATGCTGGGATATTGCGGCATTACCGCCATGGATTCCAATACCCTGGATGAATGTTTTAACGGCATTACCGCGTATAAATCAGCAGGAGATATTCTCCCGAAACTCATAAAAATCAATGCGCACAGCTATTTCGGAAGCGGTAACTCAAGGATAAACCTCGCCTCATTTAGTCATGCGAATAATATCGGGCTTTGGCAATCCGAGTCAGGACCATTGAACATGTCAGGTACCACAGAGGAATTGATCCTCGCAATGGCAGCAAGGATCGTTAAAGACATTAAGGAAATGAAAAGTGAGGCATGGATTGACTGGCAAATCGCTGCTGACCAGAGTCCTACGTGGGGATTGATCGTTGGAAAATACTCAGATGTTTTGCACCCGGTTTCCAAGGGGGATGGCTACTATGTACGTTCACAATTTTCCCGTTTTATAAAACCCGGTTATACTATCATTGACTGCAAGGATCCAAATACCCTGGCAGCTCTTAGTCCTGATGAAACTGAGCTGGTAATTGTTGCGTGCAACGAAACAGCAGTTGAAACAAACCATATTTATATCCTGGGAGCTTTTCAAACGGCCGGGCCGAATGTTCAGAGGTTCAGGTCAGGAAAGGTGAATGATTTCTATACCGAGAAGCTGACAAAAATAAATATCACACTAAACGGTGATATACTGGATTATACTGCGCCAGCATATTCAGTCACAACTTTCGTATTACCGGTTGAGATTTCAGCTTCCTCAATTTCTGAAGGAAGGTATTACATCAAAAATAAAGCTGGCGATAAGTATATTGGGATTGAAGGAGCATCCACCAACCTGGGAGGATTACTTGTGGTTACCGGAGATTCGCCCCAGAGCAATTCCTCATTTGACATGAGCATTGATGTTATCAACGGTGGTTATATTATTAAACCCGCACACATTGCACTTGCAAAAAATTATGTTCTCGATGTGGAAGGCGTCTCCAACCTTGACAGGGCGAAGATCATGCAATATTCCGACTGGGGTGGCGAAAACCAGAGATTTCATTTCGTTCACCTTGAAGGAGATTATTATAAAATCATTATCCGCAAAAGCATGAAATGCTGGAGCATCCCTGGTAATATTTATGATCCTGGAACGCCGGTATTGCAGATGACCTGGGATAACGGAGATAATTCAATCTGGGAGATTCTCCAATTCCCCACATCAATCATGGATAACGAAATTAAAACCGGGTTAAATGTTTACTATAATGCAGGCATACTGAATATCCGGTCTATTGACGGCATGATGCTTGCAGATCTGTATGTCTTTAATGTTTTGGGGGAAATTGTCAGGTATGCACAAGGCATCGGGAACTCCGATTATTCTTTCCCAATAGATATTGATCCGGGGATTTACTTTGTAAAGGCCACCATGGCTGACGGGGTAACTGCTAATAACAAATTTATCAGATTATAAACTATTTACATATGTTGAAATTGACTTAAATTATAATTCATTTTACTAATTAATACCAATTCATTATGAAAAAAATCTCTACTATTCTGGTCTTTCTGCTAGGCACAAGTTTTTTTGCCTCAGCTCAAGAAACCCTGTGGACAGGTGAAACAACACCCGAAGCTATAACCTATTACGATATAGTTGGGTGGGCGAAAACTGATGCTGCTATTGTCGGCAAATATGTAAATTTTGGAACAGCGGAAGCAATTTCCTATTCATCAATTGTAGATAATCCGGAAAAAGCGGGTATTAACAAATCAAATAAAGCTCTGATTCTAAAATCATTAATGGGCAAATCATGGTGGCCCGATTTTTTTCTTTTTAGTTTAGGAGCTCCCGTATCCATCACCTCAAACAATAGATATTTACATATTTTCCATTACAGACAAAATCTGAATCAAGGTTATAGTGTAAACATCAATAAAGAAACACCTTGGGAAGATCCCGATAAAGGAACCAAGAGATTTGATGGAAATCTTTCAAAAGCCGGCCAGTGGGAAGACATTGTTATTGACCTTTTATGGTTTATGGACAATGCCGAACCTTTGAATCAAATTTGTATTTTGATGGACAAAAACTGGGGTGGCGGGGCTGAAGACCCAACTGATTATTATTTTGATGAGGTTGTACTGAATAATGATCCTATTCAAAGGGGTGTCACTAACTTGCTTACGGGTGAAAAAACTCCTGAAGCAATAGCCTATTACGACTTTGTTGAATGGGCGATTGCTGACGCAGGAAAAATTCCTGCCTGGTATGTTGATTTTGGTGGCGGGACCTATACAACCTTTGTTGATAACCCGGAACAAGCGGGAATCAATAAAACAGCTAAAAGCCTGTATATGGCGACTACTACAGGAGTTGACTGGTGGGGAAATTTCCTTAATTTCAGGTTGGGAACGCCGATCACCATCACTGAAGACACCCGTTACCTGCATATGTTCCATTACAGGGAAATCCTGAATAATGGCTGGAGTGTGAGTCTGAATGTCAATGAACCGCTGCAGGATGCCGACAAAGGTAAACTCAGGTTTGACGGCAACAATTCAGCAACAGGCAAGTGGGAAGATATTGTGGTCGACCTTAAATACCTGATCGACAATTCTATCCCCCTGGAAAAGATGTGTATTATTGTGGATAAAGACTGGGACGGACCAAGGGACAATCCTGCTACCAAATATTATTTTGATGAGATTGTTCTGAATAATGATCCTCTCCAGAGGGGTGTCACTATTCTTACAGGAACTGACCTCCTCAATTGTCAGGATCAATCCCAGATCGGCGCACTGACATTCGATACTCAGAATGCTACCAATACCTACGAAATTATCGATAATCCGTTCACAACCAGTACGGTTGATTCCGACGGAAAAGTTCTGAAGTTTCATAAGAGTGTTGATGCTTCATGGTGGCAGGGTATGAAAGTATCCTTCCCTGGAATCCACATGATCACTTATGGTGAAAAACAGTATCTGCATGTGTTTGTGCGCACTGATACTATCTGCAATATCCAGTTGCATATGATTGACAACGCCGATGTAGAGCATACTGAATTGTTCCTCTATCCCAAAGATGAGATTGATGGCGAATGGTTTGACCTTGTTTGGGATTTGAGCAGTTACATTGCTGTAAAAGCCATTACCGTAAGATTCGACGTACAGATGGATGAAAATCAGAACTGGATCAACGGTACACCCGCCAGGGATTTCTATATGGATGACGTTATCCTCGACGCTAATCCGGACCAGCGTGAAAATACCTCATCCATTGGCATTGAACCGTTGAAAATGCCCGAGATGCTGGTGTATTCAATGGACAAGACCATTTATTTCTCATTGCCGAATGCTTCCCGCGCTTATGTATATGACCTGTTAGGAAGAAATGTTGTTTCACAAACACTGAATGGAGGTTCTGATTTGAATGCAATCAGCGTTCCCGATAACGGTATATACATACTCAAAGTTGGAACAAAGGACGGGAAAGTGTCTACTGTTAAAATCTTTGTAAAGTAATCTGATGACGGGGCTGTGACAAAAAGCCCCGGCCTGAAGGCCGGGGTTAGTGAAGTCTATCGATGGGAATGTTCTGGTCAAAAAACAAATCGGCAATCCAAGGATTAAGCATTGATTATGAACAATATACGAAATGTCTCTATTTTATACTTAAGTTGAATAAAAGCGTTCACTAACCCCAGGCTTGAGCCTGGGGTTTTGACGCAGCCCCTTTTCTATTTCATTTAATTCTTATCGAATGAAAGCAGTTGCTTTAAAAGTATTAACGTTTTGTCTACTCACTTTAGTAGCATTCTCCTGTAAGAAAGAAGACGAAAGTATTGAGGATCTGTTAATTGACAAATGGACACTGACTGATAAAACAGTCGACAATATTCCTGTCACACTCAGTGATTGCGAAAAGCAAAGTAGTATTGAATTCCAGGTGAATAACTTTTGCCTCCTTTACGATGCCTGTACTGATATAACAATAAATTCCGGCTGGAATTATAAATATGAGATGCTGAATATTTCGGAGTACCTTCCGGTAGCATTCTATATAGAACAACTTGATAAAACTTCACTGAAAGTCAGGAGAAACGATATTTCTCCTGTGGGGAACCTGCAGGTTACTGTTCTTTCCTATTTAAAAGAACTTAAATAGTCGATTCTGATCCAACAAAAACCGAGTAAAACCTGAACGATATATGAACAAGTTGATTTTTCCCTTCCTGATCTTTATCCTGGCTCTTTTCCCTGCATGTGAGGAAGAGACGGATTATCCGGATTTATTTCCCGGTTTCTGGGTCCAGGAAGCTATCCTGGAAGACAGTACCCCGTTCGTGATGTCTGCCTGTGAGCAAAGTACCAGGCTACTGGTTGAGCAGAATGGAGTTTACCGTCTATACAGTTCCTGCGATAATATACAAAGATCCGGAACCTGGATTATAACCAATAGTACCATGCTCGACCTGTCTATGGATCGCTGGAACGGGAGCAACAAATATGAACCATACCCGGTTCGCTTCTCCATACTTAAGCTGTCAGGCTCTGAACTGGAGATCAGGATAAAAACATTCATTGGCGATCGTAAAAAGATTGTCATGTTCACCCCGGTTCCACAGGATACTCTTGCAGGTAAAACCCCCTGGGAGTTGCTTGAACTTGACCGGTATAACAAAACTCTTACGACTTATATCTACAGGTTCGTAAAACATGACTAAAATTCAACTCAGGCATTTAACCTTATTTCTGTCGGCAATACTGTTCACCATGAATGGTTTTGGACAGCAAGGCCATAGGGTAACCGGTGTGATCAGGGATGCTAAGACCGGTGAAGCCCTGATTGGTGTGAATATTATCAATAAAGGAATCTCCACCGGAACAATAAGCAGTTATGACGGAAGTTACCGCCTCGATGTTCCGGACCCCAAAGGTACCCTTCTATTCTCCTACATTGGTTATCAGCTTCGTGAAGAGGCAATTGGCGGAAGAACGGTCATTAACGTGGAATTGAGTCAAGACACCAAGGCTCTTGATGAAGTGGTGGTGGTTGGTTATGGCGTACAGAAGAAAGAATCCGTTGTAGGTTCTATTTCTTCGATTAATAACAAGACGATTGTTTCAATTCCGGTCTCAAACATCACCCAGTCGATTGCAGGAAAGCTTTCCGGCGTTCAAGTGGTGCAAACATCCGGTGAAATTGGCCGCGACGAGGCCGATATTTTCATACGCGGGCAGGCTACCTATGGTAATGCAAATCCACTGATCGTGGTTGATGGTATCATTCGTGACGGATTTGCACAGATCGATCCGAACGAGATCCAGACCGTCAGCATCCTCAAGGATGCCTCTGCCACTGCAGTTTTCGGAGTGAAAGGAGCCAACGGGGTTATCATTGTTACCACGAAACGCGGCAGGGAAGGGAAGCCTCAGATTTCTTTCACTGCCCAAACTGCAATAACAATCCCAACCAGGATCCCTCAACCTCTCGATTCTTACCGTTCAGCCCTCCTTGCAAACCTTTATAAAGTAGGTGGATCAAAAGAAGCAGCCCCATTTAACAACAAAGATATGCTCAACTTCCGCACCGGCGCATCCCCTTTTACCAATCCGGATTATTCCTGGGTGGATGTTATGATGAAGGACCATTCAACTCTCACGCAGTATAACCTTAATGTGAGTGGGGGGACAAAAACAATTAAATATTTTATATCAGGAGGTTATCTGACCCAGGATGGCGTTTACCGGTATGATCCCTATACCAATTTCTCGAGGATTAACTTCCGGTCAAATTTCGATATTAATGTATCGAAAAACTTCAGCGCTTCCCTGAGTCTGGGTACCAGAATCGAAGAAAGGACTAATCCTGCGGCTGCATGGTACGGAAGCTGGGAGATCTATCGCGCTTCCTTTGCCCTTGGCGGAAGATTTACGCCGGTCTTTAATCCTGACGGTTCTCTTGCCGGAAACAGCAACCGGACCAATCTAATCGGGACTGTTCGTGACAGGGGCTTTTACAAGGAAATACGCAGTGTCCTGGAAATGAGCATTAATCTTAACTATAAACTCGATTTTATCACGCAGGGGTTATCTGTAAGGGGACAGCTTGCGTTTGACGATAACGGTTCGATGAACCGCAACTATGAACAGCAATTTCCTGTTTACCAGTATGATCTGAAAAATAATTCATACACTGAATTTGGTGAGAACAGGCCTCTATATTACGCCTGGGGAAATGTTTATAATACCCGTAAAACATATTATGAACTGAGCCTGAACTACATCAGGGAATTTGGCCATCACAGCATTACAGGTCTCATCCTTGCGAACCGAGACCTGAAGTACATCAATGACCAGACCCCGTTTGCCACTGAAGGGCTTGTTGGCCGTCTTACATATGATTATCATAAACGATACCTTGCAGAAATAAATGTAGGATTCAATGGCTCGGAAAACTTCGCTCCCGGAAAGAGATACGGTTTGTTTCCGGCATTTGCCCTGGGGTGGATACTGACCAATGAGCCATTTTTGCAAAACACAGGTTTTAAAAAGGTGGTCAGCGGCTTAAAGCTGCGCGGATCCATTGGCTGGGTGGGTAATGATAAAATCGGTGACGACCGGTTCATTTACCTGCAGCAGTACGAGGAAAGCGGTGGAGCCATGTTTGGTACCGGCGATAATTGGTTCCAGGGCATCCGGCAGGGTACCATTGCAAATAAGAATGTGCAATGGGAGGTTGCCAGGAAACAGAACATTGGCTTTGAATCGGATTTCTTTAACGGCCTGTTCGGATTAAATTTCGATTATTTCTATGAATACCGCGACAAAATACTAACGTCGATATCAAATACGAGCCCATCTTACATCGGGGCAGTTTTCAGTGCAGCAAATATCGGGATCGTTAAAAACAAGGGATTCGAAATTGAACTCCGGCACAATAAGTCCTTAGGGAAAAATTTCTCTTACTATCTGCGCGGGAACTTCTCATATGCCCATAATACGGTCATTAAAAAAGATGATGCCTACATGACCCTCGATTACCAGAAAGAGGAGGGTTACCCCATCGGCACTTCCGTGAAGTACATCGCCATCGGAATTTTTCAAAGTTATGATGAGATATATAACAGCCCTCCACAAATATCCCAGCTGGGTGGTATACCCGGCAATAATATTTTGTATCCGGGCGACCTGAAGTTCATGGATGTGAATAACGACGGGATTATCAATCGTTTTGACATGGTAAGAACCGGTTACTCCTATGTACCTGAAATTACTTATGGTGTCACACTTGGGATAAACTACAGGAACTTTGACGTCTCCGCCCTGCTGCAGGGCGTTTCCAGGGCTTCCTTTGAGAAGAACTGGGAAATTATGTGGCACTTTTCCAATAATGAAAACGTATTCCCAAAACACTGGAATTATTGGACTCCCGAAACTTCCGGGTCGGAGGAATACGTCAGGTTGTATGGGCCCTACCAGAACAATGAAGCAGGGAGTACCTATAGCCTTGGATCGGGGGATTATCTCAGGGTGAAATATGCAGAGATTGGATATACGTTCCCAAAATCAATACTGAGAAAAATCAAGACAGAATCGCTTAGAATCTATATATCAGGTGTCAACCTGGTCCTGTGGGCAAAAGAACCTTACATTGATCCGGATAACAGGAACCAGCGTGGTGGAAACATGCCTCCGCTGAAATCTTATAACATCGGGATCAAACTTAACTTCTAAAAAATGCGGAATATGAAATTGAGAAATTATATATTTTTTGCATTGATTTCATTAATAGTAATTTCCTGTGAGGACGACTTTCTGGACCGCGCTCCGGGATTGAATCTTGATGAGGAAAAAGTATTCACCATCTTCGAAAATGCCCAGCGTTTTCATGCTGATATTTACAGTCATTTGCAGGATGGATTTAATCGTCTGGGTAATTATCAGCCGGTGCCAATGTCTTCCGCTTCAGATGAATCGGATTCCTACATGGGCTACCATGGAACACAGACGCTAAATTTCGGCAGCTACGACGGGGTTGACAACCAGCTTTTTAATTATTATTCAGGTATTCGAAAAGGAAATATTTTCCTTTCAAAACTGGATGTGATACCCTTCCCTGATCAGAATACTCGTAATGCAATGGTGGGCGAGGTCTACTTCTTACGGGCCTTTTATTTCTTTGAAATCATCAAGCGGTACGGTGGCATGCCCATCATCGACCAGGTTCTCGTACCTGGAGATAACCTGATGTACCCCAGGAATTCATACAAAGAGTGTGTTGATTACATCATTGCTGATTGTGAGCAAGCCATAAGCCTTCTGCCAGTTTCCAGACCAGATAATGAACTCGGGCGTGCCGCAAAAGGTGCAGCCATGGCATTAAAAGCAAGGATGTTACTTTACGCTGCCAGCCCTCTCTGGAACCTGGAAATTACCAATCACGACAAATGGCAGCTTGCTGCCGATGCAGCAAAAGCGGTGATCGACCTGAAGGATGAAAACGGAAACCCCGCATATGAATTATTCTCAAAGGGCAATGAGGCCCGCGATTATGAACGACTTTTCTTTACAAGGCGTAACCATGGAAATAAGGAAGTGATTTTCTACAAACACCAGGGTACAGTAGATTTTAATAACCAGCAGATTAACGTATGGGCCCCGAAAGGTGACGGATTTGACGGAGCCGGTGCGGTTGCCCCTACTCAAAATTTTGTGGATCTTTTTGAAATGAGCAATGGCATGACCATCAACGAACCGGGATCTGGTTATGATCCTTCAAATCCCTATATCAACAGAGATCCAAGATTTTACAAAATCATCCTATACAACGGCGCTGTCTGGCAGAATATAACCGTAGAAACCTTCGTTTCTCCCGACCTCAATCCTTCATCAAACGGGAAACACAGAAAAATCCTGGCTGAATATACCAGCACGGGGTATTACGTGCGCAAATACCTCCCCGAAGAAGTGAAGACAAGAACCACAGTGATGGCTTATCATGACTGGATCTATTTCCGTCTTGCGGAAATGTACCTGAACTATGCAGAGGCTATGAATGAATTATCCGGACCCACTGCTGAAGTTTATACAGCCCTCAGTATGGTAAGATCACGTTCAGGGGTGGTTGATATGCCTGCCGGACTTGACCAGGATCAGATGCGAAAGCGTATAATGAATGAAAGAGCTGTTGAACTGTCATTTGAAGAACACCGCTGGTGGGATGCCCGTCGATGGAAAAAAGGAGCCGAATGGTTAGGAGGGGATATGTATGAGATGTACATAACAAAAGATGAACGGGGAAAGCTGACCTATACTAAAAAACCCTTTGAAACAAGAGTTTATAGGGATTATATGGACCTGTACCCCATTCCGATTTCTGAAATGAATAAAAATCCCTTATTACAGCAAAATCCAGGCTGGTAAATTTGATAAAACTGTTTAAGTATAAACCTATGCGACGAATGATACATAATATGAAGTTATTCTGCTTCCTTCTGATCATTGCGCTTGCAGGATTAAATCCTGTCGCTGCACAAGAAACGAATGGCAAAACAATAACAGGCATAGTGAAAGACCCCGGCGGGCAAGCTGTTCCCGAGGTGAATGTATCTGTACTGGATGAATTTGTACAGACCTTTACTGACCAGGAAGGAAGGTTCTCCATTGTTGTAAGTGCTGGTAAAACCTTATATTTCAGCAAACAGGGATATCTTGCTGTGAATAAGGATATTTTAGCCGGTTCAAACACACTGGATGTTACACTTGAGCCAGCCGACGAAGAAGAGATAATCGATGTAGCTTACGGTACTAGAACCAAATCAGAACTTACCCACGCAATCTCTTTAATCAGGGCAGAAACCCTTGAGAAAACGCCTGTTCCCAACTTGTCAAACGCTATAGTGGGCAGTACAACCGGCCTGACGGTAATTAAAACGACAGGTGATGAGCCAGGTTATGACAACTCATCTATATATGTCCGTGGTATCGGGGCTTTTAATAGTTTTCTTTCACCTCTTATCCTTGTTGATAATGTGGAACGCGATTTTGCCCAGCTCGATCCTCTGGAAATCGAATCCTTCACCGTACTGAAAGATGCCGCGGCTACCGTACAGTATGGAATCCGTGGCGCAAATGGTGTGATCAATGTTAAAACTAAACGGGGATTCACCGGAAAACCTGAAATAAACTTTATCGCTCAGTCAGGATTCCAGTCTCCTTCACGCTTACCTGAATATCTTGGCTCTGCAGAGTATGTGAGCCTGTATAATAAAGCCCTCCGGAATGACGGGTTACCGGTTCCCGATGGTAGTAAATTTGATCCTGCCATGTACGATGGAACCCGCGATAAATATCGTTTTCCTGATGTGGATTGGTATGGAGAATTTCTTAAGCCCTTTGCACCACAACAACAGTATAAGTTATCCCTTCGCGGTGGGACTTCCACCATCCGCTACTTTGTTTTCATGGGAGCTACAAGCCAGGATGGATTATATAAGTATACCGATGTGAATGCTCAATATAGCACCAATCCAAGGTATTCAAGATATAATCTACGTTCAAATGTGGATGTGGATGTAACTAAGACACTCCTTGTGTCAGTGGATCTCGCAGCCAGGGTTGAGAACCGGCATGTGCCAAATTCCAGTGCCGCATCCATCTTTTCCACCCTCTCACAACTCCCGCCAAATGCAATGCCCGTGACAAACCGGGACAGTTCCATTGCCGGAACATCAGTATACCGGAATAATCCGTTAGGAATGATTTCCAAAACAGGTTACAGGGATAATTATCAACGGATCCTGCTTGGAAACGTGGAAGCCACCCAGAAACTGGACTTCCTGTTAAAAGGACTTTCTGCCAATGTTATGATGGGGCTCGATGGAACTAATTACTACTCACTTGGACGTAGTCAGACCTATGCTGTTTACCAGGAATTTACAACCGGGGATTCCACCGAATATCTTAAATATGGCGATAACAGCGATATCAGCATTAATACGGAAAGATTTGACGACGGGTTCTCATATATGATGACCACAATCGGCGGACTTTCCTATTCCATAAGCTCCGGGGCCAGCTCATTGTCTGCGGATCTTAAATATATGCAATCAAAATTCTTCCAGAACGGTAATAACATTGCCTACGCAAATCAGGGTATTTTCGGAAGGGCCACTTATGGATTCAGAAAAAAATACTTTGCAGAGTTCGGATTTGCCTACAATGGTTCTGAAGACTTCAAGAAAGGAAATCGCTTTGGCTTTTTCCCTTCTGTTTCAGGAGCATGGATTGTTTCTAATGAATCATTTCTTCAGGAAAATGCCACGATATCCTTCCTGAAAGTTCGAGGATCATTCGGAAAGGTTGGAAATGGAAAGCTGGGGCTGGAAAGATTCCCTTATGAGCAAAAATATTACAGCGGAGGCGGGTATATTTTTGGTTCTGGTTTCGGAAACGCCGACGGCTCATACGAAGGCAGGATCCCCAATCCCAATATCAGATGGGAAGAATCGCTGAATGCCGATATCGGAATTGACCTGGAAATGAATAATATACTGAATGTTTCCATCGATTTTTTCAATAATTACAGGAAGAATATTATTACAACCAGTACAAATATTACACCTGGAATTATTGGGCAATACCTGCCTTATGAGAATAATGGTACTGTTGTCAACAGGGGATTCGAGGCCATGATCAGCTATAATCATAAGAAAAAAAACTGGGGTTATTCAATTCAGGGAAATGTCTCCTATGCGAGCAGTAAAATACTTAGCATGCAAGAGGTTAGTGGTTTACCCGATTACCAGTACAGGCAGGGTAAATCGGCCTCGGCGATATGGGGACTTGAAGCATTAGGATTTTTCAGGGATGAAGAAGATATTGCGAACAGCCCCTATCAGTCATTTGAGGCGGTGCAGCCCGGAGATGTTAAATTCAAGGATCAGAACAACGACAATATCATCGATTACCAGGATCAGATAGTGATAGGCAATCAAATTCCCCTATGGAATCTCGGTTTGCTGGGAGCTGTTAACTATAAAGGCTTCGACCTGCACTTTGTCCTCAGCGGTATACTTGGCAGAACCGTTCTCCTGACCAATAACAGTGTCTGGGTTTTGCAGAATAACAATAAAGTGACTGACATTGCTTACAATGCATGGGAAAAAGGAGTAAATGAAGATAATGCAACTTATCCCAGGTTGACAACGCTGAATAATAAGAATAACTACAATAATTCAACCCTCTGGGCAAAGAAAGGCAATTATCTGAAACTCATAAACCTGGAGATTGGTTATAACCTTCCTGGCAAATTACTGGCCAAAATCAATGTGAAAGAGGTCAGGTTCTTTCTGAACACCTATAACCTCCTCAGTTTTGATTCCATAAGAGAATATAATCTTGATCCTGAAGTTCCCGACGCAGGTGTCTCTGGTTATCCTGTAATGAGAGTTTACAACACAGGTATAAGCGTGAAATTTTAATTTTAATTCGGAAATGTATATGAAAAGGATCGTCTACTTGATATCACTGGGGTTGTCTTTGCTGATTTTAAATTCATGCGAGGATTTTCTGGATAAGGAAGTGGATACCAATTTAACCGAGGACAAGATTTTTTCAGATTTACACTATGCCCCCGGATTCCTCAATAATATCTATAATGACCTGCTTGCAGGATACAACCGTTACGATGGGGCTATGCTTGCATGCGGATGCGATGAAGCAAAAAACTCTTACTCCGGTTCTCTGGTCCAGATGTTTAACAATGGTGCTGTAAACTCATCCCTTAATCCGGATGAAATATGGGACCAGATGTATGGAGGGATTCGTAAGACAAATATTTTCCTCGAAAAACTGAATACTACCATTAAAGAAACAAACAGTATACCGGAAAAAGACCGGCCACGCATGAAAGGCGAGGCATTATTCCTCAGGGCCATGTTCCATTTTGAACTCGTAAAACGTTATTGGAGGATTCCTTATGTTGATAAAGTGTTAACGGTTAAGAATGCCGGTGATGTGCCACAATTAACCTTTGATGAAGTGGTTGAGCGCATTGTTAATGACTGTGATACTTCATTTGTCTATTTACCCGAATCAAATGACGATGCAAATAAAGGCAGGGGTGTTAAAGCTTCAGCAATGGCTCTGAAATCGCGCATTTTGCTTTATGCGGCAAGTCCCTTAAATAATACCGGTAACGACCTGTCTAAGTGGGACAGGGCGGCGCAGGCTGCTTTATTCCTGGTGAATATGAGGGGAGCTACAATCGGCCTGGAATCGAAATATGAGTATGTATTCAATACACCGTTTTCAAAGGAAGTCCTTCTTGCCACACAGCCTGTAAATACAAATGAGTTTGAGAAAGCAAATTTCCCGGTGAGTTATGGCGGAACGGGACTTACAAATCCTACACAGAACCTGGTGGATGCCTTTGATACAAAATGGGGAAAACCAATTACAGAAGATTTGAACTATAATTCCTCCAAACCCTATGAAAACCGGGATAACCGATTCTACTCAGTAATTCTGTATAACGGAGCCGTATTGAAATCCCGGCAGGTCGAAACCTACGTCGGAGGAAAAGACGGGCTTCAGTCAGCTCCTACTGCAACGAAAACAGGCTATTACCTTAAAAAATTTGTTGATCCTTCGGTTGATCTGGATAAAGGGACCACCGTAAGGAAACCCTGGATCATTTTCCGTTTCGCTGAAGCATATCTCAACTATGCAGAAGCTTTAAATGAGGCAGCCGGACCAGTACAGCAGGTTTATGATGCAGTGTATGAATTACGTAAACGAAATTATGTTATTACCAGCAGAGCCCGTTATCCGGCAGGCTTATCGCAAAGCCAGATGCGTGAACGCCTTAAAAAGGAACGCCAGGTTGAATTCGCTTTCGAAGAACATCGTTTCTGGGACCTTCGCCGTTGGACGGATGCTGAAGATGTACTAAATAAACCTGCAATGGGAATGAGAATTACATTCAATCAGGCTGATACAACATTCTCATACCAGAATTTTGAGGTGGAAAACCGAATTTTCAATTCCAGGTTTTATTGGTATCCGATACCACGAAAGGAAGTTCTGAAAGGCTATGTGAAACAGAATCCTGGTTGGGAGTAAATCTTTCAAAATATAATTAGATATAGTATTATGAAAATTGCATGGAGAGTTGTTTTATTGTCGATCTTGCTTTTAACAGCTTGTGAATCAACTGATGATGTTCTAAAAAGAATCGACCATACGGTTCCTTCGGTGCAGTTCAGCCCGGACACCCTTGAAGTTACAGCGGGTGAAAATGTAACACTTAATGCTGTCATTGAAGATGAATCAGGACTTCAACGAATCGAATTCACCTATGGTGACTGGAGAATAAATGAAATAATTGACCTTAGCGATGATTCTAACACTGTTACGTACCCGTTTTCGCTTGATATTAAAGTTCCTGCAGATGCATTAAAAGAATGGGAAGAAGATCTTTACTTTAACGATGGGTCTTCAATAAAAATCATTCAGCAGTACCATAAACTGACTCTCAGCGCATGGGACAAAAACCGAAACCTTAATAAAAGTTGTTGTTTTGTAAAAGTGAAATAAAGACTCTGGACTGTCAGGAATAATTGAATTCAGGTAAGTAAACCATATCCTTCTATAAATCAAAACTATATCCGTTTCGTACCATATCATCATATTTTTCCTTGTCAAACCGGTAGAGGAAAGCCCCCCATAAAACGGGAAGCTTACATGCAAATAACAACGGATTATCTATCTAAGGTCCAAAAGTAAAAAAATGGAAACCCAACCTCATTGTTCGTCTGTTTCCACAGGACGAAACAAGATATTGGGTTTCACATTTTGTATTATCAGCCACCACCTCAGGGTAAAGGAGGGGGAGGAGGAGGAGGAGGAGGAGGGTTGATTATGCTTTCACCACCATCACCACCCCGAACATGCAACATTTCAGTTAAGTTCAACACTTCGAACTTTTTTCCCCCGATTTCTTCGTACTTTTCCATGGCTTTAAAGTTTTTGTTAACAATAGAATTCTAAAGCATTAATATTTCAATAACCCGATATGTTACCGATAGCTTTTCAAATTCTTGGTTAGCACATGAAATATTGTGTTTGTAAAACGCTAATACTAGCCCTAAGCGTTGTTGATCTGATTGTTTTAAATGGAACAACTTCCCTCTTAGGCCAGGTAAACCAAAAGGATCCTTCTTATAAAATATGGGAAAGAGAAAACGCGTTATATTATTCAGCAGATTCAGCTAAGATACTAATGGATAAAGGTGAAACATTGAAAGTTTTAATAAAATGCAATGATGCCTTAGATTCTTTAACACCCGGACCTGATTCCAAGTATCAGGGGTATCTTGATATCTACAAAGGTTCTGTTCACCTGAGGATGGGGAACTATTATCTATCTGAGAGGTGTTACAAATTAGCGCTAGCTTATGGACGTAAATTTGGAGACCAGGATCTAATTGGTCCATCAACAAATAACTTAGGTGGCCTGGCAGTAGTAACCAAGGATTGTACAAAAGCTGAAAACATTTTTAATGGCCTTCTATATTCATGTTCAAGGCTTTTGGACGAATCTCTAAGAATTTCTGCCCTGATCAACTTGGCCGAGTTAGCTATTCTTGAGAATGATACTGCTACCGGCAAAATCTTTTTTAATTATCTGTCTTCATTGCAAAAAAGGCCTGATACCTATTTATTAGATCGTAACATGGGTAGATTTCAGATGATGTTAAATAGCACTGCAAAAGCCGTCACTTACCTTAAGCGTGCTTTAGTTAAGAGCTTAAATGTTAATGGGCAGAATCATTATCAAACAGGTCTCTGCTATTTCCATTTAGGGGAGTGTTATCACATATTGGGGATCAGAGATTCTGCCAAAATCTGCTATAATGAAGCAACCCAGGTTTTATCGCCAAGTACATTAAATGTTGTTTTAAGAAAAACCGAAGTCCTTCCCCAGTACGAAACGGTTTTGATTGAATGCTGGATGAAGCAAGGTGAGTTTTATTCGGAGAGGTCTGAGACGTTGTTACTTGCGCTTGAAAAGTACTCGGCAGCTATTAACCGCCTGTTATTCCTCTCTCATGCCATTACAGCCGAGTCAACCAGGTTTATAATTGCCGAAAAGGGTAGGTCTGCATTTAATAAAGGAATTGCCTGCGCTTTGCAACTCTTTGAACAGACAAAGGATAATAATTATCTTGATCAGGCCTTTGAGTGGTCTCTTCAAGCAAAATCATTATCATTGAATTGGTTGGTTGAGAAGGACTTAATTTACGCAAGGGTTGGAATTCCATCCGAATTAACGGAGAAGCTGCAAGCGTACCGAAAGAACCTGGATGAGTTGTTGGGAGATTCTTTAGACTTCGTTGTACATGTTCCGCTTGATTCAATCGGCAGGGTTATCAGGTTATATGAAGAAACTGAAAAACAGATCAGAATAAAATACGATGAAATCCGGAAGGGTATTGCAACGGACCCGATTAGCCGAAGGATAACAGGAAAAAACTTTAATAAAGAGCGTTATCTTGGATATTATGACCTGGACTCCTTAATTATTGTTTTCGGCGTTACCTCAAAAGGTCGGTCTTATATCCGGATACCCAAGGATAGCCTGCTCATCACTCAGATCAATCGTTTCAAGGAAATCCTTTCTTATCCTCCTCATAGCGTGTATGGATCCAAAGAGGTTTCAGAATTCTCACATCTGAGTTTTTCTTTATACGAAAAACTGGTGTGGCCGGCTTTGAACGGATCAGAAAGAGATCATCTGGCTATTTATCCTGATGGAATTCTCCTTGGATTTCCTTTTGAGGCACTGACAACCTCAAAGGTTATCTCGGACACTTATAAGGGGTTACCTTTCCTGATGAATCGATTTCAAATCCGGTATCTTTCAACTTCACTGCTGATCGGTCCTAAACACAGACATGACTTTATAAGAGATGCCATTTCGATCATTACCTGTAAAGATGCTGCAAATATTCCAGATGTGGCAACGGAAGTGACCGGGATTGCTGAAATGTACCGACATCCCTCCATCTGGTATCTGGATCAGGAGCAATCAAATACTTTATTAAATGACACCTCTCTTGTCATTCACATTTCAAGTCATCTGTCCGTCAACACCCAAGACCCGCTAAAATCGGGAATCTTTTGCCAGAAGTCGGGTGTTTCAGGACTTACCTTTAAGGAAATCCTGAATTATCAATTATCAGGATCCCAAGTTTTTATTAATGCATGCGAATCTGGAAACGGTCCGGTTAATCATGGAGAAGGGCTAATGTCATTGGGACTGGCCTTTTCCATTGCCGGGTGTTCAACTATCGTCCAACAAGTTTGGAAAGCACCAGATCACTCCTCTGCGTTGATAGCACAATCGTATTATGAGTTCTTGGGAAAATCAGGTCCAGCCGATGCCATTACCCGGGCAAAGAAAGAATATCTGAGATCGGCAAAACCGGGGTCAGATCATCCCTATTATTGGGCCGGGATGGTCTGTTACAGCAATATCTCCGGAAAGACGTGTTCGCCTCAATTGCTTATACCTATTCTGATTGTAATTATGTTGGGAGTATCCGTCTATTGGTTCTTACGAAAACGCAATTGACGATAAAGCATAGCAACCTGCTTTTTATACGGATGATCATCAATATTCTTAAGGGCCGCTAATTGTTCTTTACAGGCGGAGAAATTCTCCTGCCGGAGGTAGATCAATGCCAGGTACCATCTTGAATAGGCTTCAAACGGACCTCCTTGTGGAATTACCTGAATAAACAACCGGGTCGCCTGATCGGGCTGATTCAACTCCATCTCTGTTAATCCTTTAAAAAAAAGCAGTTTGTTATTATCAGGCTGCGAATAGAGAAGAGAATCGGCCAGTACCAGAGCTTGTTTGTATTGTCCTTCCGTATACAATGAGATAACTTCCGACATTTGATCTTTAGGACCGGAGTCCCGGGTGGCTATTTCCGGTTCGAACTTCCTATATAAGATATTATATTCAGAGGTTCCGTCAAGCGCAAAGAAGGAAGGCAACACCACCAACGCCAGAAGAAAAACTGCTGCAGCACTGGCAAGGGAAATTGTCCATAAACGAATCCGGGCTCTACTTCGACGGGCCAGGTATACTTCATGGGCTTTCCGCGTGAAAGCAAGGGTCTCCCTGATTTTTCGTTTCTTCTGGCTGATCAGGATCAGGTTCTGAATCAGTTCATCTTCCTCAATTTCTTTCATCATCGGTTTCCTCCTAATTCAGATCAAACAACTCCTTATACTCTGGTGATTGTTCTATTACTTGTTTCAGACGATCCATACATTCCGATTTTTTAACCTGATATACTGTCTTAGATGAATACCCCATCTCTCTGTAGGCTTCTTCAGGTAATACATCATTACAATAAAAACTCAGCAAACGTTTGCACTTCTCGGTTATTCGCTGAAGGCAACGGTTAACAAAAAGCATGCGATCTGATTTCTCCACCTCCAGGTATAAATCTTCAGCTGCCGCTATATCATCGAAGAATCCTTCTGGCATCAAAACTTCGTGCTTTTTTTGTTCAACCAGGCTCCACTGCCTTTTTGCAATGGAGATGGCGAAAGTAAGCAGCTTGCAGGTTAAAGTAGGCTCCGCTTCTTTTTCAATAATGATGGTAACCGTTTGGGAAGCAATCAGATTGGAATAGTTCTGGTAATCGGGGGTCCTCCTTCTGAGGAAGTTCTTTAAATACTTGTCCAGCTGGTTAAAGAGATAGCCTGCTGCCCATTCTTCTTTGGAACGGACTAACCGGAGCAATTCAAGTTCAGTATAGTTATGTTTAATAAGTTGTTGTTGTTCAAAGCACTAATCATGCAAAGCTTGTATAATCTTTCAGACGATCAACTGGAATATCAGATTGTTGACCGGGCAAGTTTCAAACGTTTTCTCGGATTGAAGAAAAGCGATA
>JBBAAF010000048.1:0-25337 GCA_041658425.1 Bacteroidales bacterium | reverse complement strand
AAAATCAAAGAGGAAGCCCGCTTTGATGGCAAATGGATTTTGCAGACCAACACGAACTTGACAGCCACCGAGGTTGCTTTGAAGTACAAAGAGCTCTGGCAGGTGGAACAGGTATTTCGGGAAATGAAAAGTATTCTGAATACCCGTCCGATTTACCATAAAACAGATGATGCCATCCGGGGTCACGTGTTCTGCAGCTTTCTGGCATTGGTACTCAAGAAAGAACTTAATGACCGCCTGGAAAAGATGAACCTCGACCTGGAATGGTACGACATCAAACAGGATCTGGATAACCTCCAGGAAATATCACTGAAAGAAAAGGACCGGGAATACATTGTCCGTACGGAATGCAAAGGAACTTGCTCTCAGGTATTCAAGGCAGTCGGTGTGGCATTGCCACCTATAATCCGGTTGCAGTCGACCGGCTAGAGCTTAGCAACTCATCGGGTTCATCAGGAGGCACTGTAGTGCCAAAAATTAAATCATATAAAATTTATATTGCTGTTAATCAAATTGTTGTAAAAAATAACTGTCGAAGATCAGTTTAACAGTGTTAATTTCAGCATTTTTTACACCGACAAATACACCGACATTTAGACCGACAAATACATCGACAATTTTTGTTGTTCTTAGGTTTTAACTAAGGATCCAATGTCCAGTTTTATCGGAACCGACACGTCGGATTTTGTTTTCGGTTTGAAGTTTTTTAATCTTTCTTTCAATAGTTCGAGTTGTAACCCCAAGAAATTCTGCAAGTTCCGAAATAGTGATAAAGTTGTTAGCTTCGATGAGTTCAATAATTTTCTCCGAACCTTTCTCCCTAGTTTCTTCCGGTGTCTTTTTCAAATTTTCAATATTTCCGGCGTCAAAAATGACCATCAGGCCGGTGTAATCGGAGTTGAATTCAGGAATCGGGGCATTTGCCAAGGTGCATTCCTCCATGATTTTCTCTATGCCTCTACCCCAGGTTTCAATATAGCCGGCTCTGAAAAAGGCGGCGGCAATAAGCGGGTTAAAGGGAATAGAAGGATGCTTCGATTTCAGTTTTGCAATTGGCAATTCCTCGGGAAGCTTTCCAGCATTCCAGAAAATGATTTTGGTTTCATAAACGCTTATCTGAATTGGATTGGCACTAGCATAATCCTTATGGACAACGGCATTTAACAAAGCTTCGCGCAATGCCGGGGCAGGAAATAAATAACGTTCTATCCGCTGAAGGCCTTCATAGCTGATATAGGCTTTCATGTATTTAGTCAGCAGCAGATCCAAAGTTTTGTCGACTTGCTGAAATAGATTTCCATGGATTTCATCTTGGTAAACCAGGTCCGTATTGGTCCGAAAAAATCCGATTTTTATGTATGCACCTGTAACAAATTCCTCGGGGTTGTCATGAAAGAGTAAAGATGCCGCACGCTTAAGGTGAGTTCCTTCAAGAAGCTGCAATTTTGTTAAAATTGATTTATGGCTTTCTTGTAGCACTTCCTCCCCAAGCCGCTTGCTTTTTACCGCCTTTTGGACAAAAAGTTTGAATGCCGCCGGTTCCAGCATTTCAAGAGTAAGATACGGCACAGGAACTGCATCCCAGTGCAGACCATATTTTTTGAGTAAAAAAGTGTTTAATGCATTACCCGAAAGTTCTTGTTTGGTGCTTCCACTGCGAAAATGGTATTGGCCTTTATAGCTGATCGGATAAGGATAGGCATCAACATGAATTTCTATAAAATCCTGGCCATCGGCAGTTTTCAGGTCCACGGTGGCCACAATGCCCAGAATGCTTTTTATTTTGTTCGGAATGTCTTCCAAAAGCGTTTTTGAATTTGCCAGACCGACCGGTTTGCCTTTGTCGTTTTTGCCAATCACGAGTGTTCCCCCTTGTGCATTGGCAAATCCGCAAATCCATTTCAGATATTCATCTCGCCAACTTTCTTTCCACTCAACAATTTGATTTTCTTCCATTTAATGAACCTCTTTGATTATAAGTTACTACATTTCAATTTGTTGAACTCTCTATTCCGTAGGATCATACCCATATCTAAAGTAATCTACAGGTTAAAGTTACTCCATAGATTAGTTTCTGGTTTAATCATTTAGAAATGTTCTGTTTTCAGGTTGAACATTTTTCCTGACAAACCGATCGATTTCCTGATCGATGCCTCTTCTTCGGGCGTACCCAATAAGGCGGGAATAGCTTAAAGTATAGTGGGCGAAGGCAAAATCAAAAATATTTACCAATTCCTCACCCTGGATGGAATAAAATATTTTCTTCTCTGTCCACGCATCCACCAGTATCTTTTCAAGAGTTGGCAGGGTTGCTGTACCAGTTTTAATTAGTGGAGCTCTGGATACCAATGGTTTAACAATAATGGGATCCAAGAAACCCAGGACGTAAAGCTGCATGGTATTTTCATCCGGGTTGAGCCAAACATTCAGCTTGCTGTCCTTAAACAGGTTAAACGTAGTTTCCACCATGTCGGGTTCTGTCTCGAAGAGATAAAAATACCGGGCTGGTTGGTGAATCATGAATGAATTCAGCCAACCGGATGACCAGCAACAAGCATTGATTTCAGGATAATTTGCTTGGAAAGTATTGATAAGGGATTCAGTAAATTCATCATTTCTTGGACTGTAGACCGGTTTTTTAGAGACGGCATAAACCCCCTTCCTGATAGTGGCTAGTTGGCCTGCTATTTTCAACCGGGATATCCGCTTTCGAATGCTGGCACTACCAGCCTGGTTGTTTTCATTATGGTATAAATCAGCCAGTTCCTTAGTTGTTACGGCTGGTTTGTTTTTTAATGCAGCTGCCAGATCGTTTGTTTTTGTTTTCATCTATGTATTGAAATCCATGGCGAAGATATGTCACTCTTGCCAATAAATTTGTTTTATTGGCAAGAGTGACATGTTAATCGGCATTTTCCTCTTGTTGCTCAATGAACAAGGCTAGATCTTTCTTTTTCCCCTGTCTTGGTGCATAATTAAGCATCCGGGTTGTCTTAACCGAATATTTTTCCAGTGCGCTGCTGAATCTGAAATCAAACAAAAGACAATGAAATGTAAAAATTGTCAAATGTTTGAAAACGTCACATTTGCCAGTAATCCTAGTTTATTGGCAAGAGTGACATTATCGATTTCTTCAGCCATACTCTATATGTCAAGTATCTTGCGCAAAATACTTGACATATCAGAACGTCATTTAGTTGTCCGATAGAATTTTAGCTACCAACTTATAAACTGTGGTTCCGGTAACCTTTGGCCAATCAGCGCATGGAGGATAGCTTTGGTAATGGTCCTTTCACCAAAATTCGGGGAATACCACCAAGACGCCCTTGCAAGTAACTCTTCCGGATATCCTTATCATAACGGACATCCTTAAATTCGCTGAAAGAAACCATGGTCGAGATCCCGGATGAATTCCGTTCTGTTATCCACATTTCATCCCGACGAAACAAATTCTGGTCCATCAGGAGCACATCATGGGTAGTAATCAGTAATTGAGCACGGCTTTCAGCGGAACAACTCGCCAGGTAAATCTCGAGTAACTGCCTGGTCAGTAATGTATGTAGGCTTCGGTCGACTTCATCAATTACATAGACCTTCTTAGCATTGGTAATTGAAATACCAAGAAACGCCGGCAGCAGGTCAATAACCCGTTGTGAACCATCAGCTTCGTCTCTTATTTCGAACCGGACTTCGGTGCCATCGGATTTTGGATGAAATGTAACCAGCTTTTTAGCAACCAGTTCACCATTGGTGCGCCTAATAATGTACCGCTCGTTCATTGATTCAGACATCAGGCGAACTGTCATTCCTTCCTTGACCTCTTCTTGGATCCGGGTCTTGAGAGCAGAATTTAAAGGGACATTTTCGAATGGAACAACCTCACTTCCAAGATGAATAATTCCCGTATCCAACTGTTGAAGAACTTCATTCATGGTTGAATACAAAGGATTTCCTTCGTCCAGGAATTGCTCAAAGGGTTCGAATCTTGAATCGGGACCGATCAATTCAAGTGATTCCTTGAACCAATTATAGACCGGACGAAAATTTTCAACTTTCTGGGATACTGAGTTGGTCAGGAATAATTGGTTGTCTCGGGTGCCTCTGAATGCAAATTCAAGAAACCGATCATCCTGGAGAGATTTATCAAAATTGGGCTTATCGCCACAGCGATCAAAGAGTACTTTCTCGCTTGTGCTGGAAATTTGAACCAGTTTTTCTTCCAGTACAGTTTTTCTGCTGACAGTAAAACTGTAAGCATAAATGGTATCATCAACAAGAATTTCGAAGCCAAGTCGAGTAGGCAATTCGGTCCCGGTAGCATCCAACCGGAAAGGTTCAACCTGGATAAGGCTGTCAGGTTGGGTTCCTTTAACAATCAGATATTTGGCAAAATTCAAAGCCTTAAACAAATTTGTTTTTCCGGATGCATTACCACCATATATTGCTGCTACAGGCAATATTCTGGTCTGGTACTTGTCAACTTTAGGAATCCTATCGCCGTGTTGACGTTCTTTTGTTGCCACCATGGAAAAGGAGGTCTTTCCTTTGAATGACATCCAGTTTTCGAGGCTGAAGCTAAGTAGCATATTGGTAAGAATTAAAGTGAAAATTTCTCTTTAAACAAGACCAAAATTACACAAATTCTGATTATCATTATGTGTAAAGAGAAAATTTCTCATTATGCACCATTTAACATCGTCTTTTTTCTCGGCATCGTATAATGGCGTTACTTCAGATTCAGCAACTCGCTGGCATCGTCCAATGTCTTATTCTCAAATGCCTTCAGGTAGATTTCGGTCGTTTCCTCCTTGGCGTGAATTTTGGTTGTTCGACTTAGTCCTTGAATTAGTATTTTCACGATGGCTTTTAACCAAGTTCCTTATTCCATGGCAGAATACGAAAAACTCTTTGATTCAATAAGTTCCGATCAAAAGATAGAGTTCTTGAGGAAAGCGCTGAGACGTTCAGAAGCACTGCAGGACCAATTGGTCGCCTACTTTGCCGCTCCGACGATACGGCGCAAAAAAAATTCCGGTTCTTTTGCCGAACTGGTGCAGTCCTATTCTAAGGTCTTCCAAAAGTTATTGGAATCGATTGATCTGGAAGACCTTGACTACAGCCGGTGGAGAACTCCCCGCGGTACATACATGGAGTATTGGGAAATTGACATGGAGCTCGCTAAGGAGGAGATCCAGGATGTTTTTAATCATACCCGAAGGGAATGCGAGAAACAAATCCTGGCAGGTGACTTACAGGCCTTTTTCACAACTTTCACCGGTGCTCTGGATGGTTGCAAGAAGGTCACTTTCCGCGATCCGAATGAAACCCTGGCCGATCCTGAAGAAGTCTTGTTCGCCCTGTTTGAGGAACTCACCGGAGAAATGGAAGTGTATCTGTCGGCCGTGGTACTAAGTTCATCGAAGGTGGTTGAATCAGTTACAAGTGTCGTGCAATGGTTTCTTGAGCAAAACCAAGGGAATTCACCGGCTGTCTATCATGATCGGCTCTGTAGTAAGCTTGCACTAACACACGGAGAAAGCCTGGCTGGGCTTCGGTTCCTGTTTTCGGGACCGGAAGGAGTTGAGCAAAATTTTCCGCGCACTTATCTGACAGTCCTCAGAAGCCTCGACCGATCTGCCTGGATTAAGGAATCGGAGCGGTTCGCGGTCACTGACCACCAAATTGCAAAAGAATTGCTTGAGTATCAGAGTGAACAGAAAAGCGATTCATTTTACCGGAATGCCCGGGTCCTTTTTCCCATTCATCCGAGGGAACTGGTTGATTTTTTGGCCAAGCTGATCGAACCCGGCAAAGATCACGCCCTGGCCATCCAGATCTGGGAATACAAGGTGCTGCATCAGAACCAGTTGAATGAGTACGAAATATTGGCCGGATTGTTTGAAAATGTCTCGCAAAAAGAAGCCTTTCTTACGAGACTGAAGGGTAGTTACCACGACGAATTCTACGTTGATGTTTTGGCATATGAAAAACTCTTCGAACGAATCCTCGATTTGGCTAGGAACCCTCATGAATATCTCCCAAAGCTTGAATTCATACTGAATCACATTCTTGAAGTCTATCCCCGGGATTGCCTTAAAATTGCCCTGCGCCGGACTGAGTACGAAATACAAAATTCAAAGCTCAATCGCCACACGTATTCCAGGATCGCCTCCTTGCTCAGGTTGGTCGGTACTCATAAGGAGCTGAAACCGGAGGTACGGCTGTTCGCCAGGAATTTAATGGTCATCCATTCCCGGCGTAGCGCTCTGCGGGCTGAATTAGCGAAGGTGGGGTTAATATGAGCGATAGTTCAGCCGACATGAGTCACCTGATGGAATCTTTCAGGAAGAACGGCTAGCCCTTCCGCCGATCCATTTGCCCGAATTTATCAGAAACTGCTTTATAAAAATTCCGGGCCGTTTCAACATCGATGCCGGCTTTGGCGGCATTTTTTTCAATATCCGGTACCCGGCCTGCGTTAATATCAGGAAGAATCAGACTCATAAAGTAATTCAGGTTATCCAGCATTTCCTTCCTCTCCGGCGGAGTGTCTACCTGGAACAGGTTATCGTATTCATTCAATCTGATCTTTTTCTTCAGGATCTTTTCTGATGTGATCAGCATGGACATATTTACGCGAATGTCAGGCTCTTCTGAAAACTTGTAACCGAATGGATTAATGGAATTAACCAGAGCCTGATATCCCCGATCTGTAGAAGCGGCGAGTAAAACAATGTTTTTATTTTCATCAAAATAGATCTGAGCGAAATGTGGGTGCCCGCCCCATCTCTTCAGGGATAACCGGTAAACCCCATGGCTAAACTCCGAGGTGAAACTTTTTTTTAGTGCAAGTGTATCAAACTTATCCACAGGGTATTCAGAATAAGTCATGACCATCTGGTCCTGTTTATGGACCGTAATCGGAAGATTTGCCCCAGACAATAACATCATATAGGGCAGGGGATTCTTGTCGAGATTTCGAGCAATGTCTTCTTCCGTTTCAATTCTCCGGTCAAGCTCAGTTGCGAAAAAAAAGATGTCATCCGGTTCGAAACTCTTGTAAGCCACAATCGGACCAAAGGTTTGCCAGCAGGCACCGTTAAATCCGATCAGATTAAACCAGACGGTTGTCGCCTGGCTTTTGTTTATATCTGAGGTTCCCGGGGAGAAAAGCAGGAATTGTTCCCCCGTGAGAATATCTTCCATGTTGAAGAAATCCTTTGCAGGGTTTTCTAAAATTATGCTGAAGCAAAACCGCCAGGGTTGCCTGGCATGCTGTTCCAGAAAATCCATTTCGGACAGGCTTAGCTTCTTTAATTCCGCATGAGTGATTATTTTCCTGATCAGACCGCCAGGCTTGAAGATTTTATGGGCCAGATATTGAGCCTTTAACGTGTTGACCCACTCCTTTTCAAATTCTTTTGTTACATGTCTGTAAGCTGAAAATGCCTCAGTCATGGTGTGGTCAAGTTTGTATAGAGAGGCAGCATAATATAGCAGAAATTCGTCAATGACGGTTTTTGAAATGCTGCTGCTTGCTTCACAGGCCTTACGGATAGTTTCAAAGTCATTCATCTTATATATAGTTTATCCCTGATGGGCAGAAATCGCTGATTATCATTCCATTTCTATTCCTTTTAATTGGTTAAACCCGGCTTAACTCATCCAATAGGGCGCTTCGTCGGGGATACTCGGCTCTCATTTTCAGGATGAGATTGTCACATTTGTCTTTGGCCCCGAGCTTGATCATACGTCTCAGGTACCGGCAAGCTTCCTGGTAATGATCTCTTGTTGAACTCCTTTTGAGCAGATAGACTATTCCAGCGGAATACATTTCCACAAGTTCATTGGAGTATCCGGCGGCTAAGTATTTTTCAAAAGCCTCAACATATTGAAGTGATGGCTTGGTTTTTAAAAGATCAAACAAGCGGTCCCACCATTTTTCATTGATGTAAATTCCTGAAATCTGGTCAAAATGGTACCCCCGGGAATCTTTTTGAAAATCGGCGATGATGGCCTCAACAAATTCCTTCCAACGGTCGGGTGCCACTTTGGCCTTTAATAATTTGTAATATTCCTGACCATGGTGATTAGAATCAACAAATAGAATCCTGGCATATTCAATGATTCGATCAGTATCTTTCTGAATGGTAGCAATTTTAAGCAGCCAGTCATACCAGGTATAGACTAAGCCAGGTTTGTCTTTCGCGTCAAACCTGACTCCGTCCTGAGCAATCCCGATGGCTTTTTCGTACTTTTTATCCCTGATAGCGCTTTCAATAGCAATTGTCCGCAGGCGGGAATTGGCCAGATTCTGGTTGAGGAATCTTTCAGCTTCCTCTGGTCCTTTGATTTTAAGGAGTATTTCCCATTTGATCAGTTGAGCCCTTTCTTTGGTGTAGTCTGAAGCCATTGATTTATCAATCAGGGCAATAACTTTATTGCCTTCTGATTCTGTTTTGACCATGCCAGAGGCCAGATCCAGCATGCCCAGATGCCAATCCCAATCACGGTAAATATTTTTACCAAAGGTAGTTATACAATAATCCAGCAATTCCAATCTGAGGTTATCCGGCAATTCCGCCTGGGCAACCAGGTTCAATAATTCGAAAGCATTTTCTATCGGACCTCCAATAGCACCATCACTGTCGTCGGCATATTGTAACAGTGGTGTCATTTCCTCCATGACGGCACAGGCAATATAAATCGTGCTTTGATAGTGCCCCTGATCAAGATGTTTTTGTGCGGTGAAAAGTAAACTTTCAACTGCTTTACTTATAGCTCCGGCTCCCGACCAATCAATATAGCCACGCCGTCCTTCAATACTGGCAATGAACGACCGGATCTGTTTCTTGTACATCTCCTTTGATTCGTCTGAAACTAAGTGGGCGAATCCGGAAACAAAAATTTGCCGGAAGGATGGATTTACGATGCATTGCTCTAAAATGAATTGTTTCAAATCGTCATGGGAAAGTTTCCCAAGTAATTCACGAACCTGTTCTTCAACGGTTTTCTTTTTTGAAGGCTTTCCAGCCGATGGTTTCTTTTTTCGCGGTTGGCTGAGTTCCATTTCTTCTTGTTGCAAATGAAATATGACTGCCACAACGTGTTTGCACACCGGTCCCAAATCGTACGGGCAATTGCACCAATGTTCTGTTATAATACCGCCATTGATTCGCAAATGGACTGTATAGTCGTCATTCCCCGACACGATCGCTTCAAATTGTCCTGGTGAAATTTCTTCAACATCATTTACCGCACCTTTCCTGAAATAGCTTAATCCCCTTTTCAGAATGGCCTCATCGATGTAATTTTCAAATTGTTGCAGTGGGATTTGCATGGAACTTCAATTTCTTTATTGAGGGAGTAGCTCATTTGGTTTTGTGTTTTAACAATTCCAATATGAGCCGCCCCTTTAAGGTGGTGAGGTATTGTTGTTTTGGACTCGTCGGCTTGCCGGGGATGGTCATGGCGAGCCAATTTACAGCGACCAAAGGCTGTATGTATGTTTCAAAATTTTTCGCACGATTACTCAAATTAATTCCGCCCAAAATATTGATCCGTGAAGCGGGGTCTTGAGCCAATTCTAAAATAACCGTCAACTTACTATCTATACCACCAGCTATACCACTAGCTATACCACTAACTATATCTCCCGGGATGCTCTTAATAATATTAACTATCACAATATCAGATAATTCAGTATCTTCAGCTATACCACCAGCTATACCACCAGCTATACCACCAGCTATACCACCAGCTATACCTCTGACCTCATTTATATCTGAATAATCAAGTATTTGATTCAATAGGCTGTCGATGCCTTCAAGATACCATTTCACTTTGTTTAAATCCAGGACAGCTGGAAGTTTTTGCACAAAAGCAGTATGAATTGGCAAGGTGACCTGAAACCACGTCCGTTCATCGTCAAAATCGAATAGCGGTTCCGGAGAGTTATTTTGCTGCATTGCCTTCTTGATGGCGGGCAAGCCGGTTGCATGGCCTTCCGTTAATTTGAGCTCTTTAAGAAAATCGCCCAATCGCCGGTTCCGGTACCGTTTTGGGATAGCCCTGCCGGTTATAAAATCTTCTCTTTTTATTGACCGGTCTGGGCCACCGGAGTTATACAATAAAATGGCATCGGGTTCAATTCTGATTTTAACCGGTTCCCGTTCCTGGTAATTGCGATGAAACAGGCAGTTGGCTACGGCTTCCTCTAAAGCCACATAAGGATAATTCCATATCCTTAACGCTTCAGCCTGCATGGGCACCTTGATAACTTTTTCCTGTAGGATGTTTGCCTTCAACCAGGAGAGAGAGTCAGTTATTTGTTGTTGAACCGGACCTTCGATCTTTTTCTCGATAAATTCTTTGGAATCTGCGCCGTTGGGGAAGTAAACGATCTCAACATAAGTGTAAGGAAAATAGGAATGAGGTTTTTCGGCAAACAGCATCAATGCCACATTGCGAGGGAAAAGATTCTCCTGCGGCCCTAATAGCAATGCCATTTGCTGTAATATTTCGGTATTGCTTAACTTGCCTACATCGGCAGCCAGTTTGCTTTGCGTTTTACGAAGATGATCCTGGATCAGAAGCATGGAGAGATCGTCAATAGTGGCGTGTGTGTTAGCCCGGTCGTCAAAAGGAATATTGTTGGTTAAAGCAATTAATTCTTCCTTGTCTGTTCCTTTGGCTTCGATCGAACTGGCGTATTTGCGTATAAAGTATTTCCAGGTTTTATGCTTGGTTGTAATGGTTTCAGGTACTTCATAGGGTCTTTCGTTACCGGCAAGCACCCATAATACAATTATGCGCTTACCATCGACATCCTCTATAAATAACCTGGGGGCATAATAGGGTTTGACAAGGTTGTTAAAACCTATCATGTCCTTCTGAATTCCAGCTAT
Source organism: Bacteroidales bacterium (assembly GCA_041658425.1). GTDB lineage: Bacteria > Bacteroidota > Bacteroidia > Bacteroidales > UBA12481 > UBA12481. The sequence goes on along the minus strand of JBBAAF010000048.1, from coordinate 14,430 downwards.
TTCGTTGGTAGTAAGTCCTATTACAGGACGAACGGCAGTTTTTCTTACATGATCTTCAGCTACACCAATGAGAATATAGCCACCTCCGGTATTATCAAAGTCATTGGCAAAAGCACAAATGCTACGATAGGTTGCATCCGGGTTCCAGCCTTCTTTAAACTCGATCCGGTCAGATTCGACCGTCCGTGCGGATAGTAAATCCTCTAGGTTAATGTGAAGTGCCATTCAATTCAGTCTTTTTCATTTTCTCAACTTATTCGTGGTTTGCCATGGTACGAAGTTAATGATGTTAGCTAATCCTGGCAATCTGGAAGTGATAAAGGTGATCGACGGATGGTGGTTAGGTTGTTCCGGAAAGGGTCGTTTTTCTCAATCTTATATTATAATGAAGCTTGAAGTAATCATAATATTCAAATAGCATATACTATGACGTCTATAGTAATCATTAATGATGTTGATAATATTTTATATTATTTTCGTTATATTTGCATTCTAAAGGCTGCATAACGGAATAAAAATGTTGTTTATGATGCTCATAGTAATCATTATTAATAAGTAGATCAATATGGTAACACATTCACCTTCTCCTGATTGGTATAGTATGAGCGATCCGGCAATAGTGAAAGAACTATGCAGTATCCTCAAACAGGTTCGGTTGCAACAAAACATCACGCAGGAACAATTAGCTGAAAATGCGGGCCTTTCCCGTTCAGCTATAAGTAAAATGGAGACTGGCAAATCCACGGTTTCTTTACTCACGGTTATCCAGGTACTCAGGGCGCTACAGCAATTACATCTGCTCGACAATTGGAAGGTTGCTGCAACGGTCAGTCCATTACTGGTTGCCAAACTCACAGCCAAAGGCCGGTTGCGGGCTTCCGGCTCAATTGTCAATAATAATAAGGAGGGAAGCGGATGGTAACAGTTGCAAACGTTGATTTATGGGGTAAATCCGTTGGAGCGGTACTTTGGAATCCGGATTCAGGTGTAGCCAGTTTTCAATTTGAGCCGGGTTTCCTTCGCAACGATTGGGATATTGCTCCGCTTACCATGCCCGTAAACGAAGCCCGCCAGGGGCGTATATTTAACTTTCCCGGATTACCGGTAGAAACCTACTATGGGCTGCCCGGATTGTTAGCCGATAGTTTACCGGATAAGTTCGGGCATCAATTGATTAATATGTGGTTGGCCCTTCAGGGTCGTACATCCAATAGCATGAATCCTGTTGAAATGCTTTGTTACATGGGCAGACGCGGAATGGGCGCCCTAGAATTCCGTCCGGCTACCCGTATCGAACAAGGAACCTCCCACTTCCTGGAGGTCTCGGAACTGGTAAACCTGGCCCAAAAAGCCTTTAACCATAAGGAGGATTTAAATACCAGCTTTTCTGATGACGAAAAGCAGGCAATGCTCGAAATTATACGGGTAGGTACTTCAGCAGGCGGGGCCAGGGCCAAAGCAGTTATTGCCATCAACAAGTCTGGCAAAGTTAAATCCGGCCAGCTGGATGCCCCCGAAGGCTATACGCATTGGCTGATTAAACTGGATGGAGTTACTGACGAGCAGCTTGGCGATCCCAAGGGATATGGCCGCATTGAATATGCCTATCATAAAATGGCAATGGATTGTGGAATTGAAATGACCGAATGCCGGTTGTTGGAGGAAAATGGCAGGGCGCATTTCATGACCCGCCGCTTCGACAGACCCGATCATAAATCAAAATTACACATGCTGACGCTGTGCGGTCTTAGCCACTTTGATTATAATAATCCTTTGTCCTATAGTTACGAGCAGGCGTTCCAGGCAATGCGAAGCCTCAGATTGTCGTATCCAGCTGCAGAGCAGCTATATCGCAGAATGGTTTTCAATGTAATAGGCATTAATAATGATGACCACACCAAGAATATTTCTTTCCTGATGGATCAATCAGGTCAGTGGAGTCTTTCCCCCGCTTACGATGTGACCTATGCTTTCAATCAATCGCACAAGTATCTATCCCAACATCAGCTGTCTGTAAATAATAAACGTACGGGTATCTCACGTGGTGACCTGTTTTCAGTGGCTGAGCAAATGAACATTAAGAAACCGAAAGAAATAATTGAGCAAATCCGCGAAGCAATTAAGAAGTGGCCTGAGTACGCAGCTATGGCCGAAATCCCAGAAAACCAAGTTGTTTCAATCGGCAGGACACACCTGATCAATATTTGATTTCCAGGGTAGCGGTTTTGATCCGCGTGTATTGTTTAGCCGTATCGGTTATAGAATCATTCAGGAAGGACGTCTAGCCCTTCCGCCGGTCAAGATTATCGAATTTTTTCAAAAGATTTTTAACTAAATCTCGGGCCGTTTCGACATCGATACCAGCTTCGGCTGCATGTTTTTCAATATCCGGTGTTCGACCCGCGTTAATATCGGGGAGTATCAGCCTGATAAAAGAATTCAAATGATCTAGAATTTCCTGGTCCTTTGGCGAAGTGTCGATATGGAACAGGCGATCGTATTTATTTATTTTGATCTCTTTCTTCAGGATCTTTTCTGATGTGATCACCATGGACATATTTACGCGTATGTCGGGCTCTTTTGAAAACTGGTAACCGAATTGGTTGATGGCGTTCACCAATGTCAGAAATCCGCGATCGGTGGAAGCGGTAAGTAAAACATTTTTTTTATTCTCATCATAATAAACCTGGGCGAAATGAGGATGGTCGCCCCATCTCTTCAGTGATAGCCGGTAAACCCCATTATTAAACTCCGACGTGAAACTTTTTTTTAAAGCCAATGTATCAACCTTATCCACAGAGTATTCTGCATAAGCCTGTACCATCTGGTCCTGTTTATGGACCGTAATCGGAATATTTGCCCCTGACAATAACATCATATAGGGCAGGGGATTTTTTTCGAGGTTTTGGGCAATGTCTTCTTCCGTTTCGATTCTTTTGTCAAGTTCAGTTGCGAAAAAAAAGATGTCATCCGGTTCGAAACTCTTGTAAGCCACAATCGGGCCAAAGGTTTGCCAGCAGGCGCCATTAAATGCGATCAGGTTGAACCAGAGAGCGGTTGGCTGGTTTATGAGGATATCCGAGGTTCCAGGGGAGAACAGTGTGAATTGTTCCCCGGTAAGAATATCTTCCATAGTAAAAAAATCCTTTGCGGGGTTTTCAAAAATAATGCTGAAGCAAAACCGCCAGGGCTGCCTGGCATGCTGTTCAAGAAAATCCATTTCGGACTGGCTTAGCTTCTTTAATTCCGCATGAGTGATTATTTTCCTGATCAAACCGCCGGACTTGAAGATTTTATGAACCAGATACTGAGCCTTTAACCTGTTGACCCACTCCTTTTCAAATTCTTTTGTTACATGCCTGTAGGCTGAAAATGCTTCAGTCATGGTGCGGTCAAGTTTGTATTGGGTGGCAGCATAGTATAGAAGAAATTCGTCAATGACGGTTTTTGAAAAGCTGCTGCTTGTTTCACAGGCCTTACGGATAGTTTCAAAGTCTTTCATGGTATACTACTTTAAAAGCTTTCTGCCTTTTTGAGTTAGCCTATATTTTTGAAGTCGGCTATTTGGTTTATTGGGAATGGTAAGTTCAATGATTTTGAAATCCAGCAAAGGCTTTATAAACGCATCGAAGTTTTTGGTGTGATTGGTAAGACCAATATGATTCAGAATTTCTGCACGGGATTTGGCTTCGGCCATAAAATCAATTATCACTAAGAACTTAGACACTGACTTAGACACTGACTTAGACACTAAAGCCATTCTCAGTTGGTCATGAACCTCAATAATATTCTTATCTAAAAGGTTGCTTAATGTCTGTAAATCAAAATTTTCAGTAAGAATTAATTCTAATTCATTCTTGCAAATTGGAGTGTCTGACTTAGACACTGACTTAGACACTGACTTAGTCCTTGGCAGCTCAGAATGGCAGGGTAATGTGACCAAAAACAAAACCTGATCTTTATCAGTATGGAAGACGGGTTCCGGATTTCCATTACCTGCCATGGCATCCCGAATAATTGGAAAACCAGTTGATTTGCCTTCAGTCAGATCAATCTCTTTCAGGAAATCTCCAATGCGGCGATTCCGATAGGCACGCGATACCACTCGTCGCTGCTGCAAATCGGTATTGGTGATCGGAGGCATTGGACCCGGGTAACTCAGAATAGTTATTTGATCCGGGAAAACCTGTATCTCGATGGGGGATTCTTCTGCATAACTTTTATGATAAACGGCGTTGCTGATGGCTTCTTCCAAAGCATTGAAAGGATAATTACTGATGGTTATGCTTTCGGCCTGTCCGGTAATTTTCCTAACTTCTGTGCGGATCACTTCGTTTTTCAGATATGCCAGGCAATTTCGGACTTGATGGTGAAGAGGTCCCTTAAATGTTTCGGTTATGAAATTCCGGCCGGCATCATCAGGATGAATGGCCGGCCCACGTGCAATTTGCATCTGCCGACATAATTCCGGGAAGGGGATGTTCACACTTTCATCGAATAGGTCGCTCCCGACTTCCTGCAAAAACTCACGGATCAATCCCAGATCCAGATCATTAAGCTGAGCCTGTTGATTGATCCGATCATCGAAAGGTACTTTGGCTGTGAGTTCCATCAGTCGGGTAAGATTCGCACCCTGGGCCACCAAACTACGGGAACCTGCGCGAATATAATATTGCCGGCGGGCATCGTCGCCCAACGTAGAAGGCCCGGAATATGGGCGCATATCGCCTGCCGGGGCCCATATAACAAGTATATGCTTATCATCAATAATATAAGGCTGAACGATAGGCAGGTAGTTGGGTTGGATTTTATAACAAATGTTGATCAACTCCCCTTGTATCTCATCGAGCTTATTTAGCGGCAGGCCTTTTGGAGGAAACTGAGGCACGCCGTCGATTGCCTCTACCCCAACAATAATATAGCCACCGCCCCAATTATTGATATCGTTGGCAAACGCACAGATTGAATGCAGTATTTGCTCAGGATTCCAGCCGGCCTTAAATTCTAAACGCTCCCATTCCACTACTTTGCCGTGTATTAATTCCTGTATGTTGATTGGTAGTGCCATTTTCTTCAATAAAAACGAAAGTTAAAGGATTTCGGGCATCTTATTCAATCTTCAGAAGTTCACTGGCAATGCTTAGCACATCATTACTAAATTCTTTCAGGTATCTCTCGGTGGTTTGTTCGTTGGCATGCCCCATCATTTCTTTTATAATAGAAGCTGAAACATCTTTGTTTTTCAGGGTTGTTGCAAAGGTATGCCTGGCGACATAGGTTGTCAGATGGGTTGATATTCCAACCTTAACACCGATTTCACCCAGGGAATCATTAACTTTTTTTATGGCAGTTTGAACTCTGGTTTTCCGCCTGGTTGCAGTATCATGAAAATCATTGAATATCGGAAAGATATACTTGCCGGTACTGTAATTTTTGTAATGAGCCAAAATAACGGCCAATTCAGGCCTTATTTGAATCCTGAAATTTTGGGTGTGCCTGGTCTTTATACGGGTATAGACAATGTAATCACCCACAATATTCTTATCCCAACTCAAATAAGCCATATCGATAAAATTCATCCCCCAGGCGTAATAACTGAAAAGGAAATATAATTGGGCATCCTGTTCATGGGAGAGTTCAATTGGCTGGTAGTCCTGAATTTTTTTCAGATCAGCCATGGAGATCGCCCGTTTCGCAGTCGCGGTTTTCAGTTTGCCAACCTGATATCCGCTACGCGTATAATTATTGTAAAAAGGGTAAAGATCCCGCTTCGCAATATCCTGCTGAATGGCCCGGTTATATAAAGCCCGAAAAGTTCTCATGTAATGCTCTATCGCGTTATTTACGCACCCGGATTTGCGCAGATATGTTTCATACCGGACCAGGAATTGAAAATCCACCTCGTGGAAGGAAATGGGTTTGTTATTGACAAACTTGTTTATTGAGTTTCGGGTATGCTTATAAACGAAAGAATTTCCGATTTTTCCGAGCTTCGACTCTTCATCGACTATTTTGTCGAAGAATTCAGAAACGGTCATCTTTTCCTTCTTACCAAGCAGCTCTTCCTTAAATTTTTCAAAGTTGAATTGGTTCCCTGCGTTCTCCATTTCAAAAAGGATCTTTTCGGCCTTTGACAGGAATAGGGACATGGAATGATTGAGATCTTTATAGTTTTCTGGATTGTAGGATCTCTTGAGATGACCTTTTGCCGGATCCCAGGATGCAGGTGGACAGGTTATCTCCATATTGATATAATATCGATTCCTTTGTTGAGTAACCCGGAGAACAACGCTTTTGGTTCCATCTTTCCGGAGGGGAAGGGTTGGGTGAAGCATGAGATTCAGAGATGCCATTGGTTTGTTTTAAGCTGAAAATTCGATACACATTTCGATACACAAATATACGAAATAATAAGAAATGTTAGCAAATGAGAATTTGTAAATACCTGATAAACAATGCAATAAAATGCTAACAGCAAATCGCAGCAAATAAAAAAAATAGCTTGACAGGCAAGAGGTCACTGGTTCGAATCCAGTATGTCTCACCACTGAAAATCAACGACTTACTAGATAAAATTTGTAGGTCGTTTTTCGTTTCTGCCAAGAATTTGCCAAGGACCCCCCATTAAAGTAGAAATTCCAGCATACTTGAGCAGTCAATTACGAACGCCGTGGCAATCTTGTTAATTAGCTTACTTTCAATTGTTTAAAGTCAGGAATGTTATGCTCAGCTCAAACCATAACGAACTGCTCAGATAGGCGGTTTTATCTAATGAACAGGAAAAACTAGCGGAATCCAAATACGACCGGGAAAATAAATATCGCTATTACGGTCCAAACAGCATAAACCGTAAGGTACCCTGCGACCGATTTTTCAATGATTTCCATGGGTGCGCCTTTAAAACAAGAGCGATATAGTTTTCCGGCTATCATTATCAGGTTCAGGAAAACCATGATGTTGGTGATTAAAACGACGGTCCGGTTAGGGGTTAATCCTTCAGATACTCTCGAAATGATGGCTGCTAATGCAATGGAGTTAATAACAATGGCCATGACCGACAGGAGAAATAATGCCAACAGGTTATTCTTACCGGATATTTCTTTGTTGATCTCGGAAATGGAAAATATGATCAGGGTCAGGACCCCCAGGAGCATCACATTAAAAATGATCAGCAGTTCCCTGTTCGCCAGGATGCTGCTGTTTGAAAAGAGGAGCGAAACCAGATAAACGGTCAGTGTTACAAGGACTACCGGGGTGAAAACCCGTGCGATGACCGGGGCAATTTTACTGGTGATACCGGGATAGGTCCGGATCAGGTAATACGCAATTACCGGCGCTGCAACGCCGCCTGGAATGGCAATAAAATCTGAATAAAACTTCATAATGTTCATTCCGATTACGTTGAACAAACCCAGCGTGACGACTGTGAGCACTCCTCCTGCCAGCAGGATCAATCCGGTCATGATAATCAACTCGCCGTTGAACCGGATAAAATCCATCCGGCCCGGAAGGCTGCGGTAGTTGAACTGCACATAGGTTAATCCGAAGAAGCACCACAGCATCAGTGGAACATGCAAAATGGCTATCAGAATCGAATCACCCGGGTTCGTTGGCAACAGGTTTATATATAGCCCTGTGGCAATCAAAACGGCTCCGTACAGCATTACTTTTTTTAAATCGGAAACTTTGTTGAGCCGGAAGGAATAAAGGATGAGCCCGTTAAATGCAATGAGTGCTATATCCCTGAGATAAAAGAACTCCCGGTCGACTATCGTAAATACCGCCGGAATTAAAATCAGGATGGCGGTGAATACGGCAAGGGCAAGCACCTCAAACAGGTCCCGGAGCTGAGACCCTGTCCTTACTGATGTCTTTTCCGGGGCCAGGCGGATTTTCCAGAATCTGACCAGGGAAGTATCATAGTCGCCGGAGATTTCGGAAAAGCACTTTTCAAAATCCCGCTGATCCTGATGGTACAAATTCTCCAGTTTGTCTGGATCGTTGATGCTCTCAATAATCTGCTGTTTCATGTTGGCCCAATCGTTTTGGAGGTCAAGGTTCTAATTAAAACGGTTACAGCAGCGTAATAGTATCTTTATCAGGCTTTTTACCGGATATTCAAATTTTCTCTTTTGGTGTCAGTTAGCCTTAGGTAGATATTCCAGCAGGCAAGAGGTCACTGGTTCGAATCCAGTATGTCTCACGAAGATAATCAACCACTTACAACTGGAAAATGTAAATGGTTTTTTCATTTATGCCAAGAATTTACCAAGGTCTTACTGGATTTCAAAAAATCACGTGGTTTTTATCGGTCTCGGGATTTGTGACTGATTTAGATGTGATTGTTTAATCTTGAACCATTTTTCAAATTTGTAAGGGCCCGGATACTAGCATAATCTTCCTCAAAAAACTTAATCGGTACACCGAGGTAATCCTTTGAAAACAAGTGACACTCCTTATAATTTTTACCACTTTCGCAGAAGCAAGGTTTATTTCTGCCTATTTTTATCTTTTTGGTGATTTTCCCTAACTTTAAGAGTATCTCTTGAGCATCTTCTTGATTCCACCATTGTTGGTAGAACTCCAATATTCCCTTATGACCGTGAGAATACTCTTCACCCGCATAATGATCTGTTTTGTCTTTAAGAAAGTGATTAGCAAGAAATGGAACAGCGTGTTTGTCCAACCAGTCCACCAATGTTATTCTCCCTGCTAAATCAATCAGAAGCTTCACCGGTGGCCCTAGGCAGCAACTTCCGCTTACATTGATGTGCCATTCTTTATCTCGTTTGATTTTACCCCCAACCTCAAAAAGGATTGGTAAATCTTGGGGATAGTTCAATGGAAAGACAATTTTCACCTCATAGGTATCCCAATTATTGCCTTCAAGGTCAACAATATCAATTCGTCCATAAATAGACCAAACGCCCTCATCTTGATATGGTTTTCTTAATTGAGGGTATTGAGCAACAGCACTTTTGTAATGCTCTCTGATTATCGATTCTTGCACCTTCTTTAGAAGCTCCACGGAACAGATGATGCAGCAATGGTCTTCAGGAATTCTTCTAACTTGATTGCAAGAACGGGATCATATAAACAACTAAAACAAAAGCCTCCGATCAAAACTATCGACATAGTGTTTTGCTCCGCTTGGATGGCTAATGCAATTACCCCATCTTTACGGAAGTGGGTATGTCCGCAAGGAATTGATAAAGGCTTTGGTAATCCGCAGGTTTTAGCATGATCAATTTCTTCCTGTTTAGGGTTTTTATGAGAATTGCTTTCATTTTGATGTGGTCTTAAGTCTTTATTGATCCTTTAAGCATCGGACCGAGAACCCGCGTCCGCGGTAGTCGTAGGCCCGGTTAACGCTGACGACATAGTAGTACAGGACCTGACTCCAGGCGTATGGCGCCTCGTACTCCGAGGACGACCAGAAGAAGGCTCCGTCGCCAAGGAAATCGAAGACCCCAATGGTGAGGCTGTGGCCGCCCGGAAGGGCAGAAAAGCCACTGCTATTATCGCCGTTCTCATTTTCCCTCCATCCGGAAGTGGATTTCATTTTCTTTCCGGCGTCAGCCTCTCCTCCAAGATACTCAATAAGGACGTTCCATTCATCATCACTCGGAAGATGCCAGCCGGAAGGACAAGCTTTTAATGCCGCAGGCCAATTGTACAATACCCCGTAAGTGGCATAATTGGTGGTTGCTTTTGCTGCACTCATGCTGGAGCCCTCATAATCGTAGACATAATGATAAGGAGAGGTATCAGAGCCATCGGATGAAGGACTAACAGCAGGCAAATAGGCCAGGTTATCGGCCATCCATGTTTGCTTTCCAATCTTAACCCATTTATAGGTATGATTATCCCGGGAATCTGTGAAACTGCCTGTTTCATTTTGTGTAATCGGGTCATCATTGGGATCTTCTTTATTACATCCGATCAGGACTAAGAGTAAAAGAAATGGTAGTGTTTTCATGGGCTTAAATTCTGATTAAATTTAAGCATTATTCGCTTGCTTACCTCATGGTTGAGCTTCGATGTCGTTCAATCCGTGTTTAGTTAACAAGTGTAGTAACCCTGCCGAAGTGACGCCGTACCGTTATGTAATCTTGTGGGATCATTCGTCCATTTCAATTTCAGTGTTAACTATTACCTTCCAGCGTGCGTCTGATGAAAAGCCTTTGGTGGGTACGGATCCTTTTAAAGGGATGCGGAACAGCTTTGCTTTAGCTTGTTTCAAAGACTGGTACAAAGCATTTGCAAGGTCTTTATTTTCAATCACGTTGTCTAAAACATAGCCGAGCCGTTGAAGCGCTGCCATGGGTGTGTTTTCAATTAAATAAACATGGAAATCACCTGGCTTTATCTCCTCCACTAATTCATTAAGTATAGTTGCGACCCGGTTGAGGCCACCCACCCGTTTTTCGAATTGAAATAAATCAGTGGCAGTAAGTACCGGATTGGACATGGTAAGATATCCCGATTCTGTTTTTTGGGTTTCCAACAATTTTGCGGGTATTTCTTGTTTGCTCATATAGTTTACCTTCAACCCTTTTTTTAACGTTGGCCGCATTGCTGGCAAAGTAGTTACCACAAAAAATTCCTGAGGCTGCTGATGCGCAGCTCCATGGTAAGCGGCAGCATTAAATAAGGCAAGGTAATAAGGTCGTTCGAGGTATTTCATAAAGGTGTCCAGGAAAATTGCCGGTGGCAAGATACCCCTGGAAGCGTAATATTACCCTTCTCCTGCATGGTCTGGTTTCTTTTCAGCATACTTTTCCTGCAGGAGTTCACCCTGGTATTTGCGATAGCTGGGACCTTTGATCCGTACAATGACCGAGTGATGGAAGATACGGTCCAGGATGGCTTTGGTTGAGATAGGATCCCCGAGGAACTCGGGCCAGTCAGGCTCTTCGATATTCGTTGTAAAGATCAGGGGCTTGTTATCCTTATACCTTTGATCGATCACCTTGAAGAGCAGATGCGCCTCTTTAACCACCTGTAATTCCAGCCGGTCATGGCCCATCTCATCGATAAGCAGTAGTTCCGGATTGATATACTTTCTCATTCTTTTATCCAGCGTCTTTTCATACACCCCGGCGAGGCCAGGTCCATGATCAGCCTCCGGTCCAACCTGGGCTGGAAGTCAAAATCAAAGCCGGCGAGCATGACCAGAGGCTGAGGCAACCTGCTGTTTTTAACCAGGTACTCCATGCGCCTCTGCTGCCTGGCTGCAGCCTCTGCCTGAACGATCCCACTGATAAACTCATAATACCCGAGGGTTTCCTTACCCGCCTTATCCACTATTTGCGGGTACTCTTCCGCCAGAAGTTTAAGTCCCAGGTAGTGGCAGTTTTCGATGAACTGCTCCTTCTGCTCTTGGGTATGGGTTGTTTTCCAGGAACCGCTCGATGGTTGCTGCATCATAGACCTTGTATTGCCGGGCCCGGCGGACAGCCACCAGGATATCATCGACCCGGTAGTTCACCTTCAGGGCCAGCAGCCTTCTCAGGTGATGCCCCCAGGAGGTAGGCTTGTGCCGCTTGACCTGCTCGATATACCCGCTCATTTCCGGAGCCAGGTACTGCAACCGGGTGACCACATCCGATAGGGCCAAATCAAGCTTCCGGCTTGTTTTCTGATGCACGCCTACATACCGCCCCTTCTGGTCCTGTTTGGCCAACGGATGGGTTGCCAGAGGCTCTCCATCGGGTGAGTACACCACCAGGTGCTCCTCTGTGATACGCACCGGGCATACCTCGTACAGGTACTTCCGCGGTACCACATACTGATACCCCTTCCACTGTACACACGACTCCTGGTTAACCACCAGGTGGGTCACCTGCGAGGTGTCATAATGATTTGCCGGAAGAACCTGCAAAAAGGGATGCTCCTCCAGGTACCGGTCAATGGGCCGTTTCCTGGTGGTGCCATGTTCGCGTACATCATTCACATCGGTCAGCCACCTCCGCAGTTGCGCTTTCAGGTCTTCCCTGTCTTTGAACTCACGGCCATTTAAAAAGCTTCTTTCCAGATAATAAAAAGGCCGCTCTACCTTCAGGTTCTCTTGTGGCTTTCCCGGGGTGATCGTCAGGGGACGATACAAATAATGGCTGTTATGCAAAGCTTTGCATAACAGCCATTATGCAAAGAAAATGATTATGCAAAGAGATATATGTTTACGATCATAATATCAAGTAATTATACATTATTTTCTATGAAATACTTTCCATAATATTTTCGACTATTGTTTAATGGCGGCAATTTCGCTGTCAGTCAAAATAGATTTGATTATGGAAAAAGCAATCGAAACTTATGAGGAGAAGATTTCTCAAGCAACCAAGTATCTTAGAGAAAGATTCTCGCGTTCAAACAGCACCTTTAAGCATTATAAACGCTGTTGGGGAAAAGTGAAAATCTATATGAACTCTCAAAACATCAGTGATATAGATGCGTCTGTTTGCAGGGATTATCTTCTGAACGAATTCAACGACCGTGACTTCAGCGAACTAACCACTAAGGAGAAAGGAGTAGTACACACTGTCAACGTTCTTATTGAATTTTTGGAGACAGGTGTAGTCCAAATCGGGAAGGAGCAAATTAATCTCGATGGCCCGATAGGAGTCTTGATGACAAAGTACCTGGTTTTCAAAACAGATCAAAGACTTCGTATAAAGACTGTATACATATATGGATGCCATCTTTCCCGGTTCCTCCATTTTCTTAAAAACAACAACACAGAAGCGATCACATCGGTAAGCTTACTGCATATTCTTAAGTATATCAAAAGCATAAGTTCCCGTACGATAGCTGCTGCCACTACGTCTATCCTAGTTTTGCGGGATTTCTTCAAATATTTGTATACTCAACGGATCCTGGAAACGGATTTTTCAATTATGATACCCAGGAGCAATTACAAATCTCAGCCGAAACTTCCATCTTCTTATACCAAGGAGGAGGTTGAAGAGCTAATCACATCAGTTGAAAGAAGCAGTTCTGTTGGTAAACGTGATTATGCAATCATCCTACTTGCCGCACGGTTGGGGCTCCGGGCTTCTGATATCTCCAATCTTAAATTTGAAAATATATTATGGGAGCAGAACATGATCCGCCTAGTTCAATACAAAACAGGCAAGGAGATTGAACTTCCTTTGTTGCCAGAAGTTGGGAATGCCATTATCGATTATCTAAAATACAGCAGACGGCCCTCGGAGGAGCCTTTTGTTTTCCTTACTGCCTGCTCGTCTATTATTCCGATAAAACCTGGTGTGGTTGGAAATCGTGTGCAACACGCTTTTGCCAACGCTGGTCTTTGTACAAAAAATAGACGCCATGGTTCACATGCCTTGCGCCACAGTCTTGCCGGACGTCTTTTGGAACGGCAAACTGTGATTTCTGTGATCTCGGAAGTGCTGGGCCATGAAAATACAGGATCAACCAATTTTTATCTACGTGTGGACTTGACTTCCATGAGACAATGCGCGTTGGATGTTCCTGAGGTATTCCCATCATTTTACAGTCAGAAAGGAGGAATTTTCTATGAGTAAGAATCAAGTTTGGGGTATTTATGCCCCGTATATCAGGCAGTTCATCGAATTAAAAAGAGGCCTCGGTTTTAAATATGTCACGGAAGAATTTATCTACCTGCGTTTTGACCAGTTCACCATTGAGAGAGGCGAAACAGAAATAGGCATCTCCAAAGATTTAGCGGACAAATGGTGCGAGCGTTGGCGCAATGAATCAGACTCTTATAGATTTCATAGATGCGTGTGTCTTAGTCAGTTATCCTCCTATTTGTGTAAGCTGGGAATACGCTCTTATATCCCAAGGATCCCACGGACACAATCAACGTTTATACCCTATATTTTCTCAAAAGAAGAAATGGCCGCAATTTTTAGTGCTGCAGATGCGCTGGTCTTTACCAGAAGGATAATGAACTCGATGATCTTCGTTGTACCAGTACTGCTTAGGTTTCTATATGGTACGGGTCTTCGTATCGGAGAAGCTTTATCTCTTCAGAACAAGGATGTTAACCTGATAGAAAACTATATTTTGATCAGAGACTCCAAAAACGGGAAGCAACGTATAATCCCTATCCTGGAGTCTCTATCGGTTGTATGTCAAGACTATATCAGTCACCGGGAAAAGCTTCCAGTACTGCAATCTGCTGATCGTCCATTCTTTATGACATTGAACGGATCTGCATGTGTACAGCATACCTTTTACAGGTATTTCCGGATTGTTCTCAGAGCAGCGGGAATACCTTATACAGGAAACTGGCATGGGCCAAGGATACATGATATTCGTTATCCAAACAAAAATATTATCCTAACCTTTTAATAAAATGCTTGAATTATCCATGTTCTATCGAATAAAGGTTTGGATATTATTCTGTTTTTTTATTTCATTTATACCGCAAAAAGCAGC
>JBBAAF010000047.1:0-25476 GCA_041658425.1 Bacteroidales bacterium | reverse complement strand
GAGGATTGGGCGGTTATCCAGGATGGCGACACGGCATTCCTTCATCCTGATTTCGGTCATCAGATCAAAACCCACATAGAAAACCACCCCACTGCAGGACTCTTTACCTCTTATGCCTCCCGATGCCACTATCGTGTGCAGGTCCCGCAAGGGGTGGATATGGAAAACGATTCGATCCTGTACCAAAAGCAGCAGGCAGAGAACCGCGTACTGCTGGCTTCGGGAAAAGTCACTCAGATCAACCGCAAGATTGCCGGCCACCTGATGGTGATCAGGAAATCTACCTGGTCCCTGATATTGCCAATGGTGCAATCTACCGGATTCTCTAAACAGATCCTGGGCGTGGATACCAAAATCAGCAAAGCCATACTCTCGATGGGAATGAAAATCCTATTGATGGAGGATATATACATTTTCCATTATTGCCGGCTCAAAGAAGGATTTGATTACACCAAACATTTAGAACCATGCACAAAAGAGTAAAAGACTTTATCCTGGGGACAAAACAAATTCATCCGGAATTTTTCCGGGATGTTGACGTACTGGATTGCGGTTCCCTCGACATCAATGGAAACAACCGTCAGTTCTTTATCGATGCCATGAGCCGGTTCGATTACGCATCAGGAATCGGTCTTTGCATGAAAAGCCTTTATGGGAACATCTACTGTCCGGATGCTCCCTGCCTGGCAGAGCAAAAGAAAACGGTGTTCAAATGCTATACCCTCGATGAGCTGAACCTCCGGTTTGAAAAACCAATACTGCTGTCATTCAACGATCAGGGAATGAACGACTCACTGAAAATCTTCCTGTATCAGAATTTCAGTCTGCCATCTCCCCTGGAAACTTGCCTCATGGAAGATAGGATCATCGAAATCTATCGTGCCAACCGGTTCGAAAACAAGCTCAAATATTTACTGGAACAAAAACTTACCGGATTATGACACAAATGGAAATCAATGAAATAAATGCCTGGCTCAATTCTGAGAGAAACTACCAGGGGGGCCTTCAGCTTTTTGAAAAGCATTCGAAAAGTACCGCCATGAAACGCATTTTCCAGGGTAAAGAATCCCGGTATGCAGGGAAGCTTTTGTATGAACTGCGAAAACTCATTCCATCCGGCCCAACCCCAGACAACCCGGCGGTAAAACCCGTTAAGCTATCAGGACTAAAACCCACCGAACCTGCGAATTCTTTCATGGAATCTATCGGGGAACCTGATCCAAACCTCCCGCCAATCATCAGGAGGATAATCGCTCAGTTCTCCGACCTCTATAAAAGCCGGTCGATGGCGCACCATTCGTTAAAGGCATTACCTCCGGATAACCGTACCGAAAACATGGAACTCCGCCGGATTATCGTGGAGAAAATGAAGGAATATTCCGATTGTATGGACGAACTCCAACACTACCACAACGAGTATAAAACAAAAAACATCGTGCCCGATGAAGAAACCCTGTTTCCTGGCAAAACTCAAAAGTCTCCACCGGTGGAGTCGGAAAATTTGGCCGAACTATGCCGGTTAAGGCTGAACTTGCAAAAATCACTGAACCGTGATAACAACCTTTTGCACTTTCAGACGCCTACCCGTCAGCCGGTCCTGAATGAAATGCGCACCGGACCGAAACGTACGGCGCTGCTTTCGCGCATCAAAGAGAAAAAGACTGAAATCGCACGATTAACCTCCCGCATCGATGGTATTAATAAAGTCCTCGGAAATCCGCCCGCCGGTATCCAGCAAGAGTAAAACAAAAGAACTCATGATCCCCTCGGCACTCATGGAGACGGATGCTGATCCGGATCCTGACCTGGTGGAATTCTCGCCTGGCGTAATCACCCGATCTATCGGACTCCTGGAACATGGCCGGCAGAAACATTACTACTCCGATGGCAACTTTAATTTAATCAGGTTGATCTTCCATTTGCTGAAGCAAACAGGACCCGCCCATGTATTCATGACAACCTATTCTATCTCGCAGCAGTCACTCGAAAAGGTTCAAAACGCACTCAATAAAAAGGATCTCCTGTCGATCCGCTTCCTCATCGATAACCGCGTGAAAGTCATGAGTCCGAAACCTTTCCAGATGCTTCGCCAAAGTTTCACCTACCGCTGCATATCACTGCATGCAAAAGTGGCAGTCTGTCAAACGTGCCATACTCGATCCCGAAACCAGTCAGCTTCCCGAAGAACAAACCGCCATGATCTGCCGGATTACCAGTCTAGCCAGACTCATCGACCGGCACCCCCAGGGGAAAACGGCTATCACCCTGCACATGAACAAGTAGGCGGACCATAAATATCGACATGAAGGATATCGATACCTACAGCCCGGCTGAGCTCAAGGCAATATCCGATGGAATTTATACCGAGATCTCGGAAGAAGATACCGCGGAAATCTTTAAAACATGATGGAAGAGTTACCGGTCAGACTTATGGTCAGCTGCTCACCCGGACGCTGCCATCGACATTCAAATTCCTGGAGGCCATGGGATACGCGAAGGATAAAAACTATGTGGTAGGTCGCCGGCCGCCCTCTACCTTCATTACCCCTTATGAAAAGATCATGAAATTCGATAATGTCATCTCCTTCGCCAACGGAAATGCCATTCTCATGCTCTCGCAGGATCGCATCGGATCGGCCCGTGGTCCGAACGTGGATTATGAAATACTGGATGAAGCGCTCACCATCGATAAAGAACGCTACGACCAGGAAACCAGCCCAACTAACCGTGGCAATGAGGATCTGTGGGGCCCTAACTCCGGGAACTTTGTTCCATTCCACCATGGCTATCATTACGTTTCATCGATGCCCTACTCTCAAACACAAAAGTGGCTACTTGATTTCGCCGGTTATTACGAAACCGAAGCCGGACTCCAAATATTTACCATCTGGAACCGGATCGTGAAACTGCAGATGGAACTGATCCCGGCCTATTACGCCAGGGATAGGAAACTCTATACCCTGATCAATAACGAAACCATCCGCCTACGGAAGCAAATCCTGCCGTTCGTATCCAAATCAGGGGTCCTCTTCACCCTGGCCAATGCCTTCGATAACCTTTCAAACATCGGAATATCCTATATCATCAGGGAATACGAAAAGCAAAACCTCCTGACGTTCATGATTGAGATCATGAACATTTTCCTGGATACCGTTGAGGACTGCTATTACCACTTGAACGAGGCCAAACACGTGTATTTCAATGCCACCAACGATGGATTCATTCGGGATATGGCCGAAAATACCAATTGGGATTTTTCCAGGTTGGCCGCCGAGGACTCGCGTTTTGACAAAGATTGCAATCCGGATGCGCCATTGGAAATTACCCCGGATTGGGGCAGTTCCATTTCGCTCTTCACCGTCGGCCAGGAGGGAGGGGTGGATTTTGTCAATAGTTCGGCAGGACTCGTTGACAATTTTATTAATGAGTTTTTCGTGAAACCGGATAACCCAAATGGCGTGATGATTAATACCCTCACCGATCAATTTACCGAGTATTACAGGCACCATCACGATAAAACCATCATCTATTACCGCGATCGGTACGGTGACAGCAAGAACCCTAACGTGAACAAATCCGCTTCCTACAACGACCAGGCCATCGCCCGGCTGGAAAAAGCCGGCTGGGTGGTCATCCAGGAAGTGCATAAAGGAATGGAACCACCGCAGCATGATAAATACCTCCTTTGGGGAAATATTCTCAAAGGCAGCGATCAGGCATTTCCGCAGGTCCGTTTCAATGGGACGAAATGCAAATACACCCTGATATCCATGAACAATACCCAGGTGATCCAGAAAGAAGGGAAATTCTCGAAAAACAAAAAGTCGGAACAATCCAGAACCATTCTCCCGGAAATGGCTACTCACTTTTCGGATTCCGTGGACAAACGGATCTGGACGAAATATGGCCATTTGCTTACGGCTCAGTCCACTTTTGTCGCGGCGCGAACCTAAAACATGACGGGAAATTCCAATTCGGAAACGGAAAACGATTTTGAAACTCTAACAGGTATAGAGGACTCCCAAAATCCCAAACTGTGAAGTTTATCAATCTGTTGTAATCGCAGATGCGTTGCGGATCGGCGTTCAACTAGGGAGCTCGGTGGTGGGTTGACTCAGCTTGTTCACCGGCCAGACTGATCGGTTAATAATAAGTGTGAGCGGCTGGCTAAGCTGTGGCACAATCTTTAAATCTGCCGGGATAATTCCAGCGGTTTGAGTATCCGGGCAGATGGGTGGCCTGGAAAAATGACTTTGCGACTAAGTAGTGTTTCCTCAGAGATTCAGTATATTTGGAATTGACAAACATAACTGTTGATTTGCAATATGATAACAGGTTCTATAATATTTCAGGTATCAGAAAGATTCCGGGTACCGATTCGGTTAGCTGCCAGTAGAACGCTGCAAAACAACTGTTTTCAGATATCTTTATTATCTTGCAACAAATTTATGACATGATTGATAAAACCAAAATAAATGAAATTGTTCTTCGGATAGCTAATAGCTTTAATCCTGAACAGATAATTCTTTTTGGTTCATATGCTAAAGGTACTCCCAATAAGGATAGTGATTTAGACTTATTAATTATCCAAGATACAGATTTACCGAGACATAAAAGAGGCTTAGATATTAGAATTTCCTTGATAGGAACTAAAGTACCTATGGATATTTTAGTTTATACAAAATCTGAATTTGAAAATGAAAAAAATGAGAAGTATTCATTTTTAAATTCGGCGATAAAAACTTCTAAAATACTATATGAGCGCCCAAAGTGAACTTATACTAGATTGGATAAATAAAGCTGACCATGATTTAGGTTCAGCTAAAATTATTTATTTGCACCTTCCGGATTACTTTGATACAATAGCTTTTCATTGTCAGCAAGCAGTTGAGAAATATATCAAAGCAATTTTGGTTCACCGGGAAATTGAGTTTGATCGTTCGCATGATTTGATTTATCTTCTTGAATTGTTGCCTGAAGATATTCAGGTTACAACTGAACAATTTAAAAAAGCAGCTTCACTTAATGGTTTTAGTGTCCAAATTAGATATCCCAATAAAATAATTCTCTTGACCAAAGAGGAACTTGAAGAAGCAATTGCAATATCTCTTGAATTTAGAGCATTTGCAACTGTACAGGTTGGAATAAATGAAAATATTACCGGCAGCTAACAGTACACGGGTATGCGGGTTTGGTGTGTACTTTTGAGAATAATCCGATTGGGATGTATGGCGAATGATAGTCTCACTGGATGCAATCACCAGTAATTAAACCGATTAAGTCCAGGAATTGCAGTTGTTAACAAGGTTGGCTCTGTCTATTAATTACTGCACAAAGGTATTGATCGCAGTCTGATGTTTGATTCAGGATACCTGGCTCGGTCGCTTCAGAAATTCAGGACCCAAAAAAATGCTCAGTTGCCAAGTCCCCCCTTCGAGGTGGGCAGCTCCTATGAGGAAACCCTCACTATCCCACTACCCAATTCGCATTTTCTAAAAGCCTTCGGAACCGGGTTCGCTGCGCGACCCAAGCTTTTTGGAGTCGGCAACACTTCATTTTGGGCAAAGCTCCAATACAATAACTACTTCCTCTCGTGGCAACCCATAGAAAAGTTGGTTACCCGGGATCAGACCGAAAAGCTTTTCTTTTTACTGCAAAATCCAACAACCAGACTGATACTTCGGATATCATTCCGTTTCAAAAATGGTACCGGAAGTTCCTCTTACCCGATATTCTCGATAGATGACCCTATTACAAAAACCGTGTATGAATTGACTTGTACTCCATCCGTCATGCAGGTGCCCGGATGGGAAACCGACCAACTCGATTATTACGAGGTTTGGATGGAAGATGCTCACATGGAACGATTAAGCGAGATCCGTAAGTTCAAATTCGATTATGAATACCATGAAAACGAACGCCTGTTTTTCTTTCAAAATTCCTTGGGAGGATACGACACCATCCGGTTCACCGGTGACCAGGAGGATTCTCTGGAATATGACCGGGTTTTATATAACTCGGTCCTGGGATCTGATTTCACGGAAATGGATCACCACCTTTCTCAACTCTCGGCTACCGAAACCCGGAAATTTAAAGCCAATACAGGATGGGTAACTCCGGAAGCCACCACCTGGATACGTGATTTTTTCCTGTCGAAAAACGTCTACCGGATCACCGGCGGAAAACTGGTGCCGGTAATTATAACCACCGCCCAAGCTGCTCACCGCAAGGATAAAGAGGAATTATTCTCCATTGATTTTGAATACAGCCAGTCCTTTTCCAATGAGAACTATTCCCGGGAAATAGTTGCAGCAGACCTGAATAATGATTTTAACGGTGACTTTGTAAACCAGTAAGTATGGCAATATTCACGATACTGGCCCTCAAAAACCGGATAACAGAACGCATTCACGGCAATCGTGCGAGAGTTATTACCGGCGTGGATCTCCAGGAGATATTGCATGACATTATTGATTCCCTGATTGGAAGTGGTGGAGAAGTTGTTCCGGGAACGGGCCCCACCTCGCAGATCTCAGATTACGGATTAACAGGGGCAGTTAATGGAGTTAACACGCTTTTTGCAACCTCTCACAACTATATCGATTTGTCCACTCATGTTTACCTAAACGGCGTGCGTCTATTCCGGGGAGAGGACTACACCGAACAGGGAGATAATCAGATTTCCTTTACCACGGCACCTTTCTTGGGCGACAAGATCATTGTCGATTATTTTTACTTAACCACCTAATTCAATAGTTTTTATGTCAACAACATTAATTCGTAAAGCGCAACTCGTCAATCTTGGGATTGTCGATGCGGACGTTGCTGCAGGGGCAGCAATCGTCACAACCAAACTGGCCGACGGTGCTAGTTTTATCAAAAAGGAAGGAACGGTCGCGTTCACCGCGGATCAGTCCATGGGCAACTTTAAACTGACCAACCTGGCGGCGCCGATATCAGCCAATGATGCAGCCCGTTTGATCGATATTCAAAATGCTTCTGCCGGTATATCCGCAAAAGATGCAGTCCGGGTTGCAACTACGGCTAATATCACACTTTCGGGAGTTCAAACCATTGATGGCGTTTCTGTTATTGCCGGGGATCGTGTATTGGTAAAAGCCCAAACAACCGGTGGGGAAAACGGAATTTATGTCGCTGCAGCAGGAGCCTGGACCCGTTCAGCAGATGCCAACACGGCACTTCTGATGAAGTCGGGATCATTCGTTTTCGTGTGTGAAGGAACCACCAACGCAGATAGTGGTTGGATTCTCTCAACCGATGGTGCAATCACGCTCGGTACCACAACCCTCACGTTTGTTCAGTTCTCAGGGGCGGGAACCATCACAGCCGGTTCCGGTATGACCAAAACCGGAAGCACATTGGACGTTGGCACTGCGTCAGCCACACGCATTGTTGTAAATGCCGATAACATCGACCTGTATGCCATTGCAACCGGCGCAGCCCTAGGGGCATCCGGAGCAAACATACCGAATTTCACTTTTGATAACTGGGGCCGGGTAACTGTAGCTTCCACCGGTATTTTAATCAACGCTTCATCCGGGGCCGATACCGGCACCGGTGACGTAAGTCTGAAGGTTGATGAAACATACCTGGACAGTCTGTACCCCCGGTTATCCACCAGCCGTGCCCAAAATACTTTCCTGGCAGCGCCTTCCTCGGGAGCAGGAAGTGCATCTTTCCGTGCAATAGTATCCGGTGATGTTCCGACCTTAAATCAGAACACCACCGGTACTGCGGCTACGGTAACCTCAGCAGCTCAACCGAATATTACATCGGTCGGAACTCTTACTACGCTTAACGTTTCCGGATCGATCTATTCCACCGGGGTAACAACAAATGGCGCTTATACCGGAATCAGTTTTGTAGGAGGAACCTATACATCCTCGATATACTCGGACGGATCAACACTGGTAATCGCTAATGATGGAATGATCTACCTGCAATCCGTTACCGGCGGCGTGTTATATGCCAAAGGGCAGAAAGTTTCAAGCGATACCTGGTTTGAAATGTTCGCTAACGGTACATCCAGGGCCAAAACAACAACGGCCGGATTTTCGGTAACCGGATGCGGATACTTTTCCAATGGAATCGAGGTTACCGGAGACGTTAAGGCAACCGGTGATGGCTACTTTTTTAACTCTGTATCCGACATGCGCTTTAAAACTGATTTCGAACGTATGCAACCAGATTACGGGATTGATATTGTCCGCAAAACAAATCCGTACTGGTTCACCTGGGTTTATGGGAAGAAAACCGGCGAACGTGACTTCGGTTTTGGAGCCCAGGAAATTGAAAAAATCCTTCCGGAAATGGTCCAGCACCGCCCGGATGGAACCCTTGGACTGTATTACGATCATTACACAGCAATTCTCGCATCAGCCGTCCAGCATCTGGATAATCGAGTGACCGATTTGACCAACGAATTAAAGGCCTTGAGAAATGGCTAACAATCCCTTGCAGAAATTTGGGCTGATCAAGGTTTCCGACATCATGAAGGAGAAGGAATGGATCGGAAATGAGAGCAAAACATTAACAGCCCTGGTCACCGGGAACGACAAAAACGCTCCCTATGTGGTATTGAATACCTACAACCCATTGGTTATGAGAACTGGCATCACCACCAAGCCGTACTCAATCAGCGAATGGTATGGATACAATCATGCTCTGACTGAAGATCCCACGCAGTTGAACCTCACCATTACCGGAGGGGATATGAAATCGATGGAACAATATTCGGGTGAATCCGATTCCGGATATGGATTTTACAGCAATCATTTCGATATTTTAACCAACCACTTAAAAAACAGCACAAAAGGTTCCGCCGTTGCCTATGCAACCGGCCTTACAGCTCTCGATATCTGGACCACATTTGAAGTTACTGACCGTGTTTCGGGTAGCGCCGGCAATTACCACGTTCATAACCAAAGAGGGTACCTCGAAATAAACCTTTCTACGGTTTCAACCATGCGAGTGGTATCAAAAGCCGAAGTTCTGCTGACTTGCATTTCAAATACTTATACCCCATGTAAAATTATCCTCGTAAAATACGAAGGCGGTTCTACCTTTAATGCCACGTATTATCCCTATTATCAGCAGATTTCTGATCCCATTCTGTTTTCTACCGGTGAACAGACATTCACACTCAATTCTGCCGGCATTGCTTATCTGAATGAGAAAATCGCCAGTGCGGACAAATATTTCCGTGTCGGAATTGTTACCTATGAATATGATTTTCTCCAGGATGCCTACATCGGAGGCAACCTACTCCAGGGAGATGACTCCACACTCGCCAGCATCGGGCATTGGTCAGTAACATCCGGTTATGGAGCCAGTTCACTGACGAACGAAATTACCCCCGATCAAAAATCCAGACCGGTACTCAAAATTGTTCCCTCAACATCGGAGAGTATCCGATTCTCCATTTCCAATACCTCTTTTTCATCCGTACCCACAACTGGCGTGAATTACTTCTTCCATTGCTATTACCGCTTTGGAGGGTTCCCCACAAGTTTTGACCCGGCAGGATTCAGCAGCAGCACCTATGTTCTCCTTAATGGAAAACAACTGGGAACCTATTCAGCAGGATTGAATTCCAACCTCATCCGGGTGGATGATCCAACCGGCAAATCACCTGAGTGGCAAAGGGGCCACCACTGCGGATATCTCGATTCTCCGCAGTATGGGAATGATAACACGTTCAGCTTCTATGTCGGAAACGGTTCAAATGCAAATTATGCCGTCAATGAATTTGCCATTGCCGATGTGAAAATTGTAAATCCAATTTTCACCAAAACATTTGGAGGGAAATACAACTCTCCAAAACTCAAGTATTATTACGATGGATACCCGGGCGCAGTTACCACCGGATCAGTATCCGGGGTAACCGCTACCCAGGCAACAGTCGGGGGAACCGTTACGACAGATGGTAGAACAGTTATTTCCGTAAGCGGATTATGTTGGAATACAACCGGTAACCCCACAACCGCAGATTCTAAAACCACGGACGGTGGAACATCCGTTACCTCATTCTCCAGCACCGCAACTGGTCTAACCCTCGGACAGACATACTATATACGCCCTTATGTAACCACAGAAGTTGGAACGTATTACGGAACTCAAACCTCATTCACAACGCTCGGCCTACCGACAGTCACAACTCAGGCCGCATCGAGCGTAACAAGCAGTTCGGCTGTATTCAACGGAACAGCATCGGCCGATGGTGGCCAGAGTATCACGGACCGTGGCTTTGTGCACAAAGCCGGCAGTGATCCAATCGTAACAGACAATAAAACCTCAGCCAGTGCTCCAACCGGAACCGGTTCGTTCACACTGTCAAAAACAGGACTTACACCTGGTACAACATATTACGTTAAAGCTTTTGCAACCAACGCCAGTGGAACACAGCTAAGCACATCCAGCTTTAGTTTTACCACCGCTGCCGTGCTCCCGACCATGTCGGTTTCGGCAGTAACAAATATTACCGCTACCACTGCCACATTTAATGGCTCCATAACAGATTTTGGTGGTGCTTCATGCACAGATCGCGGATTCTATTTCAGACTTGATGCTGAACCAACGCTTGCAACATTTATAGATTGCGGGCTCGGCGCTCAGTCCACGCTCGGGGCATTTTCATATAACTATCCAGGGAGCCTACTTAAAAACAGAACATATTACGTGAAAGCTTATGGTGTTAATTCTGCTGGAACAGTATTATCACCAACTTCGGTATCATTCACAACTCTATCAACAGTACCAACATTAACCGTTCAGGGAGAAACCAATTCAGCTTCTACCTCAATCACTCTGAATGGTACGGTTACTGATGATGGTGGCCATTCCGTCACTGATCGTGGCTTCATTTATAAAATTGGTGGCGCTCCGGCCATCACTGATAGTAAAACAGCAGCAACCGTCGCAACAGGAACCGGATCATTTACTATAGGTATCACCGGTTTGTCGCCAGGTGAAAACTATTATTTCAATTGCTATGCTACGAACTCAAATGGAACTACTCTCGGCACTCCCACATATATTCTTATGCCTGGTGGACCGGCAACCGTCAGTGCGACAACAGCAGTAACTTCCATTACTTCCAATTCCGGAACATCAGGAGGTAATGTGACTGATGACGGTGGATACACTATTTTGGAACGAGGAATCTGTTGGGCAACCTCGCAAAATCCCACGGATAGCAATGCAAAACAAACCGCATCGGGAACAACCGGCAGTTTTTCAGCCAACCTTTCAAGCTTATCGGCCAGTACGACCTATTATGTTCGCGCTTATGCAAGAAATTCATATGCTACGGTTTATGGAACCCAGGTTTCATTTACAACTTCTGCAGCCATCACCATCCCCACTGTTACAACAACTTCACCGGCAACATCGATAGCTTCAACGAGTGCAACAGTTTCGGGTAATGTCAGCGCAGATGGTGGTGGTTCTGTAACATCAAAAGGGATTTGCTATAATACTTCAGGAACCCCCACAACGGCCAACTCAACCGTTGCATCCGGCTCCGGTACAGGCTCAATTTCTTCTAACCTTACCGGCCTTACCGGTTCAACAACCTACCATTGCCGCGCTTATGCAATAAATTCGGCCGGCACGGCTTATGGTGCGGAAGTTGATTTTACAACCAGTGTTGCTGTAACTATACCGACAGTATCTACAACTTCGCCAGCAACCTCAATCGGTGCGGGAAGTGCAACAGTAGCCGGTAACGTTTCAGCAGATGGTGGTGCCTCTGTTTCTGAAAAAGGAATTTGCTATAATACAACGGGTACTCCTACAAACTACGATTCTAAGGTTACATCCGGAACTGGTACTGGCTCAATTTCTTCGGTACTCACAGGACTTTCAGCCAGTACAACTTATCATTGCCGCGCATACGCAACTAACAGCCAGGGTACGGCTTATGGCTCGGAAGTGGATTTCACAACTTCATCCGCAGCTGCACCGAGCGTTACAACCGGATATGCTTCGCCTTATTCGCCTTCGGTTCATAGAACATCTCCAACTAAAAATGATGTCAATATCATTAATAACGAGGTTACTTCTGACGGAGGATCAACTATAACAGAGAGAGGCGTTTGTTACTTGATTACCGATGGAACACCTACAACTGCTAATACTAAAACCACTGCAAGTGGAACAACAGGCCTATTTGATGTTTTGATCGCTGGCTTCGCCAGGGATACTCAGACGATATGGTATCGTGCTTATGCAATCAATTCATTGGGAACCTCTTACGGAGTTACAAGGAGTATATTATTAGATGATGCTTTCTGGTATCAATAAAATTAACAGTATGTATAAAGTTTTAGAGTTAAATCAAAGGTCAATAATGGAAGTGTTTCGGAGCATGGGAGCCGTCAAATTGGCTCTCGATCCTGGATTCATTGGGGAGATCAACCTGAATTATGAAACCTCCAGAAATGCCCTGGATAGCATTGAGGCCAATATTAAAGAGATGGAAGAAAATAGTGAAATCCTGAAACCAACAATATTAGAATTGGTTCTTTATGAGATTGACCTGACAACTCTTCCTGAGTCAGTTACACAAAAGATTCGTGATCAGATTCCGGCTATCCTTCTCAACCAATAAATTGAATCAATTGATACTTACTATTTGTCATTTTCTATTTCAAAATTTATAAAAACACAATGAGAGCAATCACGAACAGGGAACTGCCAATCATCAGAGATTTGTTGACCCGCTTAAACGGCGTACCCAGCATCAGCCTGGCTTATGCTTCGGCAAAAACCATCGTAAAGATCAACAACGAACTCCGCGACCTGGATCTGATCCAGAAACCGGACGAGGACTTCAACGCCTTTAACCTGGTCCTCGAGGACGTAAAGAAAAAATGGGCCAGAAAGCGGTTGAACGGCCAACCGGCTACCAAGATTGATAGGGTAGGGAACCAATCCGTCGAGGTTTATGATATACCAGCCGAGGATATGAAGTCCTATCAGGATGAGGCAGAAAAACTCGAACTCGAGTACAATGAGGTGATTGACAGGCAAAAGGTCAAGGAACTCAACTTCCGTAACATTCAGGACGAGCCCTCGAAAGCTGAATTCCACCAGGTCGAATTGAAAGATATCAAGCCGCTTTTAGAAAAAAACGAGGCAGGGATCTGCAAAATGACCGGCGGGCAATTCACCGCGATGGCATTTTTGCTCAAATCTCCCAAAATCAAAATGGATATGGTACCATCAGACATATCCCAGGCTGATATGATGGCTCTGGTTGAGTATTTTGATCTTTAAGCACAACCCCAAACTTCGGTGATACAGCTAATAATCAATAAAGAACCGGTCGATTTGAACGAAAATTCCTCGATAAACATTACCGAGGAATCACCGGTTTTCGAAAAGGATACTATCCCCGGGGGATTCTCTTTTCCTTTTGAGCTACCTGCATCACCGAGAAATAACAGAATATTGAGCCACCCTGGACGGATCCAGTCAGCCTTTCAGGGTGGATTTAATTTGCCGTTCCAATTATACCTGGACGGAAGGCTGATTGGCACCGGAACGGCCACCATTCAGAAAGCAACCGAGCTTTCTTTCAGCGCATTTCTTCAAGTGGGCACCGGTGATTTCGCCGGAAAAACCGATGGTAAGAAGCTCTCTGATGTGGATTTCGGAGGGGAAAGAACCTGGGAGTTCAAACCGGAATTCACGTTCCCGGATGATGATTTCGCATTGTTCCCGATTTACAATGAGAACTTTATGGACGATACCCAGTACAAGGATGGCTGGAAAACCAATAAGTACCGCTTGAATTCCCATGAATTGGGAACCTGGTTCACCGGAGTTAATTCGATCATGGCACTTTCACCATTTCCATTCCTGGGATATGTGGTTAACAGGATATTTAATCACTTCGGATTTGTCTTGAAAGAAAACGTCCTGACGACAGATCCCGACCTAAAGCAACTGGTCATTTACAACAATCATGATTCAGCCACTTTTACAACTACGGTTACAACAAAAAGCAAAGTTATAATGAGTAATCGTACCGGAGTCTGGGCCCCTCTGACCGTGGTTACTAAGGTTACTACAATTACGCGGTCCTTTGATACCTGGGATCTGAAAGACTTTTTACCTGATATCCTGATCAAAGATTTTATCCTGGCCATCCGAACACTTTTCAACCTTGCTATTACTATTGATAACCAAGGCTTCGCATCAATCGTAAAAAGGAAAGATCTTGTTACTTCCGGTAAGTCTGTCCCTCTCAACGCTAAAGCAATGGGCATGCCGCTTGTAACCATTTCGGACAATACGGGGGGAGTTAAACTTCATTGGGAACATGATGAGAATGATTTACTGTTCAGCGAAGGATTTAAGGATATTTACACTGATCCCAAACTGCTCCGGCCATCGGTAGATACTATCGATGAACTCACCCTGGTAGATGCGACGATCAATGAAATCAGGTTGGTTACCAGCTACGGCCTTTATTATCAGTATGCCGGGGAAGAAGTGGACGGAGTTACAGAATATTCCTGGAAGGTTTTTTCCAATGACTTTCAGGATTTTATCATTGGAGATAACCCGGAAGAGTACACCGCCCTGGCATCCACTTTGCCCATGATCCATTACCAGCGTTCAATAGGTGGTCCAATAATCCGGTGTCCGCAGGCAGCCCAGCTTTCCAGTTCAATAATCCGCAGTGAACCAAAACCTTGCAGTCTTAGGTTTTTATTTTATCGCGGCATGGTGGCTGATTCAACGGGTACACTTTACCCTTATGGTTCATCGGATGCTTTTGACAGGGTGGGGGATACCCTACAAAATGCAAATCTCAGCCTTAAATGGCAGGGAGAAACCGGCCTGTATAATCAGCTCTGGAAAGATTACTTAACCTGGTGGAAAAAGCGAAAGGTCGTAACCTGGACGATTACCGACCCTTCGCTGTTGAATTTCTTCACGGTATATGAGATTGACAACAATCACTACATTCTCAAGAACAGAAGTATATCGCTTCAGTATGAAGGAGTTCAACCCGGGGAATGCGAATTTTACCTGGTCTAGTATCCATTCATGGCCTTCATTGCATCCTGCACATCCTCAGTCATCGTGTGCGCGTAAATCATTGATTCCCTGATATTCGCGTGGCCCAATACCTTCTGTAAAGCAGCAAGGTTGTTGGTATTGCGGAGAAAGACCGTTGCGAAAGTGTGCCTGGACGAGTGCCAACTGATTACTTTATTAATATTCAATTGTACCACGATCAATTTAATGTATTTCCTCATCTTCTGGTCGGAAATGCAATTGAATATAATGTTGTTGATATGGTATTCCCCTTCGTCCTTGATCATCTGCTTTGCCATATCATTTAGCGGAATCTTAACAGTTTTCGCACTATTATTTCTTGACTTATAGGGGATCAAAATTAATAGGTCTCCTGCGATATCGTCAAAGGTAATCCGCTTCAAATCCGAAAGCCTTAAACCGGTAAAGCAACTGAACAGAAACCAGCGAAGGACATTTTGCCTGCTTTCCGACAGAGTGCCGGCACGGTATAATTCAATCATTTGCCGTAATTCAACATCCGATAGAAAGATCCGTTTTCCCCCAAGTTGCTTAACCGGATTCTTGGCCATGGGCGATTCTTTCAGCAGACCTTTGCGGATAGCAATCTGTATATAGGACCGGATTGTTTTGAAATTACCATGCCTGGTATTCATTTCATTCTTGAGAGTTACTTTCAAATACCTGCTATACCCTTCAAAGAATTCCTCAGTCATCTGATTCGATAAGATACGAGATTTGTACACTTTCAGCTTACTGAGTATCCCGTTATGCTGCCTGATTGTACTATCCGTTATAACCCCTTTGCGCTCATTAATTGCACGTTGCATGAAATCAATGAAGTCGAAAACATATTCCGGCTTCTCAAAATCCTCTCTCAGGCGTTCCGCCGTCAGCGGTATATCTGCCAGTGTGTACTTTACCAAAAGATCATTGATTTTGGCAACCTTATTCCGTATTCGAAGGTTGAGACTCGCAGCTTCTTTATTTGTCTTCTTTACTATCGAACGTTCTGTATCCCACTCATCTGGTGATACTTCCACACCGGTTTGAAAGCGATAACGTTTTCCGACAATGTAAACGAGTATGTAAACTTGCCTTTTCCCGTTGTTCTTGATTCTCAAATTATTAACTGTCACGATCAAATTTGGCATGCTGGATTTGGCGGTAATTTGGCGGTAAATGTACTTTGGAGTAAGGTTTGCCCCGGTTTCCTCATTTTGTAACTTATTGGAAACCGGGGTTTTACCTTTTTGGGGATCACAGCTTTCACTGCTTTGTGATCCAGCTGGGGCTCGAACCCAGGACCCCATCCTTAAAAGGGATGTGCTCTGCCAGCTGAGCTACTGAATCATTCCCTTAAAAAAACGTGCGGCAAAGATAATGTTTCACAATCAAACTTCCAAAACAATTTCCCTAATTTCTTCCTTAACTTCCTCCTTCCTTCCCCTTGTACCTTGTGCCCTATAACAGGTAAGGCCCTCTTTGGGAGAGGGCCTTACTGAAACCTAAACCTAAAACTAAACCTATGAAAATAAATCAGACAATTGGGGTTGTCTGAAAACGCACTTGTCAACAAGAAACGTTACCTATTAAACGTACAAATCATATACCATGTTGCTCGTGCAGCGCAAAATTCTACCCGATTAACAAAAAATTAACAACTTATTGTGGTTGATGAGAAATCTTGATCGATATTTCGTCTTTCTTTTTGTCATACCCAATTGATAGAAGATCACCTTCTTTGGTCTGTGAATCAATGATTTTCTCAGCCAAAGGATCTTCAAGATATTTCTGTATCGAGCGTTTGAGGGGCCGTGCTCCGAATTTTTGATCATATCCCTTTTCTGCCAGAAAATCTTTAGCGGCAGGCGAAATTCTAATTTGCAAACCAAGCCGTTTCATGCGATCGAACAAGCCGAGCAGTTCAATGTCAATAATTTTATGCAGATGCTCTTTTGTAAGGTTATTGAAGATGACCACATCGTCGATCCTGTTCAGGAATTCCGGGGCAAATGCCTTATTCAGAGCCTTTTGGATGACATCCTTTTGATAATCTCCCTGACCTTCTTCCTGAGGCCTGATATTGAAACCTAAACTCTGTCCGAAGTCTTTAAGCTGCCGGGTTCCGATGTTCGATGTCATTATGACAATCGTATTCTTGAAATCAACACGTCTTCCCAGGCTGTCGGTAAGTTGGCCATCATCCAGAACCTGCAGCAGAATATTAAAAATGTCGGGATGCGCTTTCTCGATTTCATCCAATAAGACAACAGAATATGGCCGTCTCCTGACCTTTTCGGTCAACTGCCCGCCTTCCTCATAGCCTACATATCCGGGAGGGGCTCCAACCAATCTTGAAACCGAGAACTTCTCCATATATTCACTCATGTCTACCCTGATCAGTGCCTCTGTTGAATCGAAAAGGGTAGAGGCCAGGACTTTTGCCAGCTGAGTTTTTCCAACTCCGGTGGGTCCCAGAAAAACAAAACTTCCGATCGGTTTATTCGGGTCTTTGAGGCCTGCCCGGTTTCGTTGTATGGATTTTACAATTTTATGAATAGCCTCATCCTGGCCAATTACTTTTTGCTGTAATTCCAGTTGAAGATTCATGAGCCTGGCTCCTTCTGCCTGAGCTATGCGCTGAACCGGAACTCCGGTCATCATGGCAACTACCTCTTCTACATTGGATTCATCTACAGTCTGGCGGTTATCCATTAATTGCTTTTCCCAGAGATCCTTCTCATGCTCGAGTTCCACAATCAGCTGTTTTTCGCGATCCCGATGCCTGGCGGCCTTTTCAAAATCCTGATTTTTAACTGCTTCAATTTTAGTCTTCCTGGTTTCTTCAATCTCAGCTTCCAGTTTAATTATACGCTCAGGAACCGAAATGTTGGAGATATGTACCCTGGATCCTGTTTCATCAAGGGCATCAATTGCTTTATCCGGTAAGTGCCTGTCACTGATGTAGCGTTGAGTCAGGTATACACAGGCTTTTAAAGCCTTGTCGGTATAGGTAACGTGATGATGGTCTTCGTATCTGCTTTTAATATTATGTAAGATCTGCAGAGTCTCCTCAGGAGAGGTGGCCTCAACCAGGACTTTCTGAAACCTTCTTTCCAGGGCGCCGTCCTTTTCAATATGCTGACGGTATTCATCCAGTGTTGTAGCCCCGATGCACTGGATGTCGCCCCGGGCTAAAGCCGGCTTCAGCATATTTGCTGCATCCAGCGAGCCTGTGGCGCCTCCGGCTCCTACGATCGTATGAATCTCATCGATAAACAGGATCACATTGCTGGTTTTGGCCAGTTCGTTAAGGATAGCTTTCATCCTTTCTTCAAATTGACCGCGGTATTTTGTGCCAGCCACTATAGAAGCCATATCCAGCGCAACCACCCGTTTCCCGAAAAGAACACGTGAAACTTTTCTTTCCACAATTCTTAAAGCCAGGCCTTCAGCAATGGCTGATTTACCTACGCCCGGCTCACCGATTAATACAGGGTTATTCTTTTTCCGGCGACTTAAAATCTGTGCAATCCGTTGTATTTCGTTCTCGCGTCCGATAATTGGGTCGAGACGACCTTCCTCAGCCGCACGGGTAATATCAATACCAAAATTGTCGAGAACCGGTGTGTCGGATGCTGGTTTTGACGATCTGGGTTGCCCTTTTACCGGATCTGCAGGACCCTCTGATTCATCTTCTTCATCATGATAATCAGCTTTTGATGAGGGCAAGTCATGCTGCAACTGCTGCTTAACAGCGTTATAATTGATACTCATATCCTCAAGGATCTGAGTGACCATGCAGGTATCATCTTTCAATATCGCCAGCAACAGGTGAACGGTACTTACTTTTTGGGGCTGAATATCGCGGGCCTCAAAATAGGCCAGTTTTAGAATCCGCTCAGCAGGCTTTAACAAAGGGAGTTCCTTTTGTTTTAAATCCTTATCAGGATTAGGGACCCTGATGCGCTGTTCGATTAACCGTTTTGCCTTTGGAAGATCAGCTCCCAGATTAACCATCACGTCAATGGCATCGCTTTCACCTTCCCGAAGAATCCCTAAAAAGAAATGTTCAGGCCCGATCTGGTCGTTGCCCAAACGGATTGCTTCTTCCTGGCTGAATACCAATACGTCATGAATTTGTTTCGGAAAATTTGAATCCATAAAAAATGCTTTTTTATCCGTTGTTAACCTGCCATAATTTGACTGTCATTCTGTCAAACACAAATTCCTCCGTTGCATTGAAATTTTGCTTAATCATTTATATACAGGCGTTTTCATTAAAAACTAAATCTACAAATTTATCCCGGTAAAGGAAAACAAATAGTGCGCCAATTATCAACAATGATAGCGTTGGAAATATATGGATATTGTATGCTCCGGAGAAAAAAAAAGTGGTATTTTTGTCCTTCTTTGATATTTTGACGTGAATACTGTATGTTGTTTATTATAAGTAATTTATGCTAACAGGCGAAAGAATTGTCCGGATCAATATCGATGAGGAGATGAAGTCTTCATACATCGATTATTCGATGTCGGTTATAGTTGCCCGGGCATTGCCCGATGTCCGCGACGGTTTAAAGCCGGTTCATCGCAGGGTACTTTTCGGCATGAATGAGTTGGGCATGGGTGCCAACCGCCCCTATAAAAAATCAGCCCGTATTGTCGGGGAAGTTTTAGGTAAATTCCATCCTCACGGCGATAGCAGTGTTTATATGGCTATGGTTCGCATGGCGCAGGAATGGTCGATGCGGTATCCATTGATCGAAGGACAGGGAAACTTTGGATCGGTCGACGGGGATAGCCCGGCAGCTATGAGGTATACCGAAGCCAGACTCCAGAAAGTAGCCGAAGAGACGATGGCTGATCTGGAAAAAAATACGGTCGACTTTCAGCTCAATTTCGATGATACCCTTGAAGAACCTACCGTATTACCCACACGAATACCCAACCTGTTAGTAAACGGATCTTCCGGTATAGCAGTGGGTATGGCCACCAACATGCCGCCGCATAACCTTACAGAAGCAGTTAACGCCATTATCGCCGTTATCGAAAACCCCGCGATAACCATCGAGGGACTCCTGAAATATATCAAGGCACCTGACTTTCCTACGGGTGGTATTATATATGGATATCAGGGAGTTAAAGATGCTTTCGAAACGGGTAGGGGCAGGATCGTTGTAAGAGGTAAGGCAGTGATTGAAACCTTGCCCAATGGTCGCGAGCGGATCGTCATTACTGAAATCCCCTATATGGTTAATAAGGCTGAGATGATTATGAAAACAGCCGAATTGATTAATGATAAAAAAATCGAAGGGATATCAAATGTAAATGACGAATCGGACCGGAATGGTATGCGAATCGTCTATGATCTTAAAAAAGAGGCGATTGGAAATGTCGTTTTAAATAATCTCTATAAATATACCGCTCTTCAAACCTCCTTCTCAGTCAATAACATTGCTCTCGTTCATGGCCGGCCCAGGATGCTGAATTTGCGCGATATGATTGATAATTTTATCAGCCACCGCCATGAGGTTGTTATTCGCCGTACACGCTACGACCTGGATCAGGCCGAAAAGAAAGCACATATCCTCGAAGGTTTGCTGATTGCTCTCGATCATCTGGATGCCGTTATCATCTTGATTCGTAATTCGAAAAATCCGGATGAAGCAAAAACCGGACTCATGGAAAGCTTTGGATTATCGGAATTACAGGCAAAAGCCATCCTTGAACTCCGCCTGCAAAGATTAACCGGGCTCGAAAGGGATAAGATCCGCCAGGAATACGATGAATTGATGACTTTGATAGCCTACCTTAAGAAAGTGCTTGAAGATGAAAGCCTTCAGATGGAGATTATCAAAAAAGAACTGATCGAGGTCAGAGAGAAATATGGCGATGAGAGACGGACGGAAATTGTTTATGCGTCTGAAGATTTTAATCCTGAAGATTTTTATGCTGATGAAGATATGGTGCTGACTATCAGCCACATGGGATATATTAAACGTACTCCGCTCACCGAATTCAGAACACAAACGCGGGGTGGGGTGGGTGCCAAAGGAAGCAATACGCGCGACGAGGATTTCATCGTGCATCTTTATATTGCTTCGATGCATAATACTATTGTATTCTTTACGGAATCCGGCAGGTGTTTCTGGCTTAAGGTTTACGAAATTCCTGAAGGAACCAGAACATCGAAAGGCAGAGCCATACAGAATCTACTTAATATCGAACAGGAAGATAAGGTGAAAGCTTACCTGAGGGTGGGTGACCTTACCGACCCAGAGTATATTAATAATAATTATATTATACTCTGTACCAAGAAGGGGGTTATCAAAAAAACCTTGCTCGAGGCCTATTCCAGACCCAGACAAAACGGGGTTAACGCTATTACCGTTAAAGATGGTGACCAACTGCTGGAAGCCCGGATGACGAACGGCACCCACGAAATCCTGATGGCCATAAAATCAGGTAAAGCCATCCGGTTCCATGAAAGTACAGTAAGGCCGGTTGGCCGAACCGCTTCCGGTGTGAGGGGAATACGCCTTGCCGGAGAAACGGACGAAGTTGTTGGTATGGTTTGCGTTGAGAAGGAAGAACTGGATATTCTGGTAGTTTCAGAAAATGGATACGGCAAGCGTTCCAGTATTCAGGATTACAGGATAACCAATCGGGGCGGAAAAGGGGTCAAGACTATCAACGTAACCGAGAAAACCGGCAGCCTGATTGCCTTGCTTGCAGTGACTGATGATGACGATCTGATGATAATTAACAGATCAGGAATAACCATCAGAATGGAAGTTGTTCAGTTACGGATTATGGGTCGGGCAACCCAGGGTGTCCGTTTGATTAATCTGAAGGATAATGATACGATCGCCTCTGTTGCAAAAGTTGAAAGCGATGGAACAGATGAAAACCAAGATACCGGAACGGATACTGATTTGGATACCGAATTGGATGAAAACAAGATAATTGACCAAACCGAGGTAGAATAGGTATGTTTAATTGGCAATTGTGGTATTAAAATTGATATTGTGCTTTTGAAACAGTTTAATTTATAATATTTTTGAATAAAATCTGAAAAATTTGTTCTGATATGAAAAAAATTATTTTCCTTCTTACATGCATTGTTGGCCTGGGCGCTGCATTCGGACAGAGCAACAAAGTGGTTACCGCTTATAACCTGATGAAGCCCGAATACAATGAGCTCGACAAAGCTAAGCAGGCAATCGACGAAGCATCGGTCCATCCGAAAACCAGCATGGAAGCCAAGACCTGGTATTACCGTGGTTTGGTTTACTACAAAATCTACCAGTCGAAAGATGAGAAATACAAAAACCTGGATCCGGACCCTTTGAAACAGGTCTATCTCTCTTTTGTGAAGGCAAAAGAATTAGATGTAAACAAAAGGTATGAAGCTGAATTGCTTTTCCAGCTTACACGAACTTCGGCTGATTATTTTAACAAGGGCTCCGCTGAGTATGAACAGAAGAAATTCACTCAGTCGGTTGAGTCCTTCGAAACGGTTATGGCGATCGGTAAGTTGCCGTATATTAATCTATTAGATACAGGGTCGTTCTACAATGCTGCGCTGGCATCAGAAGGCGCCGGGTTGAAGGACAAAGCAATTGAATATTATACAAAGTCGATTGAACTGAATTATGGCGGTCCGGAAGTATTTCATTTTTTAGCAGAAATATACCTTCAGAAAGGCGACTCGGCAACGGCATTGAAAACCTATGAAGCCGGGATCACAAAATATCCAAACACATCTGCAAATCTTTACATTGCCATGATTAACTTCTATCTGGGAAGAAAAGATGTTAAGAGTGCCTTTGTATTTGTTGAAAAAGCGCTGGAAAAAGATACGTCCAACGCCAGTTTATGGCAAGTTTACGGCAGGGCTGTAGAAGATAAAGACAAGCAAAAAGCTATCGATGCTTATAAGAAGATGATTGAGTTCGACCCTAAAAACTTCAACGGTTATTACAACGTAGGAACCGTATATTTCAATATGGGAGTTGAAGCCAACGATAAGGCCAATGCAATTCCGTTAAGCGATGAAGCCGGATACAAGGCCGCTTTAATTGTTGCAGACGATTATTTCAAGCAAGCCTTGCCATTTTTCGAACAGGCTTATGAATTGAATAAGGAAGATGCTGAATTGCTTATCGGACTCAAGCAGATTTACTATCGTTTTAAAATGAACGACAAGCTGCAGGAAGTGCAGAAACGAATTGACGGATTGAAATAATTACCAGGGAAGGGACAGTAGCTGCTGTCCCTTCCTTTTGATATATACAATTTAACATAATATTAATTATAAGACAATTAGACAATAGCAATTTTCTCGTTATTAAGAGGTTAAGCTCATCATGTTTGCAAGTTTGCCAACAGTTCAATTTCATGAACCGATTTTAACATATATTTGATCACTTAATACTCATGCAATCATGCCCAGCATCTTTAATGATGTTTTAGGACCTGTGATGAGAGGGCCATCAAGTTCACACACAGCTGGTTCCTATCGGATTGGTTTGTTATTGCGGGATCTGGCGGGCCATGACTTCAAATCTGCAGCTTTCGAGTTTCATCCTGAGGGTTCCC
The DNA here is from genome assembly GCA_041658425.1 of Bacteroidales bacterium. GTDB lineage: Bacteria > Bacteroidota > Bacteroidia > Bacteroidales > UBA12481 > UBA12481. The sequence goes on along the minus strand of JBBAAF010000047.1, from coordinate 1,797 downwards.
TGGCAACAACTCATCAGACTCAGGGGTCAGACCTCGGTCTGGCGACCGGACTGATCGGAATGGATATTTTGGATCCGGAAATGATCGATGCATTAGAGATTGCTAAAAACTCCGGAATTGATATTTCCTTTCATATAACGGATTATCCTGCTAACCACCCCAATACATACAAATGCACACTTACTGACGTAAAAGGAGATCAGGTTACCGCTGTGGCAATTTCAACAGGTGGTGGAATGATTAAGATGATCGATTTAATGGGGTTTCCAGTCGACCTCCCAGGCGATGACACTGTTTTCTTTGCCATATATAAAGATGCATCTGATTGTCTGATACGGAAGCAGATAGAAGATTTAATGACCGGAATTCAAGGATATGCCGGGAGTGAATGGACTACTGATGGATCAAGAAACGCAGTGATTTATCGGTTTTCATCCTCTCCGGATCTCAAGGAACATAACCATATATTCGCATCCTGCTTTCAATTTTACCGGCTTCTGAGGTCGGTTATGCCGATTCCCGGGCAGACAAGCAGTTCCCTACCCTTTTCCAATCTGGCAGAATTGTTGAAAAGATCTGATCTTATGGCATTTACGGCCAGTGAGCTCGCCCGGATGTATGAATCCGTCAGATCGGGTTATGCGATGGTTGAACTTGACCGCATGATGGAGAATCTGATCGCTATCTGGAGAAATGGCATACAGATCGGGCTAGATGAAACCCGCTATAAAGATCGACTGGTTGGATCTCAGTCACCTGGTTTTATGCTTCATTTCAGGAGTGGTCATCTGATTGATGCGGGTCCGTTAAATAATATGATAGCGTACTCTACCGCACTGATGGAAGTTAAAAGCAGCATGGGCGTTGTGATTGCTGCTCCAACGGCCGGTGCTTGCGGTGGCTTGCCTGGTTGCCTGATCGGACTTGCTGATTACCATAATAATCATGAACCTCTGTTGCGCGGTTTCTGGGCTGCCGGCCTGGTTGGTTTATTTATCGCCATGGATGCCACTTTTGCTGCAGAAGTAGCTGGTTGCCAGGCTGAAACCGGTGCAGGCGCCGCCATGGCTGCCGCAGGATTGGTTGAAATGACCGGTGGCACTGCACAACAGGCCTTTGATGCAGCTTCAATCGCCCTGCAGAATGTTATGGGACTGGTTTGTGATCCGATTGCGAACAGAGTCGAAATTCCTTGCCTTAGCCGAAATGCCAATGCAGCCGGAAACGCACTGACGTCAGCAAACATGGTGTTAGGAGGAATTCAGGCTATTATCCCTCTAAATGAAACGATTACTACAATGATGAAAGTTGGCCAGGCAATGCCGGCTTCCCTCCGCTGTACTGCCCTGGGTGGTCTCTCTGATACACCTACAGCCAGAATGATGGAGGCTGCCATAAATGATATTAATTACATTAAAAAATCTAAAAACTAAAAGGGTAATATGTTAATTATCAATGAATCAGCCCTGGCACAACTAACCGATTGGACCAGTTTGATTGATCAGATGATCAAAGCAATGATAACTTATGAAGATGGCGATTTTGTCATGCCCGACAGGATCAGTATGGGTTTCTCCAACAATTCGTTGCTGTTGATGCCCGCTCAGAGCGGTAAATATTTCAGCACCAAACTGGTAAGCCTGTTTCCGGATAATCCGTCAAAAAATGAGCCTGTTTTCCCTCATCGACCAGTGTTTCGTCGACGTAAGGTTTGCTTTGGAAGAATCCGGTGATCTCATACATCCGATCGAAATGGGTTTGTTGAAGCAAAAACAGGTAATTCCACTCGGATCATTA
>JBBAAF010000046.1:0-26139 GCA_041658425.1 Bacteroidales bacterium | reverse complement strand
AAGGCAATTGAACGGTTCAAAAGCAATATCGGAGCTGACTATATATTTCTCTATGCCGGCGAGTCAAACAAGCGAAAAGCCTCGGAAACCCTGCCCATGCTAAACCAGACCCTATCCTTCCCAACATCGATTTTTATCGATCGCAACGGTAAGATCAGCAAGATTTTTACCGGTTTTTCAGGTCCGGGAACAGGGAAGCACTATACAGAACTAACCTCAGAGATGACAAAAACGGTTGAGAGAATTGTGAGGGAGTGAGGGCGTTAAGGGCGTGGGGAACGGGATTGATCCCAAAGATGACGGATGTAAGCATTATTCATCATGGAGATTGTATTAGCTAATTCAGTAAATTCCATTTGGATTTCGATTCCGATAAGTTCCCGTTCAAGCAGAACTTCGCTCCAGCTTAAAGATTCTATCAGGGAACCTCTGGCATAAAAATGGAAGTTCAATTTATCCTTGTAATGATATCTGCCAAATCCTTCGGCAACATTGGCCTGAACGGAATCGGCCGATTCAAGAAATTGTCCACCTGTTTTATATTGAATATCCCGAGGAAGCTTGATGTAGATTCTCCAGGCTATTTTGCTCAATTCCCTGCTTTTTTGGTATAACTCAAAATCATATAGGTTTAATTTCTTCATATCATTTTTGTTTTATACTTTGCATTTAGATGCACAATTTTAACCCTAATGGAAAAACTCTCCATATTTTACGTCCTCACACCCTCACGTCCTTAACCCCCTTAATGCTAATAGATTATGTCACTCCCCGATCCCCGCATTGATACCTACATCAACAAAGCTGCACCTTTTGCGCAGCCGATCCTGAGACATATCCGCCGATTGGTACACAAGGCCTGTCCAGAAGTTGAGGAAACCCTGAAGTGGGGTTTCCCTCATTTTGATTATAAAGGGATTATGGTCAGCACCGCAGCCTTTAAGGCACATTGCACCCTGAATATCCGGAAAGGCCAGCTGATCAAAGGCCTGGAAGGAATCAGCGAAGGTGATAGCGCCATGGGCCAGTTTGGCCGGATTACCTCAATCAGCGATCTGCCGGATGATGAAACCCTCCTGGGTTATTTCCGCGAAGCCAGGCGGCTGAACGAGGAGAATATTAAAGTTCCACAAAAACCTAAAGATCAGACCGTAAAAGAATTGATTGTGCCCGAATGCCTTTTTGAAGCACTGCAAGAAAACCCACTCGCTGCTGAAACATGGGATAAATTCGCATACAGTCACCGTAAGGAATATGTGAACTGGATTACCGAAGCCAAAACCGAGGTCACCCGCGATAAACGCCTGGCCACCACCATCGAATGGCTGGCGGAAGGCAAAACACACTTTTGCCCTCGGACAGAAAGATTTCCTTCTCGACGGGAAACCTTTTCAGATGATTTCGGGTGAGATGCATCCTGCTCGAATACCAGCTGAATATTGGCGGCACCGGATCCAGATGGCTAAAGCGATGGGCTGCAATACGATCGCTGCCTATATTTTCTGGAATTATCAGGAACCTGCCGAGGGAGTGTTCGATTTTAGCACCGGCAACCATGATGTCGCCCGATTTGTAAAGATCTGCCAGGAAGAGGGCATGTGGGTTTTGTTCCGCCCGGGGCCCTATGTTTGTGCCGAATGGGAATTTGGTGGTATCCCACCCTACTTGCTCTCGATTCCCGACATCAAGCTGCGTTGCCGCGATCCGCGATACATGGTTGCGGTGGAGCGCTATCTGGCTTCGGAACGGATGCGATGTGCCTTTCTATACAGCTGACGGTGCCACTTCCTATATGCTTGAAGCCGGAAATATCGACGGTGCAGCGATCGGGCTGGATTCAGGCTCCAATGAAAAAGACTTTGAACAAGCTGCGAAAAGGAACCCGGATGTACCGGCCTTTTCGAGCGAAACCTATCCCGGGTGGTTAACCCACTGGGGAGAGAAATGGGCCCGGCCGGATACCACCGGCCTTTTGCAGGAAGTAAAATTCCTGCTTGATACCAAACGCTCCTTTAATTTATATGTTATTCACGGCGGAACCAACTTCGGATTTACTGCCGGGGCCAATTCGGGTGGTAAAGGATATGAACCCGATGTAACCAGTTATGATTACGATGCCCCGATAACCGAGCAGGGACAGCCCACTCCGAAATACTGGGCCCTGCGGAACCTTATTTTCCGGTCGACCGGCATGATGAACGAATTACCTTCTGCCATCCCAACGGCTGATATACCAGAGATTCCCATGCAGGCTTTTACAACGGTGTGGGACAACCTCCCGGCCCCGGTGTGGTCGGTGCAGCCAAAACCTTTCGAAGCCTACAACCAGGACTATGGCTTTATCCTGTACAAAACCAGGCTGATCGGCCATAAGAGAGGGAAGCTCATCATAACTGACCTCCACGATTATGCCACGATCTTCCTTAACGGACAATATCTGGGCAAACTCGACCGTCGCGAAGGCGAAAAAACCATCGACATTCCAGCCAGTGAAGTAAAAGATCCGGTGCTCGAAATTCTCGTTGAAGGCATGGGACGTATCAATTTCGCCCAATACCTGATCGACCGGAAAGGCATCACCGACCGCGTTACCCTGAATGGAATGACCCTAATGAACTGGGATGTGTATAACTTACCATTTAATGAGCCGTTTATTCAAAACCTGAAGCCCGAAACCCGAAGCCTGAACCGAGCCGAAGGCGAGCTCAGCGCAGCTAAACCTGGAACATTTTTTCACGGCACCTTCGAGCTTTCTGATCCGGCCGATACCTTCATCGATATGACCAATTACCAGAAGGGCATTGTTTGGGTGAACGGTCATAACCTCGGACGTTATTGGAACATCGGGCCACAGTTCCGACTTTACTGTCCTGCTCCGTGGCTAAAAAAAGGAAAAAACGAAGTAGTAGTCTTTGACTTGCATCAGACTGAGGCGAAAGCATTGTCTGGGAAAGGATCAATGGATTAATCCACCTCACCTTTAACACATCATAAATCGAAAAATCGAAATTATGGACACACCAGCACCGTGGACTTTATCCGGACGGGGATTTATCCTGATGTACCGGTTCCCGGAAGAATTTATCCGTGAATCCTGCTTTTTGCCGGATGAATGGAAAGATCTGAAATGGTCGGGATCGGGTTATGTGATGCTGGCCGACTTCAAATGGACCCAAGATGGCCGTCGGCATCTGATACAGGTTGGCAGCTTTATGCCCTAGCTGGAGATAGTTCTTGAACCCGGCAGCATCCCGTTCCGGATGACATTCCCGGTAGCCGAAATCGAACCTATCGATGGAAATCAATAAAACCGGGTTGTCAGTCTGTTGAGTTCAGAAAACTAAAGAATTGGCTGAACCCTACTCCTTCCTGATCAACTGCTTCTCAAGCTGCTCGAGGCTTTTGCCCTTCGTTTCCACCAGCATCCGCCTGACAAACAGGAAGCCGAGGATACAGATGCCACCGTACAGCCAGAAAGTGCCTGATGCTTTCAGTGTGCTGTTAAGCATCGGGAAGGTCATGGTCAGGATGGTACAACCTACCCAGAGGGAAAAGGTGCCGATCGACATGGCCGTGGCACGGATGCGGTTGGGGAAGATCTCGGATAGCAGTACCCAGGTAACCGGAGCCAGGGTGGTTCCATAAACTGCGATAGCCATCAACACCAGTATCAGGGTGGGCAGGCTCAATAATTTCAAGGTTTCCGGATCTTTGTTGATAAACAGGAACGCCGCGCCCATCAGTGCATAGATAATGGTTAATCCTGCGGTCCCTATCAGCATAAGGGTTTTCCGTCCGAGTTTATCAACCAGGGCCATCCCCACAAATGTAAAAATCAGGTTAACTAAACCAGTCAGTAAAATAGTAAAGAGCACATTGGTTTTGTCGATACCAGCTGCTGAAAAGATATCGGTAGCATAATTGTAAATCACATTAATACCGCACCATTGCTGGAGTACGGCCAGCACCACTCCGATGAGCAGTATCCTGGGCATACCTTTTTCAAGAAGGTGTTTCAGGTTGACTTTCCGGGTTTCATTAACCATTGAAGCCTTGATCCCCGCCAGTTCCGATTGGGCATATGCAACAGATCCGATTCGCCGAAGAACCCGGCCTGCTTTTTCCGGTTTGCCGGACTTGGTCAACCACCTCGGACTTTCGGGCAGCAAAAACGACATCAGAAGGAAAATTCCCGCCGGAACTGCTCCGGCCAGAAACATCCAACGCCATCCATGGGCAGCCATGTCGCCTGCCCATTGCTGCCGGGCCGCTTCAACCAACGAAGGATCGGCAGGTGCATGGAACCGGCCAATCCAGTAATTAGTCATCTGGGCAGCCAGAATACCGATCACGATAGTCAGCTGGTTCAGACTAACCAGCCGTCCGCGGTAAGCCGGGGGCGATACCTCAGCAATAAAGAGCGGCGAAAGCATGGATGCCAGTCCGATGCCGATACCCCCAATGATCCTGGCAGCCATAAATCCCCCAAAACCATTGAAAACAGCACTGTCGCCGCCAAACCACCACGACTGGTCGATCGAGCCAACCCAGATAGCCGATAAAGTAAAGAAAAATGCCGATATCACCAGCGGCTTTTTGCGGCCAAACCGGTCGGCAATCCAACCCGAAACCATGGCTCCGATCAGTGTTCCCCACAAGGCACTGCTCATGGCAAATCCCTGTAACCACTCAAACCTAACCGATGCAGTACCTGCCATTGCCGCGGCCCAAAGATCGGAATGGGCAATAAAATAGGACTCATAATGCGGCTGGGCTCCACCAATCACTACCCAGTCATATCCAAAAAGGAGTCCCCCCAGGGCTGATACAATTGAAATGAACAAAATGTAAGTAAAGTGCAATTGTTTCTTTTCCATGATTTCGGCTTATGGTTTCGATTTTATCCCTTGAGAATTTCGCAATCCGTGCAGAGAAACCACAAAATAATCAAACTTTACATCATCAAAAATATGTTGAAACAAGCATTAACTTTGTTAACAATAAAACAAACAAATTATGGCTGATCAAATCCGCAAAACTAATCCGTATGTCCGCTATGGGATTCTGGTAATAGTTCTTGGTTTGTTTTTATGGAATTATCTCCAGAATCAAAAACCGCTGATTCAGACCGGTAAACTTGAATACCGGATGGTGACCGGCACTAAGGAAGGCCATTTTCAGGTTATCCTGCTCGAGACCTCCGATCGCTATGTGATTCTGGACTCGGCCTATCGGGAGGTTCTCGTTTCGGAAGACGGGGAATTGGTGAGCCGCGCGAAACAGCTTCGCCTCCTCGAGAAATATCAGAATATTGAGTACCGGATTGGATTCAACGAAGAATCAACGGGATTAAAACCAGGCTACCGGGTCACGCGGGAGCTTTTCAACGAGCTTAAATTCGGAGAGGTGATGAAATACGAGGTAAATAAAAAGCAGAGAGACTCGCTTGTGGGATTAGTTAAGTAATGCTTTTGAAGTAAAAATTTCTAGATTCGAATGCAGAATTCCGAGTTCCGAAGTTAAAGATCCAAGTATTGACTCAAGTATAGACATAAGATCATAGGCCTATACTTCAACCTTGATCCTCGGAATTCGGAATTCTAAATTCTTTCTTGAAATCGTCTCTAAACGGCCTGATAAAGGAACCGTTTTATCTTTTTTGTGGCAGTCTTCTCGAAGGGCGTATCCTGGATGATAACGCTTTGAACGCGTGAATAACGGTTCACCTGGGAGTTCACAAATTTCTGGAGTTCGGCTTTCATCTCTTCAATCTTCTTCTCCATTTGCTGCCGGGCCTCATCCTTGAAATGGACAAACTGTTTTTCCAGTTCTTCGTAGTTGAAATGAACCAGTGCAACCAGTTTTCCTTTTTGCTCAACCACGACTGATTCCAGTACATACTGAAACCGGTTGATGACGGATTCGATCTCTTCAGGATAAATATTTTCACCGGAGGCACCAAGTATTACATTTTTAAGCCGGCCTTTGATGTACAGATATCCATCGCGGTCGAAAATCCCCAGGTCACCGGTACGGAACCATCCTCCGGGCATAAGAACCTGTGCGGTTATTTCGGGTTCGTTATAATAACCTTGCATCACATTGGCGCCCCTTGCCCATATCTCACCTATTCCGGTTTCAGGATCCGGTTCGTTTATCTTCAACTCCACACCAACAACCGGTTTCCCTGCCGACTGAATTCTAACCGCCGATGGCCTTGTTCCGCTCAGAAGCGGGGATGTTTCAGTCAGTCCATATCCAATTGAATACGGAAATCCGCCTTCTTTCAGGAAACGATCAGTACTGGCATCCAATTTGGCCCCACCAATTCCGAAGAATTTCAGACGGCCGCCAAAAGTTGCCATTAGTTTCTTAGCGGCTAACCTATGGAAAAATTTCCGGAACGCCGGTAAGCGGTAAAGTATTCGAAGCAAAGCGGAGCTATCCACTTTGCCTTTTATCTGTGACTTATAAATTTTTTCGATAACCAGCGGGACACTAACCACATAGGTTGGCCGAACCTTTTTAAGGGCAGGCAACAGGACTGCAGCGGTAGGCAGTTTATCCAGATAATGAATGGATGCGCCATAGGTCAGCGGAAGCAACATTCCGACCGTATTTTCGTAGGTGTGTGACAGAGGAAGCATGGAAAGGAAAACATCGGATGAATCCAATGGTTCTACAGCATAGCATTGCCGGATGTTGGTCACCAGATTGCTGTTACTAAGCATTACCCCTTTGCTGAATCCGGTTGTTCCGGAAGTATAAATCAGCGTAGCAAGATCCTCCGGTTCTACCGGAACGGTAAAAGGATTCAGCGATCCTTTCTGAACATGAGGAGTGTAAGATGAATCATCATCAACCAGCTCCCGGTTATTTAACAGAGCGAAATCTTCCAGAATCATTATCTGAGGGATATCTGTAATGGTTTCCCTTGATAGCCTGCTGAGCTGTTTGCGGCTGACAATAACCATTTTAACGGATGCGTGTTTCAGAATATGATCAATCTCAGCAGCATGAAAATCGGGTAATATGGGCACTGAGATTATCCCGAGTGAAAGAAGAGTAAAATAGGAAACGATCCAGTTGGGTGAATTAGGCCCGAGTATTGCGACTTTATCTCCCTTAACCAGTCCTAATTGGGTCAATGAAAATGCCAGATGTTCTGCCTGATCTTTTATCTCACCATAAGTCAATAACTTATTCCCCACGATCCCTACTGCCGGGAGGTTGGTATGCTTCTGGAAACTTTCCCAAAGCAAGTCCCTGACCGTTAATCCCAAAATTGCTGTATTCGTCATTTTCAAATTATTACACACTACAAAATTACAACTATTATGCAAAAAAGTTGCAGGAAATATCGTTTTAATGGGGTAATCCCAACTCACAAAACAAAAAAACCAAAAACCAAACCCGAGATCTAATAAACTGCAAATCAAACCCCGGCATATATCAATTAATCATGCGCACTTATGCATCAGAACCCCCGCGTTAACAAGTTCAATCGCTCTACAACCCATTGACCTATTGACATTTAAATTTTTGCCACTTATCTTTAATACCGGAAAGACAAGGGTAATCGGTTGACCTGTCTGGAGTTGTTTGAAAATATGGAAATGAGGTTTGGCTGACCTTAACAAGGTGAAAGGAACAAAACGGTTGGGGGACACCCGTTCGAAAACAATCACACTTTTTCTAAGTCATAGGCAGCTCTTCGGCAGGTCAACCTTTTTTTTAGCTCTTGTGCCGACTGGCAAGCACTTTGGCTATGTCCTGGAGGGTCCAACCGCGATCGACGAGGAGAACGATGAAGTGATAAAGAAGATCTGCGCCTTCGTTCAGGAATGCTTCATCATCGGATTTCATGGCTTCGATTACGAGTTCCACGGCTTCTTCGCCCACTTTCTGAGCAATCTTGGCAGTACCTTTCTTAAACAGTTTAGCGGTATTAGAGCCTTCCGGCATCGTGCGCTTACGGTCTTTGATTACTTCCTGCAAATAATCCAGATACACCAGATCTGTTTGATTGATCTCGTTAAAGCAGGTATCGGGCCCGTCGTGGCACACCGGTCCATCAGGCCTGGCCATGATGAGAAGGGTATCGCGATCGCAATCGGCTATAATTTTCTTCACACTAAGCGAATTTCCGCTGGTTTCGCCTTTGGTCCAGAGGGTATCGCGCGTGCGGCTATAGAAAGTCACCAAACCAGTTTCCCTGGTAATCTTAAGCGATTCCTCATTCATATATCCCAGCATCAGCACCTTGCGTGTTAAATCATCCTGGATAATGGCCGGAATCAGGCCATTGCCTTTTGAGAAGTCGAGTTTTTCGTCCATACTATTTCGTTTTCGTCATTTTATTCTTACAGTTATTCCCTGGTTGTAAAGGTATCTCTTTAGTTCCGGTATCGGGATATCTCCAAAATGAAAAACGCTTGCCGCGAGGGCTGCATCAGCCTTGCCTTTGATAAAAGCATCCCGGAAATGTTCCGGTTTCCCCGCCCCGCCTGAAGCGATGATGGGTATAGTCAGCATTTCCGACAAACGGGCAAGGGCTTCGTTGGCAAATCCGTTTTTAGTTCCATCGTGATTCATGCTGGTGAATAAAATCTCTCCGCAGCCTCTTTCCTGCCCCTCACGCGCCCATTCAAACAAATCTTTCCCGGTCGGAATTCGACCACCGTGAACATAAACTTCCCACCCCAAAACTTCCTTTGCATCAATTGCCAATACAACAAACTGATTGCCAAAACTACGGGCCAGCCGGTCGATGATATCCGGGGTTTTCACAGCGGCGGAATTCAGACTGATCTTATCGGCACCGGCCTCGAGAAGAATCACTGCATCTTCAAATGTACTGATCCCGCCACCCACGGTAAAAGGTATATTCAGAACTTTCGCAATACGCTTAACCAGCAGCGGGAAAGTTTTCCGGCCATCAATTGTTGCTGTAATATCCAGAAAAACCAGCTCATCGGCACCCTCTTCCGCATATCTGATCGCCAGTTCAACCGGATCACCAGCATCCCTGACGTCCACAAAATTCACCCCTTTCACCGTCCGGCCATCCCGAATATCCAAACAAGGAATAATCCGCTTTGCCAGTCCTCCTGCCCAAGTACCTCCCCCTGCCCCCTCCTTAGGAAGGAGGGGGTAAGAGACGCTCAGCCTGCCTTCGTAGATTGCTTTTCCCACGATAACTCCCTTTAAACCTGCTTGTTCCAGCAACTCAATATCCTCTGGTCCTGATACCCCTCCGCTGGCAATCAGATCAATACCAGGGAATTGCCGGATAATCCGCCGATATAGATCAACAGCTGGTCCATTCAAGGTGCCATCGCGATCGACATCGGTGCAAAATGTCCGGTTGATCCCTTTTCCGAGCCAATAACCGATGAATTCCTGCCAGCTTATTGCTGATTCACTTTGCCAGCCATGATAGGCGACTTTTTCATTCTTAACATCAACTCCGAGAATGACCCGATCGGCTCCGAAATCAGACAACCACTCTTCCAACTCGTAAGGCCTGGTAACAGCCAGACTCCCAATGCTTACCCTGTCGGCACCGGCATCAAGAACGGTCTTAAATGATTCTCTTGACCGGATCCCGCCACCAAAATCCACTTTCATCCCGCTGATTGCCGCAATTTCTTTTAGTAACCCGATATGCGCGGGTTTTCCGGTACGGGCACCATCCAGGTCAACAATATGCAAATAATTGACTCCCTGATCCCGGAATTGCCGGGCCAGATCGGCCGGTTTATCCGAATAGATTTTCATCGTATCGAACTTGCCTCCGCTGAGACGGACACATTTCCCATCGATCAGATCAATAGCCGGAATGATCTCTATCATAACTCTATAAAGTTTCTCAAAATGAGTTGCCCCACTTCCCCGCTCTTTTCCGGATGAAATTGGACGGCATAAAAATTATCCCGATGGAGTGCTGCACTGAACGGGGTCCCATAATCGCAGGTTGCCAGAGTTGCATCACCGGTTTCGGCAAAATAAGAATGAACAAAATAAACATAACACCCTGGTTGTAAGCCCTTGTAAAGGCCATCCGGATTAAAACGGATGGAATTCCATCCCATATGGGGAACTTTGATTGATCCCCGGAACAGCTTAACTTTCTCAGGAAAGATACCCAGAGCCGGGGTATCACCCTCTTCTGACCAACTGCACATCAGCTGCATACCGAGGCAAATGCCGAGGACCGGTTGTTTAAGTGCAGGAATAATTTTATCCAATCCTTTATCTTTCAGATATTTCATTGTACTGCTGGCCTCCCCTACCCCGGGAAAGATCACCTTATCTGCGCGTCGGATCTCATCCGGATCATCCGTAACGGTACAAGCCTGCCCCAACCGGTCCAGTGCGTTTGCTACGGAGCCGATATTGCCCGCATTGTACTTTATTACTACGATTTCCATTCGTTCTCGATTAATAATTATGCTCGCTGACGCTCGCTAATTATGCCCTTCGGGCTAATTAATAATTAGTGAGGCGCAGCAGAACCAATTAATCTATTGTTCCCTTCGTACTAGGTACCGCGCCTTCTGCGTCTCCGGCAAGAGCCTGTTTTATACTATGGGCCAGTGCCTTAAAAATCGCTTCGATTTTATGGTGCTCATTTTCTCCGGTTGCCTCGATATGCAAGGTGCAACGGGCACCATCGGCAAAAGATCGGAAGAAATGGGGGAAGAGCTCTGTTGGTAATCCGCCGACTTTTTCTCTTGAAAATTGTGCTTTCCAACTCAGATAAGGACGTCCGCCCAAATCAACAGAAACCGAAGCCTGCGCGTCATCCATCGGAAGCACAAACCCGTATCGGTTCATTCCTTTCAGATCGCCCCATGCCTGACGGAAGGCTTGTCCCAATACGATGGCCGTATCCTCAACGGTATGATGTTCATCTACTTTCAGATCGCCTTGAACAAGAACTTCCAGATCGCAGCCGCTGTGACGGGCCAGTTGATCGAGCATGTGATCGAAAAACCCGATGCCGGTTGAAACATCCGACTTGCCTTCTCCGTAAAGAGCCACTTTTACCCGGATATCCGTTTCTTTTGTTGCACGGTGAATCTCTGCATACCGCTCCATTTTGATCAGGTAATCGGCAATTTCTTTCCAGGTTAGCACCTTCAGTGCGCAATGCTCTTCATCATCCGGCTGCGCACGGCGGTTCCATCGTTCTTCCTGACCGATATATATGCCCTTGCACCCCAGATTGGCGGCCATACGGATATCGGTGGCACGATCGCCGATCACAAAAGATCCGGCCAGATCATAATCACCGTTCAGATACTTTTGCAACATTCCGATCCCCGGCTTACGGGTAGGAAGGTCCTCAAAATCAAAACTTTTATCGATAAAGATTTCAGTAAAATGAATTCCCTCCTGTTCGAAGGTCTCGAGCATCCGGTCCTGCACCGGCCAGAAAGTGTCGTCCGGGAAAGCGGGTGTACCCAACCCATCCTGATTGGTCACCATAACCAGCTCGTACTGTAAAAGCCTGGCAATCCGCCCCAATTGAGTAAACACGCCAGGCATATAGCGGAATTCCTCAAAATTATCCACCTGTTCGTTTTGCGGCTCCTGAATCAGGGTGCCGTCGCGGTCGATGAAGAGTAGTTTTTTCATGCCTATTCAGTTATCGGTTATCGGTTGTGGTTGTGATGGTTGTGAATTATGGGTTATTGTGGTTTGAAGTACCCACCCCAACCCCTCCCTAAAGAAGGGAGGGGCTTTGCTCCGAGGGAAAGTCAGTGCTCATACACCTCCCTGTTTCAGGGAGGGGCAGGGGTGGGTACTTTCGAGAGAGACAATGCATCGATGTTGTTTTTTTGGATTTTCGGTTATGGGTTATCGGTTTTCAGAAGTGCATTAACTAATTTATCGTTTTCGGCGGGTGTCCCGACCGTAATTCTGAGGCACCCTTCGCATAAGGCCTGATTAGAGCGATCTCTTACAATGATGCTATTATCAGCAAGATATTTGTAAATCGCTTTCGCATCGGTAAATTTGACCAGAAGAAAATTCGCATCCGACGGATAAACCTTCTCAACTCCTGCCAATTTCTTCAATCTATCCGCAAGCCTGATACGCTCCGTCAAAATCAATCTCACATCAGGTCCTATTCTAACGTCCTTAACGTCCTTAACGATTCCCATCACCGTCGCTGCCGTCAGCACGTTCACATTGAAAGGATACTTCACTTTATTCATCGCTCCGATGATCTCCGGATTAGCAAAGGCCATTCCCAGCCGCACACCGGCCAGTCCCCAGGCTTTAGAGAATGTTTGCAGCACGGCTATGTTCGGGCATTCGCTCATCAGAGTCAATGAAGATGGGCCTTCGGCAAAATCAATATACGCTTCATCCACCACAATAATCCCGCTAAATCGATTTGCCAGATACCAAATCTCATTTAAGGGTATCTGGTTTCCGGTAGGATTATTAGGTGAGCATAGGAAGATCATCTTAGTATCAAAGCGCACAGCTTCAAGTATTGCTTTCGTGTTCACCGAAAAGTCGGGATTCAGCAATACCCTGTCGACCTCCACATCCTGGATGCCGGCACAAACGGCATACATCCCGTAAGTAGGGTTTATCGTGATGATCCGGCTCATGCGGGGCTCACAGAAAATCCTGATAAGCAAATCAATTGCCTCATCGCTGCCGTTCCCCAGAAAAATGCTCTTCGGTTCGACACCTTTCAGCCAGGCCACCTGTTTCCGAAGCTCCGTCTGCCTGGGATCCGGATAACGGTTCAACCCCGTCTCATTTGGATTCTCATTCGCATCCAGAAATATCCCTTCGCGGCTGGTAAACTCATCGCGGGCCGAAGAATAGGGAACCAATTCCGCAATATTCTTTCTGATAAGATTTCCAGGACTTGGTTTTGAAATAGGAACTTGCGGCTCTTCAGGGATAAAACGATCCAGAAGGTTTAGCGGGTTTAGCTGGCTTTCAGGATCTAAAATGTTTAAAGGGTATAAAAGGTTCAATGGGTTTAAATAATCCAGAAAACTATACTTACTCCCCTTCTCCTCTTCTATTCGAGACGGATGATCATCCGTCTCTACAGTCTTCTCGTCTTCTTCACGTCCTCTCGTCCTCTCGTCCTCACGACTTCTTATTTCCGCCGCGTTCGCGTGCCCCTCCAGCCCCTCAGCCCTGGCCATCAAACTGATAGCTGGTTCGATGGATTGAAGTCCAGCGCTTGTCAGTTCCTGAAAGGTGATCGATTTCATGAAAGAATCGAGGGTTAACCCGCTATATGCCTTTGCATAACCGGAGGTGGGGAGGGTATGATTCGTGCCCGACGCATAATCTCCGGCACTTTCAGGGGAATAGTGCCCGAGAAAAACAGATCCGGCATGCTTAACCTGTTCCGCCAGCTGATTGTAGTTCTCCGTTGCAAGGATGAGGTGTTCCGGGGCATACCGGTTCACCATTTCCATGATGGAGGACTCTTCGGACAAAACGACTATCTTACTATATTCCAATGCTTTCGTGGCAATATCTTTGCGTGGCAGTTTGTGTAACTGCAGTTCGGTTTCATTGTGAACCTGCTCAGCCAGTTCCCAGCTGGTGGTCAGTAAAAGTACCTGACTGTCGACCCCGTGCTCGGCCTGTGAGAGCAGATCGGCTGCAACAAAAGCAGGGTTGGCCGAATCGTCTGCCACAACGAGTAGCTCGGAAGGCCCGGCCGGCATGTCGATAGCCACGCCAGCGCGACTGATCAATTGCTTGGCCATCGTAACCCATGCGTTACCCGGACCGAACACTTTATCAACTTTTGGTACGGGCCCGAGTCCATAAGCCATGGCTGCGATCGCCTGAACCCCTCCGATCCGGTAAACCCGGGTAATGCCGCAAAAGGCCGCAGTATAAAGGATTGCGGGATTAATCTGCCCCTGCCGGTTTCCCGGCGAGCATAGAATCAACTCTTTGCATCCTGCAATTTGTGCAGGGATGGCCAGCATTAATACCGTGGAGAACAACGGCGCCGTCCCTCCGGGAATGTAGAGGCCAACCCGCTCCACCGGAACCCATTTCTGATAACAAGTGACCCCTGGAGATATGTTCACCAGATTTGCGTCCCGAACCTGCGATTCATGAAACTTCCGGATATTATTGGCTGCCAATGCGATGGATTGCTTCAGCAAATCCGGTAATTGATTACCGGCCGCTTTCAATTCATCCTCCGGGATCAATGGTGGTTCCGGCAAATATCCATCAAACTCACCGGTCATCCTGCATACCTCGTCCCAGCCGGATTCCCGCAGAGAGGTCAGCATCCGCGATACTGTCTCCTCTGTAGCATTGCTTTGTGCGGCTGGCCGTTCCAGGATTTCATCCCATTGTTCCCGCGGCGGATTAATTAAAATTTTCATGACAAAAAGATTTATAGTATCATTTTCTCGATCGGGATCACCAGGATTCCCTGTGCCCCAGCTTCTTTCAGTTGATTTATAATGCTCCAGAATTCGTTCTCACTCAATACAGAATGAACTGAGCTCCATCCTTCGAGTGCGAGGGGCATCACGGTCGGACTCTTCATACCCGGCAAAACCCGGCAGATCTCATCGAGTTTGTCATTCGGGGCATTCAGCAGGATATATTTATTATCCCGGGCAGCAAGGACCGATTTGATCCGAAATAGGAAATCGTTCAAAATAGCACGCTTCTCATCAGATAAACCCGGAGCAGCCACCAACACCGCTTCTGATTGCATCACCACTTCTGTTTCCCTCAATCCATTGCTTATCAAAGTACTTCCGGAGCTGACAATATCAAAAATGCAATCAGCCAACCCGATAGCCGGCGCAATCTCCACCGATCCGTTCAAATAGTGGATCTCGGCTTTGATCTGGCTGTCAGCTAGAAAAGTTCTGAGAATATTTGGGAATGACGTGGCGATCTTTTTTCCATTTAGCCATGACAACCCGCTATATTTCTGCTCTTTAGGAACTGCAATACTCAAACGGCAGCAGCTGAAACCAAGCCGGTGCACCACCTCCAGCGGGTATTGTGATTCCCGCAGTACATCTTCGCCGATAATCCCCGCATCGGCCACTCTATCGGCCACATACTGCGGAATATCGTCATCGCGAAGGTAAAGCACCTCCAACGGGAAAGTAGAAGATTGTGCCAGTAAGGTGCGCTTGCCGTTTGTCAATGATATACCAGCCTCACCAACGAGCCCGAGCGATATTTCGCTGAGTCGTCCGGATTTCTGTAGGGCGATCTTAAGTGTCTGCATCATACCTGTTTATAACAGAAAAGGCCTGCAGATCTGCAAGCCTTCTCCGGTGTTTATTCATACCGATATCTTACTTCTCTGCATGGGTTTCCTGCATCATAAAATGATGGAGATGATGAGTCAGGTGCAGGAAATTGTTATTCATACTTTTATTATCGGGTGCAAAGATAGAGATATTTTTTTACAAATATCTTTTGTATCAGGCGAGTTTTACCGTTGCTTTCAAAACATTTCCCAAAAATTGTCCAAATGCAATTTTGTTTTTTTTGTTTTCGTAGATGTCAGGAATTCTCAACTTGGGTTTCCAATAAAACGGATGTGCCGCGTCCTCAAGACCTGTTTTTGCTCGGTAATGCAGTTAAGCACAAATTCCAGCAATCTATCCTTGAAATCGTTAGGGCTTTGATTTATTCATAAAAAAACTCTTGTGCTTTTTTCAGTTTCTTTCCACAAGTACTGCATTTGCCTTTTTTATCAGATTCATAAGATGGGTGCTCCTGACAGTAATAATATATCCTTTTACTGGCTTTGCTTCCGGTAATTTTTTTCCGCTCCAGGGTCATTCCGCATTTTGGGCATGTACCTGCAATTTCTGATTGCACCTCAGGATGCATCGGACATACATATAGTGATGTTGTGCCGGATTTACTTGATTTTCCGGGGGATGACGAATGAGAAGAATGATTGCCTTGGTTTGTTCCGCCTCCGTGACACTGGGAAAAACCATCGACAGATACTGCAATCATTGCAGTAAGGAATGCTGCGCGAAGCAGCAAGAACAAATTTGTGTGTTTCATTAGTAGTTGTTTTTAATGAGTTTCCCTCGGAATATTTCTTTTTGTTTGTTGACCATTTCATAGAAATAGATGCCCGGTGAAAGTTCACTTGCCTGAACCTTGTATTCTGAATTGACGCTTGTTATTTTCATAACTGTCTTACCTGTTGCATCAAAAATTGAAAGTGATGAGTTTTTGTTGTTTTCTCCAAAATAAATATTGATAAAAAATGAAAATGGATTAGGGAAAATCCGAACCTTATCAGAAACATCATTTTCAGGAACAGAAAGCAGAGTATTTGGATGAGAAGAATATCGTACCTGTTGATCAAAAGGTGGCTGTTGGGTTTGCATTCCTTTAGCTATTTCCAAAACCGGAAAGCCAAGATTTTTGGCATACCATCTGTAATAATAATTGCCGGCATAAACTACGCTTTGTTGAAGTTTGCCGTTCACATATAAACTGTCGTAAACTATT
Organism: Bacteroidales bacterium; assembly: GCA_041658425.1. GTDB lineage: Bacteria > Bacteroidota > Bacteroidia > Bacteroidales > UBA12481 > UBA12481. The sequence continues at coordinate 9,615 of JBBAAF010000046.1, read as the reverse complement.
TCGGCCGTATAAATACGAATAACATTCGTGGTCGTATCGGGAGTAGTAATAACCCCCCATGCATCAGCCACCGAAGTACTTAAAATGTGATAAACCCTAATGCTGTCATTAGAAACAGGAATGTGAATCTTTGTAATAGTTTTAAGGGAATCCCCAAAGGAAAGCAAAGGGAAAATATTCCAGTATGAGACGAAAAGAAAATTCACAGGATCTTCCATGCCGTAACGCCATAACCCCATTGTGTCCTTTACATAGTGGCTGAAATAACATTGTGTTTCATCCTGATGAGTAACATGGGAATGATAGGTAAAGCAATTTTCTTTCCTAACTATATCTGAAAGCGGGAAATAGCCCGCGTTGGCAGTTGAGGCATGGTCCCCCCAAAAAACTGTGTCGGACGATGCTGCGCGAGTCCCGCAGCAGGGATTCAGGTTGCTGAAATCCCATTTCACATTTGCCCCTGCATTTCCTGGTAACAGGGTTGCTGCCTGCTCACGATCCACTTTAACGGAAATTTGCACATCACCTGCAACCGGTAAATCGTTTATGTCAAGAATAATTTGAGCGCTGCAATTATGTATTACACCGTAAGAAAATACAAAAACGAGCATTGTTTTCAGGATTTTTACAACGGCATCCGTTGGTTCCTTTATTACCAGTTTTGGTTTTTCTTCCCAGGATTTTTTCCCGGTACTTTGATAAACTAATGCTGTCATGTGGTATTATTCTTGAATTGTTAACTAATTTGATTGTTTGTTTTTATTGAGTGCATTGTAAATGGATGCGGTAATGTATCCGGTGAACAATCCTTCAAGAAACAAGATTATCATGCCTAAAATTAATTTACCGATATTAAAACCACTGTCAATCATTAGCGGTTTGAAATCCATGTCGTGAAAAAATGCGTTTACCATACTCAACCTGAAATCTTTCCCACCAATGGTAAAAATGATGTCACAGATTAAGAATGAAATGCTGAGCGAAATTCCAAGACCAAGAGCGAATTTTGATGGAGAAATTTTCATTGTAAATATTTTTTTGTTGGTGAATTTATTTTTGATGATGTTGCAGATGCTCTTCCTTTTTCAGAATAGGATAAGAATGATTTTTTTCATTTGTTTAGTTTATAAAATCTTACCTGCGCAGAGACCCAAAGCGGAGACTCTGCGTAGGGAAAATTTTAACTGATTACATTTTGCTGCATTCAGTAGCACATTTTCTGCAAGCTTCGGCACACTTTTTACAATCGTGTGCTGAAAGTTTTTCAGTTCCGCTGTTGCCCGGCCAGTTCCGCTGTTGCCCGAATATTTTATTTACGTACAATCTCCACCGAACATTTTGTATATAATGACTTTATATAAAAGGAAAATTCAATTACCGGATATGGTAATCGCTGTAACAGCCGTTAAATGGACTGAATAAATATCAGAGGCTAAATAAGATATTGTTGCAACCTTGCAAGCCGCAGACTTAAAGTGGGTGGCGGTGATTCCTCCGGAAATTTCTGTAGGTTAACCTCTAAAGGTTGAATGACCTCAAAATCAGTCGTGATTAAAGGTAACTCTATCCCGGAAACCGATAAATCAAGGTAATCTGCCGTGAAAAGGTAATCAGTCTTCATCTGATAGGTAACTGCCTTATCGCTGCAGCAATCTTCAGGATGTTCGCAGCACGGTTTCGGGGTGTGAAGTATTGAAAACTTAACCAGTGTATCGCAGCAATAGTGATAATGGTAGGTGAAACCTGTTGTTGTCAATAACAGGACCAAAACCAATACACTATTTGCAATTTTCCTTATCATGGAAACAAAGTTGAGCATTTTTAACAAGGAAAGGATTACATAATTTCAAAAAAAGTTACATTATTCACACATTTTCAAGTGGGTTACTAAAACCATTTTTAAGACTGTACATGTTCCGAAAACCTTCTTTATTTTGAAGATAGCTCACAACCGTCATGCTTTTTATTCCCAGCGGACAAATGAAAACCACCGGTCTGTCCCTTGGTATCAGATGAATTTTTTCGATTACATGGAATGATGGAATCCTCAGACATTGAAAGCCGTGGTCCGCATAATTGGCCGGATCACTCACATCAACGATCAGAAAATCTTTACCGTCGGTTATCCAGTCTTGCAATTCTTCTGAGGTGATTTGCAGTATGCTGGATTCATCCGAAGAACAGTCTTCTTCATAATTACTCAGCCCGGTAATTGCTGACGCTTCCAAATCTCTTTCCAAATGGAAGAAATAACTGTTGCAGGTGAGTGCATTGAATACCAACACCTTCCCACTTAGGATCTCGCCAATTCCAACTATTATTTTGATCAGTTCATTGGCTTGAAGGGTACCAATGATTCCTGCAATGATACCTATCACTCCCCCTTCAGCACAAGTCGGCACTTCCAGAGGATGGGGCTGCTCAGGATGCAAGCATCTCAGGGTTGGTCCGTTACAGTAATTAAATACGGTTACCTGCCCCTCAAACTGATAGACCGCTCCGTAGACTACAGGCTTACCAAGAATTACGCATGCGTCGTTGATCAGATACCGGGCTGCAAACTGATCGGTGCAATCCGCCACAATATCATATTCAGCAATAATTTCGAGCGCAGAATCCTTGTTGAATTTCTGAAAATAAGGCCGGATATGGATCTCTGGATTAGCGAGCTTCAATCTTTCGGCTGCCCGTAAAACTTTTGGACAGTCCAAATCAGCCATGGTGTACAAAACCTGCCTGTTAAGGTTAGTCAGTTCGATCACATCGTAATCCACAATCCCAATATGTCCCACGCCCGCCGCGACAAGATATTGCAAAACCGGGCTTCCCAGTCCTCCCGCTCCAACTACCAGAATCCTGGCCCTCTTTAGTTTTTCCTGACCCTCAATCCCGATTTCGCTCAGGAGGATCTGCCTGCTGTATCTTTCTAATTCCGCATCTACCAACATACTATTGCAGTTTTTCGCATAAGCAACTAACCTTTGCAGCAATTTTACTTATAATTTATCGAACGCTTGTTGCAAATCAGCTTTAAAATCTTCGATCATTCGATGCCAACCGAAAGTCTCAACAACTCTGGTACCGGCCAGAGCTTTTTGGCAAGGACTTGATTTTAATCCCGGATAGTCGACACTTTTAACCTTAGGGGGGTCCTTAAGCCATTTTGCTAACGCAAGAGCATTCTCAACATGCCGTTGTACACGTAAACAGAGCGTTTCATGACCTTGCAGAAACAAAAACGAATTTATCCAATATAAAGGCCTTCAATCCGGACTTTATAGCTACCATCTCTAAGCTTGGTCACTGCATTCACCAATCCGCTATGTCTCCACTGCAACATGCACCTGCGCGGAAGGAACCAATAGCGACGGCCAAGCTTAATTTCTTCTTTTGATTCCTTAATAATTCCTTCGTAAGCTTGTGATACATAATAGCCAATATCAATAAATCCTTCGCTGCGTGGCCTTAATGGGCCCGTAACGTTCCAGTGGATTACCCCGTTGCGTGCATCCACACCGGAAACCACACCACAATGGGTAACCGGGCAACCACATGACATGCCCATGGGGCGACCGATCATTACATCACCTTTCTTCACTCCAAGTTCTTTTACCAATGTTGGGTTATAAGGAAGTATCGTTTCTTTGGGTCCTGGTTCGCCTTCAACAACATCGAGAATAAAATCGAATTCTCTTTTAAGGCTGTCTTTCCATTCGAGTTTTTCTCCCAGATGTTCGCTTCCCATGCAACTCAGGCAATTTTTATTCTCAATATTCGAAACGGTTTGTTTTACATGAATACATTTTTTCAATTCAGTTTCTGCCTTATCCAGAGCATTGGCAAAATCGGTACACGATTTATAGCCACATGCGCCACAATCCAGATTAGGCAGTAATTCGAAAGTCGTATTGGTATTAAAAGATGCTATTGTTTCCATTTTTTATTTTTTTTAATTTCTTTAAGAAAAAATTGAATTTAATTGCATTACAGTGCTATTAAGGGCATTTGTCAATGCGTCGATATCCTTTTCGGTGGTAAACCGACCAAAACTAACCCTGATTGCACCTCTGGCTTCGAAAGGGTTTAAGCCTATGGCCTGTAAAACATGAGACGTATCTCCTCCATGATTGGAGGAGCAGGCTGACCCGGCAGAAACGGCTATTCCCATTTCATCAAGCAAAAACAGCAGGCGTATGGTTTCGCCTTCCATACCATGAAAACTAAAACTGAGATGACCCGGCAAACGTTTTTCGGTATGTCCGTTAATGTAAACGTTTTCGTAATTGGAAAACAAAAAATCAGTGAGTTTATTACGGAATTTTGTAACCTTTTGCGTTTCCGTTGCCATCTCTAACATACATAATTCGGCAGCCTTAGCAAACCCTGCAATGCCTGGTATATTTTCGGTAGAAGAGCGATAGCCGGCTTCCTGCCCCCCTCCATGTAAAAGCGGGGTAATGTTTGTACCTTTTCGAATGTACAAAGCTCCAACGCCTTTAGGTCCGTAAATTTTATGAGAATTAATAGTTAATAAATCAATATTTGCCTGATTAACATCAATGGGAACTTTACCAAAACTCTGGCAGGCGTCGGAATGAAAATAAACATTATGCTGTCTGCAAATTTCGCCAATTTCTTCCACTGGTTCTATTGTTCCGATTTCGTTGTTTGCATTCATTACTGAAACCAGTATGGTTCTGAGGTTGATTACCCTATTTAAAGTTTCAATATCCACCAGTCCGAGATTATCCACCGGAAGGTAAGTGATAGAAAAACCTTGCTCTTCGAGCCATTTACAGGCATTAAGTACACAGTCGTGCTCAATAGACGAAACAATAATATGGTTTCCCTTGTGGCGGTTGGCAAAAGCAATGCCTTTTACAGCCAAATTATTAGCTTCTGTACCTCCCGATGTGAGTATTATCTCATCAGGTTGGGCACCGATACAACCTGCAATTTGCGACCTTGAGCGGTCTAATATCTCTTTCGCCTGTGCTCCGGGTGAGTGCAAGCTCGAAGCATTTCCGTAAAAGTCGCAAAAGTAAGGCATCATAGTTTCCAGCACTCGCTTATCCATGCAGGTGGTGGCTGCATTATCGAGATAAATTCTTGGTTGCATGTGTGTAACTATTATTCGCCAACGTAAAAAAGTTCCTGGTTCATCGTGCGCAATACTCCAAAATGGTTTTTTGCACCGATTTCTTTCTTTCCAACACAAATGGTACAAGTGCCAACAGGTGGATTTCCGCGCAGGTACATCGGAAATTCTATATCAGGTGTTTTCAGGATTTGTTTTACAATTGGGTCGATGCCGATACCATATAGTGCATTGCTTTCAACAACAGTAATTTCTTTGGCTGACTCGAGTACACGATAACGGAATACTTCACGCTCAGCCTGGGAAATAAGATCTATTTTGGTGATTACGCTTATGTCTGCAAGCGTTAACATCGGGCCAATTTTACGTGGGAGGTTCATACCGCTGGTGGCTTCGAGAACTACCACACCTAAAGAATTTTCGACATAAGGCGAACAACGAAGACACAACCCGGCGGTTTCAACAAACAAAAAATCGGAACCTGCTTTTTCAGCCCACTCTACAACTTCATCCAGCACCACCACATTGCAGTGGTCGGGGCACAATTCACCGGAATAGATTTTTTTTGTTGGAATACCGAATTCTTTGTTAATGGTTTCGTCCTCATCAGCATAAAGAACATCAATTTTTACAAACGAAGGTTTTAGGTTTTTTGCAATCATTCGCTTAATAACCTGGCGAATCACGGTTGTTTTACCACAGGTTGGCGGTCCCGCAAATATTGTTAGTTTCATATTAAAAAATACTAAATTGCTAATTGCTCCAGTTGGTGCGGATTTATTTCTTCGCCTGCCCGTATTAAACCACGAAAATGAAGTATTACATCATCAATTTTCTTTAACTCATCTGCAACAACCCGTTCTTCGGGATTCGATACAACCAGCTTTTGCATGGCGCCATTTTTCATGATAATACGTGAATCTGAAAGCAAAGCAATAGTGGGGTCGTGGGTTACAAAAACAAATATTTTTTCATATCCTTTTAATAATTCAAGTGCTTTTGTTTTATGAATACCGGCATTTTCGATTTCATCCAACAGAATGATGGGGGAATTACCAATAACCACTGCATCGGCAATCAATAACGAACGGGTTTGTCCGCCCGAAAGTTCAGTCATGGCTGTTTCCTTGTTTATTGCTTCGCCGGTAAGTTGATTGGCAAACTGAATGGTTTCGTCAACTACTTTTTCAACATCAGAAGCACCACGTACCTTAGCATGGATGGTAAGAAATTCGCCAACAGGAAGATCGCTCAGAAAATTTGTGTGCTGCGAAATCATTGCGATGGGATGTTTCGAAGGGTCGAAGGAAAAATCGTCGGGAACAGGCTCATTGTTTATCAGAATCTGACGACCCGACGGGGTGTTCCGGTTCGCAAAAAGCTCAATATCGTTAATAAGTGTAGTTTTTCCACACCCGGTAGGACCTACAATACTTATAATGTCGCCCATGTTTAGCTCGAAACGGTTAACTTTTTCTGCCGAACCATCCTTTCCCTGACCCCCAATTACTGTTATTTTCTCAATATCCATAGAACAAAATATTAAAGTACATTATGTTCACCAATATTGTGAACATTCATACAAACATACTACTATTAATGGGTTAGATCTATTAGTATAAAATCGTAATTTGCGCTTGCATATATGCTTATTATTGTTGTCGGTATTATTACTTAACTAGAGGACGAAAACACAGATGCTGTCGAAAAAGACACGATATGCAATGGTTGCTTTGGTTTATCTTGCAAAAGAAGAAAGTCAAAGGGCAGTTATGAGTACAGAAATTGCTAAAAGTGAAAAAATCCCACAGCGGTTTCTGGAAAATATATTGCTTGAGCTTAAAAAGATGGGGGTATTGGGCAGTAAATTGGGTAAAGCTGGTGGTTACCATCTGATTAAAAAACCGGAAGAAATACGACTTTCAGATATCATCAGACATTTTGAAGGAGCTATTGCCATGTTGTATTGTGTTTCAGAGAAACAGTACCAGCCTTGTGAGTTTTGTAAAGATGAATCTACCTGTAAAATCAGAGGTGTATTTAAGGAAATACGAGACACAACCTATGGCATACTTGAAAAGACTTCGTTACAGGATTTGATTTAAGTTGTTAAACCCAATGCAAAAGAAATTTTTAACGAAGTGACAAACAGCCAGGGGCAGATCAATGCGTCCGCCCGTTCATTTTAAGTTCGAGATTCTGGAATAGTACGAGTGGGTATCTTTCCCTTCATTTTTCTGTAAAAAGGTAAGCGAGCGAACTCTACCATAACGCCGGCAATCCTTACAGGATCAAAGATCACGTTCAATACCTTCAATTCGTATGGTGTAAACGAAAAATAATTATCCCCCGGATTTAAAAAAAAGAATCCGGGCAGACAAGGAAAACCAAATTTGTAGAGACGCATAATTATCCGTCTCTGCGCCACCAATCTTTCGGAATAACCTGCTTTTTCAAACCCGGGCCTTCAACAGCCATTGAAAAAGTAAAATCTGAAGCTCCATTATAATATTGCAACCTGATCTTATGCAAGCCGGCAGCGAGCACTACATAACCAGCTTCCTCCGATTCGCCGTGGGCTCCGTCATTATCGGTAATCAGGATATCATCAATCATAACGGCAGACCCGTCATATATAACACCGAAGTTTTCGGGCCTGTGATCGGCCGGAAGCTCAGGTGCCATACTATTTCCGGTTTTCACAGGGGTCAATTTCGACCAGTCCGGAAGTCTTCTCCAACGACCTTCATAGTAAGCCCAGTTCAATCCGGGCTTAAGGTTTGTGATATCGTTTTTCAGCGCCGGTAAGGGTTTCACCCCCTCGAAAGAGATCGGCTCATTGATTTTTGCTGCAGTTTCGAGAGCTTTGGAAGGATCACGCGGAAAATCAACACCGATCTGACCGGCCGGTTTTGACAGGCGGTTGGCATCATCGGAAACCGTTATAGCCGCAATGCGAAGTTCTTGTATATCCGGCAATTGCAAAACTTTAGCTCCAACCGGTATTTCGATTGCTATTCGGAACAGATATCCGAATTTATACGCTTCGTTCTCATTGGTCTTGCCTAAATGACGATGTGTAGCAACAAACCCAACCGGAACATGCTTGATGAATGCCGGGATGGTTGCGATCGGGCGCGGATGAACCACCCCATTGATCCTGACCGACTGTTTAAATCCATTGCGGAAATCACGTTTATCCCACTGACCGATATTGCCGGAATAATAAGGGATATTAACCATCACAGGTTTTCCATCAACTTTGAATTCGGCTGTTTTATCCAGGTCAGTCGAAGAGGCCAGCACATAAACCGTATTGTAATGTCCTTCAGGCAGGTTAATTACCTGATCCCGGCTGCTCATGAAGTTCTTTTGTCCATCGGCTGGTGAGCCCATTTTGAAAACCACATCGTTGGATACGATCTCAGACAGCCACAATTCGGCCGGGTATGTATTACCCTTTCCGTCTAAATCGCCATCGGTTCGGTTTCCATCGAAGCTGATCCCGTCGATGTCGAAGTTCAGCGCCAGCCATTGTGAAGTTTTTTTACTGATCGCGACAGCCGGCTTACCGATTATAACGGCGAATGTCTTGGGTTGATAGGTTTTGAGATCAAAAACGAGCTGACCATTTTCAACAACAGCCTCACCGATAGTCTCTTCTATCCCGTTAACTTCGCGTGCCGATTGAATCCTGGTTGGGAAAATTACTTTAACCTGTTTGGCGTCTTTACCAAAAAGTTCCTGTACACGAACCACGATATCTTCCGATAGTTCAGCCTGTTTCAGTGCTTTCACAGCTACCTGGTTGCTGCTGATTGTCAGCATGCTGAATGATTTGCCCAGCGAACCTTCGTGTTTCGGAGCATTGAAAGCAACCAAAGGCTGATTCAGCCTGGTTGCGGCCCACTGCGAGCTGCCGTCACGCCAGTCGCCCTTATGGCCGCCTATTGCATAGGAAAAGGTATGATATCCGATATCATTGGTAGCCTGATCCTGATAACCACGTCCGGTTGACGGGGTATGGATCAGCGTTAAGCGGACCTGATTTTCGGCCGGCTTGTCCCAGCCCAGCTTACAATCGCTCATCACAGTAACCCCGTAACTATTATCAGACTGCGTTACATCTGCCCACTGTTGCGCAGGGACTTCGTATAACTTCGGTTGGTTATTATCACGTTTGATGGTGCCAATACCCAGGTCGTAGGTAGCCTGAGCATTCGATACCGTAAGTGGGAATGCGGCCTTCAAAAGAGTAGCCTGGGTGTTCCATTTGAGGTCGTTTCTGAATTCAAGGCGGTCACCGGCTGATCCTGCGGCCAGGCTGATGTATTGTGTCATTTCGGAACCATCCTTTGTCCGAACCACACATAGAGATATCCGGGCAGGTCCATTTTCGGCAATCGTAATTTCAGGCTGATCAAAATATCCTCTTGGAGCCTTTGTTACAGCATCATACATGATTTCCCAAGCTGGCCATGAAACTGATTTATCATCAAGCAATTCCAGTCGGAGCG
>JBBAAF010000045.1:0-26500 GCA_041658425.1 Bacteroidales bacterium | reverse complement strand
GTGTCAAAAAACTGTTCCAAAACAATCAGAAACAGCAGAAAATTAGAGGCAATTCAGTTATTAAAATGAAAAACGAAATTTATAATTTGTCCCACCCCCAACTCTAATAATATTGCTCCTCTTCTCCCCATCTCCCCTCCTTTCTTATCGTCTTCCAGTCTTACCGTCTTATAGTCTTCCCATCTTAGAGTCTCTAAGTCTTTGTGCCTCCGGCTACGATCCTGAAGATATCGGTCTGGATTCTCTGCAACCCCCCCCTGCGGCTCCTGGTCTCCTGTGCTTCGCGCCGACCGGGGTACCCTGTATACGGTGAGATCGAAGCGATAAACCCGGCAAAAGGCATCAAGGGTCCAGATAATATCAGAATCAACAATGGCAACCTAATAATCACCAGCCACTCCAAACCGTTCAAATTCATCGGCCACGTGAAGGATAAATCCCAAAAATCTCCATCATTGGTGCTATCTGTGGATCCCCATACCGGAAAATCGACCCGGCTGTTTTACGATGACGGCAAACTGATCAGTGCCGCTTCTGTTGCCTTGATCTTTAATAACCAATTGGTTATTGGTCAGATATTCGAACCGTTTATCTGGTTACTTGATATTCAGAGGTAATACCTTGAGCGGCTTCCGCGATGAAACCAAAATTTATAAACAGGATACTATTTTATGATTTTGTCGGTTTTATCAGAAATCCCATATCCATGCCGGCTCATTTTTTACATCGATACAAACACCTCATCGTTAGACATCTGTCTCCCGGCCTCCGCATCTCTTTGTCTTTTGCTCTTCTTCTCCTCACCTCCTCCTGCGAAGCCAGGGATCCCGGCGATGCTGCCATGTTCAGTCGAACCAAAATTTTAAGCCTGGTGAACAATGCGCGGCAAGCTGGCCAATACTGTGGGAAAAAATGGTATGGTCCTGCAAAAAAACTCAATTGGAATGCTCAGCTCGAAGAGGCTGCTAAAAAACACAGCGAGGATATGTATGAGAACAACTTTTTCAGTCACAAGGGGAGCAATGGCCTTTATGTGGATGACCGCCTCTACACCCAACACTATTTCTGTACATCCTGCGGGGAGAACGTAGCCTACGGAGCTCTTTACGAAGATGATGTGACTAAAGAGTGGATTAAAAGTCCGGGCCACTGCGCCAATATTATGAACCCGGTTTACACTGAAATGGGGGCATGGGTTTCAGGATTGTACTGGACCCAGGTGCTCGCAAAACCGCAACAGTAATGATTACCCCAATGTATATATGTGATATGTTTGATTGATGAAAACTTTTATCACATTTGTAACTTAGCGAAGAATCTCAAGGCAAATCTTCGTGGAACTCCGTGTTCTCTGTGCCTCTGTGGTTAGTAGTTACAATCTTATTAAACAATTATGAAACACCCATTTACCCTGAAATCGGCCCTCGTTTATCTGGTTTTTTTGTTATATTCTGTATATCAGGTTAACAGTCAGGATCTTAAGGTTGATTTTCGCTATACACCACCGTTCTGGCAAAGTACTATTTGCTTACCCGATGATCCGTATAAAACGCTTGTTGATGAACACGGAAACCTGATGATCCAACCCTTACCGGTGAGCCAGCACGGTCAACCGCGCACCCTCCTCGGGATTGACATTAACGATGAAGCAGTATGGGTTGGACAGCACCTTATTTCAGCGCGGATCCCGATAGTGGTAACAAATAAGAAACTTCCCGGTCTGGATATTACAGAAGAAGCTTTCTCTGTTACCAGGATTCCGGATAAGGAAATTGCTCTGGCCATTCCTCTTACGGAAGAACCCGATATGGATCGGGGCGCCGGCAAAGAGAAACCCCGAAACGATGTGATACTGGTAAAGATCAGGAACACAAGCAATCAAGCCCAGTCACTTACTCCCACTATCCGGATTAACAGCTCTCTGCCTGTCGAAATCGGGGAAAACAATATCGGGCTGAACAACCGGGAGAAGCTAGGGGTTACGCTGCCCTTTGATCCATCAGCACAAAAAAAATCTGAAAAGGAAACACGGGTAAAACTTAAGCCGGTAACTATCGGACCCGAACAGTCTCTTACATTCGCAGTTATTCTTTATGGCGGTGGAGCCCTTGCCAGGTGGCCTGAAACTTTGGATGAAGCGATTCAATGCAGAAATGAAGCTGAATCATTCTGGAAATCAGCCCGTCTTCCCTACAACCGGATCACCGTTCCTGACCCGGAAATTCAGAATCTGATCGATGCATCCATTCGTAATATCTGGCAATCGCGCGAAATTAAAAACGGCTTGCCGGCTTTCCAGGTTGGTCCCACCTGTTACCGGGGGCTTTGGATTGTCGATGGAGCATTTCTTCTGGAAGCAGCCACCATCCTGGGTACCGGCACCGAAGCCCGGAATGGCGTAATGTACAATTTATCTTTCCAAAAAGAAGATGGCCGCTTTGAGGTAATGGAAAAATACTGGAAGGAGAACGGAATTATTGCCTGGACCGCAATCCGGCATGCAATGCTCACCCAGGACAAAGTTTGGCTGGAATCGGTATGGCCCAAACTGGAGCGGGTCGTGGAATTTGTCCTTAAGCTTAGGGAAGAATCCCGCAAGGATGACTCTCCTCTCAACGACGGACTGATGCCCGCCGGATTCATTGACGGTGGACTGGATTATGGACAGGAATACACCAATGCTTACTGGAACTTATTGGGTATGAAGGCATTCGTTCAGGCAGCGAATTGGCTCGGCAAGAAAGACGAGGCACAACGATGGGAAAAGGTTTATACCGATTTTTATTCCTGCTTCAGGGAATCAGCTAAACGGGACATGCGCTCAGATCCATACGGGAACGTGTATTTGCCGACACTTATGGGTGAAGAAGGTGCCAAACCTCTGCCTCAGAAAGCTCAGTGGTCTTTCTGTCAGGCCGTTTACCCCGGCCAGCTATTCGACCGTGATGATCCCTTTGTTGCCGGGAATTTAGCTATGCTCGAATCGACCGAGCGGGAGGGGATGGTTTACGGTACCGGATGGGACACAAAAGGTTTGTGGAATTATTTCGCTTCTTTTTACGGACATGCCTGGTTGTGGCAGGGAGATGGGCAGAAGGCGGCAAATATCCTATATGCTTTTGCTAACCACGCGTCACCTCTTCTGGCCTGGCGGGAGGAGCAATCGCCCAGGGGAGAACCCTATAAAAAAGTGGGTGATATGCCCCATAACTGGGCATCAGCGGAGTTCATCAGGCTTACGGTTCACCTTCTGGCCCTCGACCGCGGCAACGAGTTGCATCTGTTTGAAGGCTTGCCGGTGCAATGGACCCGACCCGGGATGGTAACCCGTCTGGATGGGGTCGCTACACCATTCGGACCCCTGACTATGGAACTCAAGGTTGCTAAAAACGGTAAATCGGCTTTGCTCCGGGTCAACCCTCTGAGTGATCCGTCATGTACGAAAATTGTGGTTCATACCATCGGTTTGGCCCGTGGTAAGGAGCCTATCAGCCTAGACCCTCAAAAGGCTAACAAAATAACAATCAAGATCAGGTGACAACTAAGATCAAATAACAAATGACAAATCTGAAGGAAGTAAGAATTTATAGATTCGAATTGAGAGTTCTGAATTCTGAAGTTCCAGATTCAAGTATCGCTGGCTCTTCATTAACCCCAGACTTCAGTCTGGGATTCTGAACAAGGCATGTTCCGACACCCGATACCCGTACCCATGAAAAATTTTTACCGGCAAGAACCTGATGGAGGTGGTTCAACGGTTCAACCTCTATTGCGGCGGGGGCATCATCCCGCCCAAGTGGGGACTCGGTTTCTGGCAGCGCACACCCACGCTATACAATGAGAATGATGTGCGCACGGAAGCCGCTGGTTTTGAGCAGAATAATTTCCCACTGGATGTGGTGGGCCTTGAGCCCGGATGGCACAGCAAATCCTATCCCTGCGTCTGCAGATGATGACCCTCACCGATGAGATCTTCCGGAAGAAGAACGAGTGCACGTATGCACTCATCTGAAGAGTGGGTCCGCCGGATGCAGACCGTCTGCTTTTCCCCGATGGCTATGATCAATGCCTGGGCCGACGGCACCAAACCCTGGTCGTTCCCCGAAGTTTACAAGGCCTGCCAAGATGTTGCCTTCCTCCGGATGCAGCTCCTCCCCTATCTGTATTCTACGTTTGCCCAGTATTATTTCGAAGGCAAACCCCCGTTCCGCGCCATGCAACTGGTTGAGGGATTCCCTGCCACCGGGGAGATCAAAGATCAATATATGGTCGGTGATAATCTGCTGGTAGCTCCCCTTTTTACTGGCGAAACCGAACGAAAGGTGATCCTCCCTCCAGGCAAGTGGTATGATTTTTATACCGGCAGCCTGGCCGGCGAAGGAACCATTACAGTCAAACCCGGTTTGGATAAGATCCCGCTTTTTGTCCGCGATGGCGGCATTATTCCGATGATACCACCTGTTCGCCAGACATCGGAGTGGAATAACGATTTACCGCTTGAGGTCCGCGTTTATGGCAAAGCCGATGGGAGTTTCGATCTGTATAACGATGATGGAAGAACCTTCAATTTTGAGAAGGGTGAATATTCCATCCAGAGACTGGAAGTGAAGGCAGGTAAAGGCTCTGCACGGCAGACTGTATCCAATTCATTCGGCTATACCCGTATCAGTTGGAAACTTATTTGATTTCCATAACCAGCTTCAACCTGCCGCCGAATCCTTTCTGAATAATCCGGATCAGGGTCGATAATCTGATATCGGAAGCATCGTTCTCGATCCGGGAGATATAGGCTTTGTTTGTTCCACAACGAGCAGCCAGCTCTTCTTGTGTCATATTCAATCTCTTACGAGCCTCTTCGAGCAAGACCCCAAGTTTAAACGCTTCAAACTCCTGTTCCCATTTTTCCCTTTTCAGACTTCCGACAGGCCCGTATTTTTCAGTCAGAATCTCATTGAATGAGGTTAATCGACTTTCCTTTTTCATTAAAATACTCCTTCATAATGTTTAAAGCATTTTCTCAGGAACCCGATCCATTGTTTGCAGTATCATTAGTACAAACTCTGGCTTTTTCTGGACCTTTGGCGATCTGCTTTGATAAAACCGCTTAAATTAATCTCTGTATACTAAAACGCTCCGAAATTTTTCCACAAAGTTACCTATTTAGACAACAAAAACAATGATTCATCTTGAAAATTTTAGATGCAACGTTGTCCTTCAAATGGGAAAAAGCAAGAAGAAATTACGCTGCAGCTTTATCTTTCCAAAACCAATAAATCAATAACCTCTAACCTCTAACCTCTAACCTCTAACCTCTAACCTCTAACCTCTAACCTAAATCATAGTGCCCTCGCCTGTTTCTATTATCTTTGCGAATAAAACTGGCATCATGACCTCAAAAGAACGATTACTTGCCGCACTCAACCGTGAAAAACCCGACCGGTTGCCGGCATCCATCCACCAATGGCAGGACTATCATCTGAAAGAATATATGGGGGGAATCAGTGATCTTGAAGCATTTAAAAAGGTTGGTCTGGATGCTCAGATCCAGTATTTTGAGGAGATGGATCAGTTTTGGGTGGTGGACTCGGATCCCACACAGTTTAACACCAAAACCTGGAAAGATATCCCAATTGTGGTGAGCCGCGATCCCGAACAGCGTATCGTTCACCATAATATTCACACCCCTGATGGTATCCTCACCTACAAAACCGAAGGCAACCGTAAAACCACCTGGGTAACTGAACACCTGATCAAAAAGGATGAAGACATCTATCTGATCGGCAAATATATGCCGGTACCCAAACTCACCCTGGAACCAATCAGCAAGCGGTACGATGAGGTGGGCGATGCCGGAATCCTGCGCGGCTTTGTATGGGGTGATCAGGCCGGTTGCTGGCAGCATGCCGCCTGCTTGATGGATATCACAGCACTGATTTATGCTACTTTCGAAAAGCCGGATTGGGTGCATGAACTGCTCAATATCCTGATGAATAAAAAGCTTCAGTTTATCGAATCAATGAAGGGTGCAAAATTTGACCTGATTGAGACCGGCGGGGGCTCAGCCTCTTCAACCCTGATCTCCCCCAGCCTTCATGAAGAGTTCTGTTTGCCCTACGACCGGATCATGCATGATGCCCTGCACGATCTTGGATTCAAAATCACTTACCATACCTGCGGCGGAACCGTTGGCATCGAGGAGATGATCATCCGGAATGGCACCGATGCATCCGAAACCCTGGCCCCTCCAAGTGTTGGCGGCAACCAGGAACCGTGGGAATTCAAGGAGAAAGCAGGTAACCGCATCGCTCTCATCGGCGGGGTCGACCAGTTCAGCACCCTCTCGGAGGGTCCGGTCGAAAAGATCCGCAGCAATGTCCACGAACTGTTTGAGAAAGTGGGTTATCAAGGTGGCTATATCTGCTCCGCCTCCGACCATTTCTTCGAATGTCCGCCCGAACACCTTGTGGCATTTGCAGAGGCGGCGAAGGAATGCCAATATTGACGAGAATTGAAGAAGTAAGAATTTCTAGATTCGAATGCAGAATTCTGACTTCCGAAGTTGAAGATCCAAGTATCGTACGGGCCGGCCAGCAACTTATTTGACAGTCTTCAAATACCGGTACAAGTCGCTATCTGTGGTAATGATCAAACTGGTTTTGTCATCAAACGATTTGTCAAGGGTTTCCATGGCGCGCAGAAATGCGTACAAATCCCGGGCAGCAGCAGACTTATTGTATGCAGCTGCATAGATTTTCGTCGCCTCTGCATCAGCACGGCCCCGGATCTGTTCAGACTGTTTGAGAGCCTCAGACTGGATCTGGGCCAGGTCGCGCTCCTTGTTTCCCTGGATCTTCCGTGCCTCTCCCTGACCCTCTGACCGGAACCGATCGGCGATCCGGTTTCGTTCACTGATCATCCGATCGTATACATTATTGCGAACCTCCTCAACATAGTTCATCCGTTTAAATCGAAAATCAAGGATGATGATCCCCAGATCCGAGGTCCGTTCATTGGCCTTACTCAGGATCATTTTTTCGATTTTTTCACGACCCACTTTGATGGTGTCCAGGGATTCTACCTCCTGGAGATACTCTTCAGAAGTTTCAGGTATACGATTTGAAGACCTTACCAGATCGAGCAGCTCAAAACTGGCTACTGCATTTCTCGTCTCGCCGTCAAGGATATCATCGAGGCGGGATTGCCCCGACCGTTCATCGCGCAGACGCATATAAAACTGGAGCGGATCGGTAATCTGCCAACGGGCGTAGGTATCTACAAAAATGAATTTCTTGTCTTGAGTCGGCACCTGGTTGGGATCACCGTCCCACTTGAGATAGCGCTTATCGAAGCGCTGGACCTTCTGAACGAAAGGAACCTTAAAATTCAGCCCGGGATTGGTACGTGAGCCGCCAACCGGTTTTCCGAATTGAGTTACAATGGCCTGCTCTGTTTCATCAAGGATAAAAATACTTCCAAAAGCCAGGATGAGGACAACCAATCCTCCGATTATGTAAATTAGATATTTTGTTTTCATGGCTTACTTGTTTAGGGTGTCACGTTTTTTGTCAATATTCAGCAAAGGCAAAACATTTGTGCCCTTCTCATCCATAATGATCTTATCACCGATTTTGGGAAGGATCTTTTCAAGAGTCTCAAAATAAATCCGTTTTTTGGTCACCTCCGGAGCCTTCATATACTCCTTATAAAGAGAATTGAACCGGTCGGATTCACCTATGGAACGGTTCACACGGTTGAGTGCATAAGCCTCAGCGAGCTGAATGGTCTCCTCGGCCTCACCCCGGGCCCTCGGTATAACCTGATTGTACTCCGATTCAGCCTGATTGATGAGTGTCTCCCGCTCCTGTTGTGCCTGGTTGACAGCATTGAACGAAGGCTTGACCGATTCCGGCGGATTCACATCCTGCAAAACCACCTGTTCGATCCGGATGCCATTCTGATACTCCACACACATTTCCTGAAGGAGCGTTTCAACAGTAGATGCCACCGTTTGCCTGCCGACTGTCAGCACTTCGTTGACGGTGCGGTCTCCAACAACCTTGCGCATAGCAGCCTCCGACATATCCCGCAAGGCATCTTCCGCCTCCCGCACTTTGAACAGAAATTTGTATGAATCAACGATCCGGTACTGCACAACCCATTCTACATCGGCCAGATTCAGATCCCCTGTCAGCATAAGAGACTCGTCTTTAAAATTCTTGTCGGAATAGACTGTGCGGATATCGGCTGTGATAGTGCGGAATCCAAATTCCTGCTTTAACTGCCTCTGAACCGGTATTTTATATATCTTTTCCACACCTAAAGGCGCAATAAAATTTAGTCCGGGGTTAACCGTTCTGGTGAATTGTCCGAGAAAAAGCACAACGCCCTCTTCCTCCGGTTTTATAGTTTTCACCGACGTTGCCAGAATAAGCAGTAATAGCAATCCGGGAATGATTTTGCCAATGTTATACCTTATCCAGGCAATGATGTCTTCCATTTGTGGAGGTTGTGGTGTCATATTATTTAAATTTAATGGTTTTCGATAAGCGCCAGACCGCTAAGTTATTGGAGCATGTCTTTAATCTCTCAAGATAGACATAATTTGCGAGATAATTCAATGTATTTCATAAAACATAAGTAATGACAGCATGTTTCCCTGATAACAGGCGGAGGAGGATGGACGAATTTCCAGATTCGAATTGAGAGTTTTGAATTTTGAGGTAGAAGATTCAAGTTAGGAGCGGACCTATGCGTCCGCCCGTTAGTCCGAACGGCTTCCCCTGTCGTTCCAGCAGAAGCGGGAACCGATGAAGGTCAGAACGCCAATCCCGTTTCGAAGAAAATATCCTTATCTTCGTACTGATTATGAGTGCGACAGTTCAATATTGGATCGATATTTCCGACTACGATTTCGACACCGCGCAGGCGATGCTGAAAACCGGACGGTATCTTTATGTCGGTTTCATGTGCCATCAGGTGGTTGAAAAGATTTTGAAAGCGTATTTTGTCCATAACAAAGGTGACATCCCCCCCTATACACACAGCTTGTCCTATTTGTGTAGAATAACCAGCCTGGAATCTTTACTTAGCACTGAACAGACTGGATTCCTGGATGAATTGGAGCCATTAAACATTCAAGGAAGGTATCCTACCTACAAAGAGCTTATTATGAAGGGCTTGACACCGAGCACATGTAAAAAGATCATTCAAGAAACGAATACATTCCGTCAATGGGTCAAAGCGAAGTTATAAAAGAGCTATCACTATATAAGAGTCTCGTTTCCAGATATTTTGATCTGGAAAAAATGATTCTGTTCGGATCCTATGCCCGGGGAACTCAGCGTGAACATAGTGACATAGATGTTGCGGTTATCGTTCGCAAAATCGATGGTGATTTCTTTGCTACAACTCCAATTCTATGGAAACTAAGAAGAGATATCGATACCCGTATCGAGCCGATCCTCTTTGAAAAAGACAACGATCCCAGTGGATTCCTTGATGAGATAATTCGGACGGGGATAGAAATTCCATAGTGCTGTGGACGGCGGTTTGAGAAGTTGGAATTTCTAGATTCGAATTGACAGTTGTCGAGTAGGCCGGGGCATTTCAGCCCCAGCCTCTCACAGAACCGTACTTGACAGTTTCCCATCATACGGCTCTTCGTAACAAACTTACGGAAGCCAATTGAAATACTTCCGAATTATCATCATTGCAACAGTTGCGCGCTCAGCTCGGTCGGGTGCGTCTCCCTTTCCTTGCTGTTCGCTCGTGGCGCATCCGAATTCTGAAGTTGAAGATTCAGGTAGGGGCTGACCCATGCGTCCGCCCGTTCATTAAGGTTTGAGATCGGGGTATCGTACGGGCCGGCCTTAGAGCCGGCCTACCCCTTCCCTTGAACACCGAACCAATAACCACTAACCTCTAACCTCTAACCAACAATCCTCTTACAATATGTAACCTGATTCCGTCTTTTGCTTGCCGATTTGTTACATTTTTCAACCATTTTGCTTTAAGGCTTTGATATTTACTGCCGGTTTCGTTCCTTTGTCCGGTTTTTTTGCCTGGATTGCCAGGCTTTTGTTGACAAATTTAACAGGACAACTCGTATGAAATTGCCAGGCCAAACCCGGGTGCCGCTGAACGAAGAAGCGCGCGAACTGATCAACCTTTATGCCTCATTGGGCGACCGCGCCGCAAATATCCTGCCCGATGGGGTATTTGAGAAACTGAAAAATTTCATCCGGATTTGCCATGATGAGCAGATGGAGCCCGCTATCCAGAAGGCCGCCATCAGCCAGGCCCTCCTCGAAGTGAAAGAGGCCCTGCCCGGCTATACGGATATCAGCCTGATGCTCGCCCCGCACCGGAATTCAAAGGCATTCGAATTCTCTGCCCGACGCCAGACTTTCAAAAAACGGCTCCGCACCATCATCGATCAGGAATTGGTCAGCCCCGATGAAAAACAGCGGCTCGAAAATATCCTCCGCCTTCACGATTTCTCAGTAGGTACCCCACCCGTCACCCAGGAAACCATCGATTTTCTTTACCGTATACTGGTCGGGGATGAAGTTCGGGTGTTGCGCAAGTTCCGTGATGTGCTCGGGATCAACGAGGATATCGAAGAGGCCCAATGGAACTACCTGCTCGATGTGCTCGACCAGATGGTCAACCAATCTACTCACTATACCACCGGTGCTGAAAAGGAAAATTTCCTCGCCCGGACCGAATCAACAGTTAATTTCAAAGGCCTGAACGGCCTGATCCGTACGCTCGTTTCGGGGAATGCCGATACCAGCATCCGTCTGCTGAAGGAGGAGGTTTTCACCCCGAATTCGGTTAAAGTCATTGAATTTGAAGATCCTGAATCTTTCCTTCAAACCATGCAGGATGATCCGGTATCGATCTTTGCCGTCCGCATCAGCTCCATGCGCCGGAATATTTTCAGCAGGCCCGAATTTGCCAACTACCTCGTTCGGTGTGTATTCATCGACGATTCGCCCGAATCCCGCGCCACCAATACCAGTCTGGTTTTTGCCTTCCACAACGGGATTATCAACACCCTCAACAAGGTGCATACCCGCAAAATGGGCACCCCGGCCAATACCCAGATGAACCTGCGGCTGATCCTCGACAAGGTAAACGCGCAGAATATCAGGAAATTCAAGGAAAAGATCGATAAGAAAATCAAGGAATATGATCAGGAAATCATCGATCTGAAAAAAGAGCAGTTGGCCGAGCCCGACAGCCCTGAACAGGATGTCATCCTCTATAAGTTCGATGAATTTGCCAGCCAACTGATCAAGGACCGGTACACCCTGTCGAAGTTGCGTCAGTACCTGGTTCTCATCGAGCAGGTGCGCGAACCGGCCGCTCATAAAAAGGTCAACCGCGAGCTAATCACCGAATTTGAAGACCGCACCCGCGATTATTTCTATTCGGGAAACAAGAATCTCGGGATCGCAACCATCGTCGAGGGCGGTGGCCGGGCCCAGATCCGCACGTATGGCGAATATTTGCTCCAACGGAAACTGAAACCGGTGAGCGAGGATATCGTCCACCGCTGCCAGGTTATCCTGGATGTGATCCCGAATACTTATCAGCGAACGCTGCATAACCATTTTCATAAAAACTTTGGTATCAACCTGTTTCTTGAGAAATACAAGGCATTTCTCACCAAGGTTGAAAACGAAGCCGATAACCGCGGCCGCTTCCGTAATTTCCTGATCGATCTGGGCATCAAAGACCGTTACGATCAGAAAAATCAGGCCGATCAGGAGATTATAAAGGATTTCCTGAGCAAACTCGGTACACTCGACAAAACTTCGGTATCCGATGACGTCCAAATGATTATCCGCGACCTCCTCTTCTGGAAAGGCCGTCAGCCCAACCCGTTCATCTATTTCGTGGAAGAGGCCTCGTGGGAATACCGCGATCTGTTTCCGCCTGACCGGTTCGACATCAATCCGTTCGATATCAACATCGAATTGTATGAGAACGGAAGAGTTGATTTCGAACGGCTCCAGACTAAGCTCGAATTGATCCGCGACACCTTTCACCTGTTCGACGATACCGGAATGCTGTGGGACCGGTTCTGCGAAAACACCGTCTTTGTAATCAACGACCCTTCGAACCCGACCGGATACACCGACTTCAACAACCAGGCGCTGATCGCATTCCTGAAGTTCCTGAATAAGACACAGTTCACCCTGTTCCTCGATGAGGCCTACAACGATGCTGTCAAGCTCGATGACCCCGAGGAGCCCAAATGGCGGACCATATCGAGGTATATCATGAACAATTTTGCCTCGTTCCCTACACTCGGCATGGTGACCTCACTTTCCACCACCAAAAACCTCGGCGCCACCGGCGACCGGCTGGGATCCATTGCGGCCACTCCGGTGAGGCAGGATGTGATCGATTACGCGAGGAAAATTTTCTCACCCGACCGGGCCAACACAAACTCCTTGTTCATGCTCGTGAATGTGCTTGAGGTTGCGGAACTTGCCAAAACAATCAAGATCCGGATGGACGAAAATCTTCCTAAAGATGCTTCACGCCACAAGATCAAATCCAAGCTCGAAGAGTACATCAAAGCCGCTATCCAGGCGAATAAACCAGAGAAAGGCTCAAGCAAATCGGGCAAGGGTCGACGCTTTTCGCTGTTTGAAGGGAGTCCACTCCATCTTTTCCTGCTGGATGAACTTCGCTCACTCGACCAGCTCGATGTACTCGAACTGCCGGATGATTTCAAATACAAAGGCGAACCCTTCTTTTCCTATTATAAAGATCATATAGTCAAATCATTAAACAGATTCCGAATCAATAAGGAATTCCGCGGCGAATCAAACCGCCGGATGGATATCGCCAAACAGGTAGCGGAGGAAGTTCTGTCGCAACGGCCGGATTCGGGCGTTACTTATCTGGATTCCGACGGGTCCTATCTGTTCAACCTGCATATCCTTAACCTGCCATCGTTCCATGAGCTAGAGGCTTTTGCAACCGCATTAGCCGGGGAACGCGGTCTGGCGATTTTACCGTATCAAACCGGATTTGTCCGCTTCGCACTCGGCGATTATCTGGATGGCACCGAGGCTTCCTATAAAGTTTTCCGTAAGGAGCTGGAAACTGGACTGGTACTGTTCCTCGACTATTGGGAAAAATATCAGGCACTTCTTTCGGGCGATCCGGCCCGCACCAAAGATCCTGCGACCATTATTTTGGCGGTTTTCCCAAAACAAGCCGGTGCCGATTATGCCCGCACCATCCTGGCCGATTATGCTGCCATATCTGGTCTGGCTAAAACCGTTAACCGGTCCCTGCGGATCCGCGATATTAAGTCGGTAAACCTGCCGTTTGCCGCCGATTGCGGAGTGACTATTCACACCATCGCCACCTCAAAAAACAGTGTGATCGAGTTTTTTGACCAGATCGGCAATTGTCCCGATCTGGAATCATTCGTAGCAAGCAAGGCATTCACCAAAGTGTACGAGACTCTGCTGCCTCAGGTTTATAAGAATATTCCTGCCCTGCGCGATCTGGATTACAATGAGGTGACTGCGCGATTTGGGAAAAGTACCATTCAGAAATTTATCCGTTCGAAGAAGGAGTTTCAGCCCGATCATCATATCCTTGATGAGCTGGATGAGCTCCTGATAATGAAGGAGATCCTGATGGAACTCGAAAACCTGCTATTCTCTGATTTCAAAGTTAAACTACTGGCCCTTAAGGTGAACGGAGACGATCTTGGTGGAGACCTTGCACGATTGGAAGGTTACAATCAGATCCTTCGCAAATATATCGGCGAACTGTTCCTTCATTTCGGGTTGCCCTTTGACCAGCGTTTGAAGGAGCCGGGACTGAAGGAACTGTTCAACCGTACGCTTGGCCTGTTCTGCGAGATTACCGGTATCCGTGCCGATGTTTTCAACCATTCGCTCGGATTGATCGAACTGCGCGACCGGTTAAACCATTTCGATCAGCCATTCCCGTCGGATCCCAGGCCGGCCCTGGTCGAGATCACGTATCAATTTATTAAGGAAGAAGCACTGAAAGATTCAACGGGGTCCGATTTGCTGTGGATGGATTACCTCCTCACCGGAACCGATGTTTTCGTTAAAGCCTGGAAAGGGCGTGTTGAAAAACTGACCGAAGGCATCCGCAAACTCGGCAACGGTGAAGCTGGTTTGCTCGCTGCCTCTTACTTACTCGATGTTTTCCCCGATGAGTGCCGGTACATCTGGCAGAGCTGCATGAAAGCAGCCGGTCAGCTGGTTGTAACCGCTGACCTGCCGGAAACGGTGAGAACACAGGTCCTTTTCCTCACCGGCCGGATGAATGCCACGCGGTCGACAGATCTGTTCACCCGTTACAACCACTACATTTCCAGAATGGTACAATACGAATATCTGCCTCAGAATTCATCCATCAATGAGATGATTCAGCACGGCTATTCGCTCCATACCGATTTTACCATGGATAATATCCTCTCCCGGAAGCCGGAATTCAGCGAACTCCGCTGGATCAACCGGGTCATGGAGCAATGCGGTGTAATTGCCGCTGAGAAGGATGTCCAAACCCATACGCGCATCGCCACAGATGCCAAGAAACGTGAATATCCCTTCCACAAGATCGATCGCACCGGCTATGAGCCTGAGCCGTTCGACCAGAGTGGCGGCGGTACCCCGAGAGATTTTATCAAACAGATGAAAACCCGGCCAACGGCTGCTTTCTTTGGAAACCGCATAGCCAGATTCACTGATACGCTTGATCCTGAGGATTATCGTTGTAATATTCATGACCAGGGATTGGTGCGGGAGCTCTACATCTTTCACAAATCCTATCTGAAATACCTGACCGATAATTTCAGGCTGCTGGGTCCTCAAACGATCTCATTAGCTGAGGTTAAGGAGTTTGTTCCTGATATCGTGCTGTTTTACGGCGCCCCGGAAAAGGTGATTTCCTATCCAAGGATCGGATATTTCGATCTGAAAGGCCCGAATGGAAATATCAAGACGATTGTAACCCCGCTCAAGCGTAAGGTGGATTATTTCGGCGATATCAAGAAGCCCAGACTTACCTTGTTAAACGAAAAAGTGAAGGAGCTCGGCGGCATGCCGGTACACGGTTCGCTGTTCGCGATTGAAGAAGAAGACGGCAGCCTGTTTGTGGTATTGATCAGCGGGGATAGCGGCGTGGGCAAGTCGGAGATGTTGGCAGCGCTGATGCTGAAATGGTTACGAAAAGACCTGAAAGGGATTCGCTCTATCCGGATGATTGCCGGGGATATGCTTCACGTTTTCCCGGATGACCAGGGGAACCTGTATGGGATCGGCAGTGAGATCGGTGATTTTTCGAGAGTTACGGATTTTGATCCGGATTTTATCAGACAATATAAAAGTCTTTTTGAAAGCAGTGCCGACAGCAACCGGGAGGATCTGAATTCACGCAGCACCATATCCGGACTGTGTGATATCAGGATGCCTTTCAAAATTGATATATTCCTCACAGCCAGCAACTTTTCAAGGGATGAAGCCGGTATCCGGCGGTATGCCAATCCGGAGAACTTCATTCTCTACCGGGAGAGCCACGGTGAGCGTAAAGAGAAGGCAACCAGCTCCGATTATCCGCACATTCAGCGAACTCTGTTGAGGTACACAGCTGACAAACAGATCGTTGAACTATTGGGCCGGCACGGTTCCTATCTGGATGACATTCTGGACTGGATACCGGATCCGCACACAGGTAAAGTTTATCTGGGCTCATCATTCAAGCTGATGGACAAGATCGATCTGGAAGAGGTGGTTTCAGAAATCTTCCGGGGAAAATCCTTTACCAAAAGCCATCAGGCCTTTACGATCGGAAAGATCCGCTTCGATATCATCAAGAATCGCTTTCATGCAATCGCCACCGGAGATGCAGGAGAGGAAACTTTCATGATCGACCGCGATTTCTTCGGGAAAATGTTCAACGCGCTGGCCAGCACCCCGGCAGGAAACCCTTTTATCGCAGAGAAGGAGGAACTAGCTATCCGTCAGCATCTTATAAGAATACTGAAAGGCGGATCCGACGGATGCGGCCTGGGAAGAAAAATCCAGTTGGGTATCCTGTCGACGGATCTTGGTAAAAAGGGAAAAGAAATCTCCGGACCTCAAAAGGCTGCGGATGATTTGCTACGGCTGATCAGGGAGGTTCGCCTGCAGAAACCCGAGATTTCCCGTCACAAACTTCTTGTCCGCCAGGCCATTCAGGAGAAATATGGTCAGATCCTGCCAGCCAATGAAGTCAGTGCTGAAATCTTCCGGTACAATTTTTATCTGTATCAGATTGAAGGGATGAAAAAGGCGCGGTTTGTGCGGCTTGATCATCAGGAAGTGCCTGTCGATCTTAGCCGCCTGCGCGGATTCAGCCCTGTTGATCCGGGTAACGCATTCAGCCCGTTGCTGCTGACCCCTACATTGAATATCGAGCTTAATGCCATCAGCGAAACTTACCGGCAATTGATGGCCCTGCCCAACAGTCCGGAATTTGCTGCCGGGTTTATGGACCAGGTTGGAAGCCTGTATGTTGCCAAGGGATACAGCACGGAAGTTGTGATCAACAACCTGATCATTCAATTATTGCTCCTGAACGGATACATTACGGTGCATGACCTTGCCAGGGGAAGAATCAGCGAGAAAGTAAACCGGGAAACGGTTGCTTCGGCAAAGTTTGCTGTTTGCCAGGTGTTAATGCCAGAAGGCCCTGATAATGACAAAAATACCTAAGGCCATCAGGATCACCCCTGTTATGCGAAACAATCTGGTCATCACCTTTTCGGTGATCACTTTGCGCAATTTGTGGGAAAACATGATTTTCATGAGATCACAAGCGATCAGGGTAAAAATGGTGCTCGCAAAGTAGTAGAGGATATGCACGCCGTGGAGATCAAGGCTGGTAACTGCAACAATCATGGCACCAAACCAGAAAACAAGTACACCTGGATTGAGGGTATTGATCAAAAAACCTTTCACGAGCAGGATCAGCACTCCCACCCCGCCAAGCGGCTTAACCGTTTCATCAGGTTTCCTGAGAAAATAGGTAAGGCCAAAGAAAAGGAATGCACCCCCGGCCACCAGTTTGAAGATGATATTGTTTTTGATCGGCTGCATCAGTTCAGAGGCTCCGTAATAAGCAACAATTATGCAGCTGATATCACTTAACCAGACACCGGAATTGAGTAAAATGGCAGCTTTGGCTCCACGCCTCATTAACGTTTCCATCACCGTAAAAAAGGTGGGGCCCAGATATGCACTAAGCAGGAGACCGGTTAGAACTCCTTTAATTATAATTAGCAGGATCATAATTTTACTGTTACTGTAACCGGAAAGTCAATGGTAACCTTAAGGATACTTACTACATCGTCTCTTTCTTCCATGTTCCTAAAAAACATTCCCAATCTTTGGATAATCCGTTCAAAACTCTGGGAAACTTATGCTGCCCTCCCTCTTTACCTTTGAATTTCAGAAAATCATAGAAAACCTGATTGGGCACCAATTCAACGAATACTTGCTTCAGGGCAGCCTGCCGCTCCACAGCATAATCATCATTGAGCAGTTTCAGGGCCTTGTCCAATCTTTCCTTAACTTCCTCACTCCTAACTCCCTCACTGTCTATACCAAGGTACCACTTATGAGCGAACAATCCCTGGTACGAGATCCCCTGAACCGTAAACTCCTTGATATCGATTCCCATCTCCTCCGAAACCATCTGCACTGCCCGGCTCATATTGTCGACCGACAGATGTTCTCCGCAAAGGCTGAGAAAATGCTTGGTCCGACCGGTAATCACGATTTTTGCTTTCGATTTATCGGTAAAACGGATGGTATCGCCGATTAAGTATCTCCATGCACCGGCACAAGTTGAAATGAGCAAGGCATATTCGCGTCCTTCTTCTACCTCCTTGAGTGTCACAACCTCAGGATTCTCAGTCATCATCCCGTCGGAGTTGAAATTCAGGCTGTCGAACGGAACGAACTCGAAGAAAATCCCATTATCGAGTACAAGCTGCATATCCGAATCCTTTTCATTCTGAAATGCAAGAAATCCTTCGGAAGCCAGATAGGTTTCGAGGTATATCACCTTTTCGCCGAGCAACTTGCTAAAACTCTTCTTATAAGGTTCAAAGCTCACGCCACCATGAGCAAACACTTTGAAATTAGGCCAGATTTCATGAATATTGTTCAGATTATACCGGGCGATTATCTTTTCGATAAGAATCTGAACCCAGGCCGGAACACCAGATATTCCCCCGATATCCCAGTTGGGTGCCTGGGCTACCATTTTTTCGATTTTGGTTGCCCAGTCCTTCTCTTTGGCGATCGGTTTCCCTGGTTTATAGAAACTATTGAACCAGAAAGGCAACCTGCCCGCCAATATTCCGCTCAGATCGCCTTCGAAGTAGGTTTGCATTTTTGTCAGGGAAGTAGACCCACCGAGCATCAAAGCTGATTTTTCATAAAATCTTGGTGGGAGGTGATAGTCGGAAAGTGCCAGCAGCTGCCTGATTCCGATTTTCCGGATCGCCCGGATCATATCATTGGTTAAGGGTACCCGCTTAGAAGAATCGTTAGAGGTACCGGAAGTCAGGCTAAAATATTTCACTTTTCCCGGCCAGCATACATTTTTCTGATCGCCGGTCAGGAGTTTATGCCACCATTCCGTATAGATTTTCTCGTAATAGTAAATCGGGACTTTCTGTTGGAACTGCTTAACCGGATCAGAGGCGGATAAAATCTCCTCAAAACCATAAGCCCTGCCTATCTGTGTATTACGGGCCCGGGTCAGTAATTTTTTCAGGGTTTTTACCTGTGCATCCTGCCCTATCGGTTGTTTGCGCTTGAAGTTTGCACTTCTTTTTCGCACCACATTGTTAAGTAGCGCACCAACAACTGCCATAAGACTACCCTTTTTTAGTGACAGGATAAAAATAGACTTTTTTACAATAAATCGAATGGTTTTATATCTTAGGGGTTACAACCTAACCTAACCATTATGAATATTGACTATGTAAGATCCTTCTTTCCAGGGTTGGAATCATCCTGGATTTTTATGGATAATGCCGGTGGGTCGCAGATCGCCCGTCCGGTGATCGACCGGATGCATGAGTTTTACCGGACATCCTATGTACAGCTCGGTGCGAGCTATTTACCTTCCAGGCTGGGATGTTGATTTCTATGTTTTCAGCTTTTACAAAACTTATGGACCGCATTACGCCATGCTGTATGGGAAAAAAGCCATTCTTCTTGAATTACCCGGGATCGAGCAAAATGATTTTCGGAACAGGCTCGAACAGGTATCCGGCCTGATTCAACACCATGAACATCAGCTCAGCAGCAAGCTTCTGGAATACCTTAACACAAAACCGCATGTGCGCATTATTGGTCAGGCAGCCGCCACGGAAACGCGTGTTCCAACCGTTTCTTTTGTTATCGAAAATACTGATAGCGAATCAATTGTACAAAAGATGGATCAGCACCGGATCGGAATCCGGTTTGGTGATTTCTACGCCAAACGCCTGATCGAATTCCTGGGACTGGCCGAACAGAACGGGGTGGTGAGGGTTTCGATGGTACATTATAATACATTGGAGGAGGTCGACAAATTGATCGCAGCATTAGATAAGATATTGGTGTAGGGGCGACCCGCGGTCGCCTGATGTTTTTTTTTGCGACCCGCGATCGCTTAATATCCAGATCGATTTCTGATAATTCTTGACGGTTTGGAATTCCGGTTTCCGGTGTGAAGGGTATAAACCCCGGACCCAGACTTTTCTGAATTACCGTTTATAATTACAGTCCGGGTTGGGTAAGTTTGTAATTGATCAATTCTTCTTGGCAAATGAGAAGCCAAGAAATTGTTTTTAAAAACAGTCGCAATCATTGTCCATTCTAACTACTTCTAATATACCTTTGCGCAATATTTTACCAAATTATGTCTGCTCTGAAAATTGCGGTGATTGGGTTGGGTCAGTTCGGTCGGGCTATTGCCACAGCACTAACAAAATGCGGTGCGGAGGTTCTGGCCATTGACAATCGTGAAGAGGTGATTGATAATATGTCGGACCAGGTATCTGCCGCTGTAGCCCTGGATGCTACAGACAAAAAAGCGCTCATGTCGGTGAACATAACCGATATGGATGCGGTGGTGGTGGCCATTGGTCAGGATATGGAACAACTTCTGCTCACAACGGTTCTGGTTCTGGAATTGGGTTGTAAGAGAGTAATAGCGAGGGCTACCGGGAAAAGGGTGAGGCTGATCCTGGAGAAAATAGGTGTTCATGAGGTTTTGAGTCCGGAGGTTGAGGTTGGGCAGATTGTTGCCGAACGGTTGACCAATCCGAACCTGGTCTCCTATCTTCAACTCCCTGATAATTACAGGATAGCAGAAATAAAAACGCCTCGGCAAATCATCGGCAGAACTCTTGGAAATGTTAACCTTCGCGAAAGATATCGGCTCTCCCTGGTAACGGTAAAATCGATAAAAGAAGGCGAAAGCCATATTGAAGGGGTTGTAGATTACGAATTTAAAATCGACAGTTGCCACACACTGGTCCTGTTTGGTCAGAATAAGGACCTTGAACGGTTTGTAGCAATCAATCAATAAATCCCTTAATGCCGTTAAAGGAAGAAATCCAGCAATTACGGGAACGGATTAATCTAAGGCTTTTTTCCAGTAAAAACCGGATGATGTCTGTTCTGACGTGGGGAACATTCATCTTTTCCTTATTCTCCCTGCTGGCTATTGTCTATTATTACGGATATCCTCAGACACCGGCCACCCTAAAAACCGTTTATCTCATTATCCGCGCCAGCATTTGGTTTTACATACTAAAATACCTGATCCGTGTTTTTTATGATTTCCATCCCGGGTATTTTATCCGTGATAACAGGATGGATTCGTTGGTATTTGTTTTTATGGTAATTGAAGAAATCTTCTTCATCATTTTCGGACACCAGGCATTGAACAGCCTTTTCATGAAAGTGATGAATATTCCCATCGGCGATGTTTCCATCCTCGCTGTTCAGCTTTATTTCTTCATCATCGTCGGTCTGGAGCTGGGAAAAGCCGCTGCAAAAATTTCAAAATTAAAGATCTCGCCAGCAAGACTTCTCGC
Organism: Bacteroidales bacterium; assembly: GCA_041658425.1. Taxonomy (GTDB): domain Bacteria; phylum Bacteroidota; class Bacteroidia; order Bacteroidales; family UBA12481; genus UBA12481. Next base: position 5,349 of record JBBAAF010000045.1, on the reverse strand, counting down.
CCTCTCATTTCTTTCCCTGATTGCTTTCGGAACTGCTATGCTGATGCTTCCGGAAATGACCACCCATGGAATTTCTTTTATCGACTCGCTTTTTACCTCAACCAGTGCGGTGTGCGTTACCGGATTGACTTCGGTAGACACGGCCACTGCCTTTACGCATAAAGGTCACTGGATTATTATGATACTCATACAGTTAGGAGGTATTAACATCCTGGCATTTGCGGCATTTTTCACCATTTTTTATCGCGATTCTTCAAGTATTAAATATCAATCCCTGATCAAAGACCTCCTGGATACCGACGAAATGTCCAAATCGCGCTCGATACTTCGGAGTATTATTGTTTTTTCGTTTCTCATTGAGGCAGTTGGCATTGCAGTGGTTTACTTTTCCTGGGGGCCCTCCGTGGAATTCAAGGAGGGGCAGAGCCGCCTGTTCTTTTCCATGTTTCATTGCATTTCCGCATTTAACAACGCGGGACTCAGTCTGTATACCAATAATTTCTTCGAGGAAGGGGTAAGGCTGTCCTGGGGAGTTCATGGGGTGATAGCCATGCTGGTTTTCCTGGGCGGGATCGGTTTTCCTGTTCTTCAGGATTTTGCCAGCCTTCGGAAAAAATCGGTCAATCCCCTGTTTTACTATAAGTACTTACAACCCAGCTCACGCATTGCTTTGCGAACCTCGTTTTTCCTGATTATCGGAGGGGCGCTTGCATTCTTTTTTCTCTATCCGGTTCATCCCGACGACGTTTCAACCGGTGGAAGGGTGATGCAATCAGTTTTTCATTCAGTAATATCCCGTACCGCAGGATTTAATTCGGTTGATATTGGCAAGTTCAGTGAACCGCTGATTTTGATTTTTGCTTTCCTGATGTTTATCGGCGCTTCCCCTGGGTCAACCGGCGGAGGTATCAAAACTACCACTTTTGCAGTAATACTGAAATCTACCTATATGGCCGTCAGGGGTACCAAACATCTTACCTTTCTGCAGCACACCCTGCGCCCTGCTCTGATTCAGCGTGCCATATCGATAGCGGTTATTTATTCCTGCCTGTTTCTCATGGGTACCATCTGCCTGTCTATTGCGGAGCCCCATATCAATGTTATGCATCTTGTTTTCGAGGAAGTATCTGCACTTTCAACTGTCGGACTTAGCATGGGTATCACCTCCTCCCTCGGTGTAACCGCCAAAAGCATCCTGGTCCTATCCATGTTTGTAGGCCGCATCGGATCACTAACCATCATTCTTGCTCTGATCCGCAGAGCCACTTCCGTTCAGTATGCCTATTCCCACACCAACGTGCTGATCGGATAATTTTTCTATTTGTAACGTTTGTTACTATTTAGAATCATTCTAAATTATTTCTTTACGGAAGATTTCGTACCTTTTATAGTTAAAGAGATATTATGAGTGAATTGATTAATAATTCAGATCGTCGCAAGCACATCCTTAAGGGATTGCTATTGAAAATCCACCAGGGAATCGATCCCGAAAAGGTTAAAGCCGAACTCGTGGAAGTACTGAAGCAGGTGCCATACGGGGAAGTGGTGGAAGTTGAGCAACAACTTATAGAAGAGGGCCTTCCGCCCGAGGAAATCCAGAAATTCTGCGATGTCCATTCACTGGTACTGGAAGGCAGTATCGACCTGTCGGGTGCCAGGTCGATCCCTCCGGGCCACCCCGTCGATACTTTTATCCAGGAGAATAAGGAACTTCTGAAAGTGGTGGATTTGGCAGCCGAATTGCTCGACCAGGTAAAAAAAATGCAGGAGACTGACGACCCGGCACCGGTGGTGCTCAAACTCCTGTCGGCATTTAACAGTCTGCTCGATGTTGATAAGCATTATCAGAGAAAAGAATATCTGGTATTTCCATTCCTCGAAAAAGCCGGCATTACCGGTCCGCCGACGGTAATGTGGGGAAGGCACGATGAGATCCGCAATCTGCTGAAGGGCTGTGTCGAAGTTTTACGCACCGGCGGGCTCTCCCCGGCAGATATACTCTCGGCATTTGACCTTCTGTTCAATCCGGCATTGCAGGGTATAGAGGACATGATTAAAAAAGAGGAGGGGATTTTATTTCCGATGAGCCTTGATCATCTCACCGACCAAAACTGGTGGGACGTTTACCAGCAGACCCTTCCTATCGGGTTTTGCCTGTATGATCCCCAGGTGGAATGGAAACCTGCAGGAATGGAGGAAACAACCGATGACACCTCACAAATTCACGGTAATTCGATCCAACTCCCTTCGGGCAGCTTCACGGCAGCCGAACTTATGGCCATACTTAACACCCTGCCGGTGGACATAACTTTCGTTGATAAGAACGACAAGGTCAAATACTTCTCCCAGGGAGCTCACAGGATCTTTACCCGTAGCCGTTCGATCATTAACAGGGATGTTCGCTTATGCCACCCGCCGGCCAGCGTTCATATCGTCGAAAAAATTATCAATGATTTTAAAAGCGGTGCGGCCAGTCATGCCCCATTCTGGATACAGATGCAAGGCAAATTCATTTATATCGAATATTATGCCCTTCGAGATGAAAACGGTGAATATCTGGGAACCCTCGAGGTTTCGCAGGACCTTACTGAACTTCGAAAACTTGAAGGGGAGCAGCGGATTGTGTCTTACAAATGATTATGGAACAAAAACTGATAATAACCCCGAAAACAAAAATCCTCGATCTGATCACGGATTATCCGGAATTGGAAGAGATACTGTTCGATATAAGCCCTGCATTTAAAAAGCTGAAAAATCCGGTATTGCGGCGGACCGTTGCCCGAGTGACCACTTTGCAGCAGGCAGCGCTCGTTGGCGGAATCAAAGTGGAAGATCTGGTGAACAGGCTGCGGCAGGTTTCCGGACAAGGGCATTTGGATACTGTCGTAGAGACGCATAATTATACGTCTCTACAGCCAGTCCCTATCTGGTTTGCTGCGGATAAAGTCACCCGGCACCTGGATGCCCGCGAGATGCTGAATCGTGGGGAACATCCGGTTGGGCAGGTGCTTGCCGACCTTCACAATATGCCTGAAAATGAGATCTATGAGCTGATCGCACCCTTTTTTCCTGCTCCCCTCATCGATAAAGCTTCCGGAATCGGATTCGACAATTATGTTGTGGAGGTGAGCCCGGAGGAATTCAGGGTATATTTCGTGAGGGAGTGAGGACGTCAGGGCGTATAGAGACGGATGATCATCCGTCTCTACAATTGCCTTAACTTAGCCCCCATGATAACCCTACTGATTATTGAAGACGAACGTTCGCTGAGGGAATCGATGGTATCATACCTCGAACCCGGCGGATACCGCTGTATAACTGCCGGAACTTACCATGAAGCGATGAAGGCGATCGATCGATATGATTATTACTGCGTGGTCGTTGACCTCAATCTTCCGGATGGTGATGGCCTGAAAATCATTAGGTTACTGAAAGAGAACCAAGCCAAATGCGGGATAATTGTGATCTCGGCCCGTGATACCCTGAACGACCGGATCCTGGGTTTGCAAACAGGTGCCGACGACTACCTGGTTAAACCTTTTGACCTCTCTGAACTGAACGCCCGGATTCAATCCGTGATCCGCCGTACTCGTTATACCGGTCAGAATTATGTGATATTCAGAGAACTTATTATGGATCCCGAAGGTAAAACGGCGGTTCTGAACGGAGAGCAAATGGAGCTCACCAGAAAAGAATTCGACATGTTGATGTATCTCATTACCAATAAAAATCGCGTAATCACCAAAGATGCCATCGCTGAACATATCTGGGGCGACAGTATCTATGGAACCGACTATACCGAGTTGGTTTACACCCACATGAAAAACCTGAGGAAAAAGCTGCAGGCAAAAACGGGGATCGATTGGATACAGACAGTTTATGGATCAGGATACCGAATTACGGAGGAGAGATGAAACTGCAAACCCAATCCTCGATCTACCTGTCTTCCTTTTCACTGGTGGTATTTGTTCTGATCGGAATCGTCCTGTACTCGCTTTTACGAAAGCTTAGCAACGATGAACTGGATGCCATACTTCGTCAGGAACGAACCGAAGTCCTGTCCAATCCAGAATTGTTGCTGATAGCCAACCAGGCAGGTGCACCATTTTTCAGCCGGTTGATCGCAAGGGAAATCGCAAAATTTCCTGGTGATACTGAAGTTTTCTACGACAGCGTAAGTCTGATAAAGGGGTCCAGCGAAAAGTCTTCAATCCGGTGTCTTAGATTTTATGAAATCGTTCAGGATCAGCCGGTTGAATTTATCCTCTTCAAATCGAAATTACCTGCCGAACAATTGGTACAGCAGATCATCCTCCTGATGACGCTGATTGCCATCCTTTCTCTGTTAGGTATTTTCCTGCTCAACCGATTTGCGTTCAGGAGAATCTGGAGGGATTTTTACAACACCATCCAGGCACTTAAAAACTATGGCCCCAATCAGAAAGCCTTACGACTTCCGGGATCCCGCATCAACGAATTCAGGACTCTGAATGAAGAGATCGAAAAAATGACCCGGAGGGTTTCTGACACCTATGACAATCTCCACAACTTTACTTCGCACACAACCCATGAGATTCAGACTCCATTGGCTGTAATTCGCTTAAAAAGCGAACTTCTGATGCAAACTTCAAATCTGAATGACGAACAACTCCAACTGATCCAGTCGATTGGAGATAACAGCAGGCATCTTTCCCGGTTAAACCGGTCGTTGGCCCTGCTATTCAAGATTGACCATCAGCATTATTCCTCCACCGGAATATTCTATCCGGCATCCGGGATCTTTCGTCAGCTCGACAATCTTAACGAACTTATTGACATAAAAGAACTTAAGCTGGCAACCCGACTGCCAGCCGAAATAACGGTGCCGATGGATCCATCCCTTGGGGATATTCTGGTTCACAACCTGGTAAAAAATGCCATCGTGCACAATCAACAGGGTGGTATTCTGGAAATAGACCTTCAGCCCGGTATGCTTAGGGTTGTTAATAATGGCCCGGAACTATCTCATCCGACTGATCATTATTTTTCGGAATTCATTAAAGAACCGGATTCCAAAGGATTAGGCCTTGGATTAGCACTGGTCAGGAAAATCTGCGAAGTGTGCGACCTCTCCGTAAAATATATCAATGCCGACGGTTTACATCAATTTGAGATTCATTGGTTTGAAAAAAATAACAAACGAGGGTGAATCTTCAGTTTTTCTTCAGAATTGGGCTCTACTTTTGAATCGTTGATTTGAAATTAGTATTTGTTGATAGTTTGTGGGGAGGCGTAGTGATCTTAACAGTCATTACGCCTTTCTGCTTTAGTAGAGACGGATGATCATCCGTCTCTACAACTTTTAAAAGT
>JBBAAF010000044.1:0-26594 GCA_041658425.1 Bacteroidales bacterium | reverse complement strand
GAAGGCGGGGACCCCTTGACGCTACACGAAACCGTCCGGCGGGGACCTCAACGCTTTAAACCATGAACCCAACCGCTGAAATTATCACCATCGGTGATGAAATACTAATCGGCCAGATAATCGATACCAACTCGGCCTGGATTGGCGACCGGATGTCAATGATTGGCATTCCGGTAAAGAGAATTATCTCTATTTCCGATAGTCGCGATGAAATTCGGTTAGCTCTGGCAGATTCCATGAGCCGTGCCGATGTGGTACTTATAACCGGAGGACTCGGCCCTACCAATGACGACCGTACCAAATCAATTTTGGCAGAATTTTTCAATTCTGAACTTATTGAGGATAAGACGGTTCTTGAAGATATTCTTAAGCTGCTGAAAATAAGGCATGTACCTGTTTCTTCTCTAAACCGTGCGCAGGCGCAAGTGCCGCATAACTGTCGTGTTATCCGGAACCCGCAGGGAACCGCACCGTGTATGTGGTTTGAAAAAGATGGAAAGGTGGTGATTTCGATGCCGGGAGTGCCGTACGAAATGATATCCATCATGGAGACGTCTGTTTTATCATTACTGAAAACCCATTTTAAAACGCCGGCGATTCTTCATAAAACAATCATGACCACCGGAGTTCCGGAATCAAAATTGTCGACCATGCTGGATGACTGGGAGATGGCACTTCCCGGAAACTTTTCACTTGCTTATCTTCCATCACCGGGTATGGTCAGGCTAAGAATCAGTGGTACTGGGGATAACAGGATTGGGCTGGTAACAAAAATGTCTGATTTAACCGAATCATTGGTAGCGATAGTAAAAGATTATCATTTTGGATATGACGAGATCTCGCTCGAAGAGAAGATCGGCCAAATGTTATCGGAAAGTCATCTATCGATTGCTACGGCCGAGAGTTGCACGGGAGGCAGCATTGCAAGGCTGGTCACCCGGATACCCGGAAGTTCCGCGTATTACAAAGGCAGTATTGTTGCCTACGCCAATGAAATTAAGGTGAAATATCTGGATGTCCCGGAACTCATGCTGAACCAGTATGGTGCCGTGAGTCAACAAGTGGTTGAGCAGATGGCAAAAAGTTGCCTGTTACATTTTGATACCGATTTTTCCGTGGCCACTTCAGGCATAGCCGGTCCCGATGGAGGAACTATTTCCAAGCCTGTGGGCACCACCTGGATTGCCGTTGCCAGCCGCAAAGGTGTTTTTTCGCAATGTTTTCAATTTGGGGAACACCGTGAGCGTAATATAGTTAAGGCTTCTTTGGCTGCCTTGAATATGCTTCGGATTGAGGTTTTGAAAGAAACAATATCTAAGTAAACCTTCTTTAAACATCGATTGGTTAATAAGATCAGGCCATTTTTTTACTCAATCTCTTGAATATTTGAATAAAATTGCCGTAATTTGCGATCCAAAATTCAAAGAGCATGTCGAAGATGTGTCAGATAACCGGTAAGAAAATGATGGTGGGCAACCATGTGTCCCACTCTAACCGGAGAGTAAAGAGGCGTTTTTATCCGAATCTGTTTACCCGGAAGTTTTGGCTGCCGGAAGAAAACCGCTGGATAACGCTGAAAGTGTCAGCCAATGGTATTCGTACCATTACTAAAAATGGTCTGGCAGCTTGTCTCAAAAAAGCCAAAGATGAAGGTTTGATCACCAAATATTAAGAGGAGCAGTTAAAAATGGGGAAAAAAGCTAAAGGCAATCGGATTCAGGTGATCCTTGAATGCACCGAACATAAAACCTCAGGTCAACCAGGTACTTCACGTTACATAACCACCAAGAACCGGAAAAATACCCCGGATCGCATGGAGTTTCGGAAGTACAATCCAATTCTTCAGAAAGTAACCGTTCACCGGGAAATTAAATAGATCAGAATATGGCAAAGAAAGTTGTTGCTACCATGCAGACCGGCAAAGGAAGACACTATGCCAGGGTTATCAAAATGGTGAAGTCACCGAAAACCGGAGCCTATTCTTTTAAGGAAGAAATGGTTCATAACGATCACGTCATAGACTATTTCAACCAGAAGTAGTCTGTACCTGTTGTTTCATGGGCATATTCAGTTGGTTGTCGGCAGATAAGAAAAAGAACCTCGATCAGGGCCTTGCCCAAACCAAGGAGAGTGTTCTCAAGAAACTGACCCGCGCTATTGCCGGAAAGAACAAGGTTGATGATGAGGTGCTGGATAACCTCGAAGAGGTACTGATTTCCTCTGATGTAGGTGTAAGCACAACCGTCAGGATTATTGAGCGCATCCAAAAGCGGGCCTCGCGTGACAAATACATGAGCACCGATGAGTTGAACCGCATACTTAAAGAAGAGATCGGTTCACTCTTATCGGAAAATAATCCCGGGGATCAGGAGGATTTTCCATTTCCGGAAACTGGCGGCCCCTATGTTATTATGGTTGTAGGAGTTAATGGTGTTGGAAAAACCACAACGATCGGAAAACTGGCTTACCAATATAAAAGCAGGGGTAAAAAGGTCCTTCTTGGAGCAGCCGATACTTTCCGGGCAGCTGCAATCGAGCAACTGGAAATTTGGGCTCAACGTGCCGGCGTTTCATTGATCAAGCAGAAAATGGGAGCGGATCCGGCATCGGTTGCATTCGACACCCTACGTTCAGCTGTTGCACAGCAATCTGATGTGGTGATCATCGATACGGCAGGAAGGCTCCACAACAAGATCAACCTGATGAACGAGCTTACCAAAATTCGCAGCGTGATGAAAAAGGTGATCCCCGATGCACCCCATGAAGTGCTTTTGGTGCTTGATGGATCTACCGGTCAGAACGCTTTCGAACAGGCTAAACAATTCACTGCAGCAACCGAAGTCACAGCCCTGGCCCTTACCAAACTTGATGGAACGGCTAAAGGCGGTGTAGTAATCGGTATCAGCGATCAATTTAAAATACCAGTCAGATATATTGGTATTGGCGAGAAAATAGAAGACCTTCAGGTTTTTAACAAAACCGCGTTCATCGATTCCCTCTTTGGGCCAGATGCTTCTTAATTACTGATAACCGCTTGATAGACGCAAATATGCGTCCCTACAATATAAATCATTCTCGTGCGCGTTGACATCATTAATCTCGGCTGCTCAAAAAACCTCGTGGATTCAGAAAAACTCCTGAGCCAATTGCGTGCACAGGGAATAAAAACCAGGCTTGATCCCGATCGTGTGAATGCTGATGTTCTGATTATCAATACATGCGGTTTTATCCTCGATGCCAAAGAAGAATCAGTCAATACAATCCTCGAATCCATCGAGGCTAAAAAGAACGGCCAGATCACGAAGATCTATGCAATGGGTTGCCTGATACAGCGTTACCGAAATGAATTGGTGCCTGAAATGCCTGAAGTGGATGCCTGGTTTGGTGTTGAGCAAATCCCTGAAATTGTTACTTCCCTTAATTTGGCTTTTAATCCGGAAATCCTTAATCAACGCATTTCATCGACTCCTTCGCATTATGCCTATCTGAAGATATCGGAAGGTTGCAGCCGTAATTGCTCATTTTGTGCCATCCCCGATATCAGGGGAAAACATGTGTCCAGAAAAATGGAAGATATTCTGCAGGAAGCATCCTGGCTGGCTAATAGAGGGGTAAAAGAACTGCTCCTTATCGCACAGGATCTTTCCTATTATGGACGTGATCTGTACCGGAAGAGCATGCTGGTGCCCCTGTTGACCAGCCTGTCTGCCATTGAAGGTATCTCCTGGATAAGGCTGCATTATGCCTATCCCGAAAGTTTTCCTTCAGGACTGCTCGATCTGATGCAGTTGAACGATAAGATTTGTAACTACCTGGATATTCCCTTTCAGCATATCAGCGACAGAATGCTGAAGATGATGAACCGGGGCTATAGCAAGGCTGACACTTACAAACTGATCCGCGAAATCCGGGATAAAATACCGGATGCAGCTATCCGGACCACCTTCCTTGTTGGACATCCCGGAGAAACCGAGGTGGATTTTATAGAACTGCTGGATTTTGTGAGAGAAGCCAGATTTGAACGGCTGGGAGTTTTTACCTATTCGCCGGAAGAAGGAACGCGATCAGGCGACCTGTTCCCCGATGATGTTCCGGAAGAGATCAAACAGGAAAGATATTCCCGGATCATGGAATTACAACAGCAGATTTCAGCAGATCTTAATCATTCGCGCATCGGACAGGAATTCCAGGTAATTATTGACCGTGTTGATGGTGAGTTTCATGTGGGACGTTCATGGTATGATTCACCTGAGGTCGATCAGGAAATTCTGATCCCGTTATCATCCGGCAAAGCTAATCCCGGTGAATTTCATCAGGTCAGAATCACAAAAGCTGATGATTACGATCTTTATGCAGATCTTATCCTATCTTAACGTCTTAAAGTCTTCTTGTCTTAACGTCTTATAGTCTTAAAGTCTTTTCCCTATGTATGCCTGCGACATCCACCAACGTATCCGTTACGGTGAAACTGACCAAATGGGATACGTCTACTATGGCCGCTATGCGGAGTTTTATGAAATTGGACGAACCGAATTATTCAGGGTACTTGGAATGACTTACCGTGACCTGGAATCCCGGGGAATCCTTTTGCCGGTTGTCAGGATGGTCGCAAAATATTACAGGCCGGCTGCCTATGATGAATTGATTACCATCCGTACGATATTACGTTCAATTCCAACAGCCAGGATTACCTTTTTCTATGAAATTTACAATGAAGCTGGTGATTTGATTAATGAAGCTGAGTGTCAGCTTGTTTTTACCGATTCTGGAAGCAGAAAGCCTGTGCGGCCTCCTAAAGATCTGCTTGACGCTTTAGAACCTTTTTTTGCCAAAACATGAAAAAGATTGCAATTGTTTCTCTGCTGATCATTTTTTCACTTTCCTTGCAGGCACAGCGTTATACCATCAGGGGAACTGTGGAAGATAACCTGACCGGGGAAAAACTGATCAGCTCCAATGTATATGATGCCACGTCACTCAAAGGGATCACTACCAACGCGTTTGGTTTCTATAGCCTTACACTTCCGGCAGGGATAGTTAAACTGACTGTCTCCTATATCGGGTACCAAACGGTTGTTCTGGATATTAATCTTCGCCGGGATACCCTGTTAAATATTCGACTCTCGCCGATTATCAATCTGGATGAAGTTGTTATTTCGGCAGAAAGGGCCAAATCGGCTGTTTTAAGCACCCAGATGAGTATGACGGAATTAAGTGCGAAATCCATCAAAAGTCTGCCCATGCTGCTCGGTGAAGTCGATGTTTTGAAAGCTTTGCAGCTGTTACCTGGTGTGAAGGGTGGAAACGAAGGTACAAGCGGAATTTACGTGAGGGGTGGGGGACCTGATCAAAACCTTATTTTGCTCGATGGAGTGCCGGTTTATAATGCAAACCACTTATTTGGCTTTTTCTCCGTGTTTAACCCCGATGCTATCCAAAGCGTACAACTCATAACCGGTGGATTTCCTGCCCGTTATGGTGGCCGTCTATCCTCAGTTCTGGATATTCGCATGCGTGATGGTAACAATAAGAAATTCAGTGCGGAAGGCAGCGTCGGTATTATTTCCAGCAAGCTTACCATTGAAGGCCCCATCATTAAGGATAAAACGTCTTTTATTGTATCAGGCCGGCGAACTTACATAGATGTGCTTGCACAGCCGTTAATTAAACTGCAGGCAAAGAGCAGCAATAGTAATATCAACGCCGGGTATTATTTCTACGATCTGAATGCAAAGATCAACCATAAGTTCTCTGATAAAAGCCGACTATTCCTAAGTGCTTATTCTGGTCGTGATAAGGCCTATTTTCGCACCGTGGAAAAGGGAGATAAGCAGGGTGAAAGCTATCGATCGGAAGCTGATGCAGGACTTGGCTGGGGCAACCTGACCGCAGCAATGCGCTGGAATTATGTCATCACACCTAAGTTATTCAGCAATACTATTATAACCTATAGCCGCTATAATTTCATAACGTCTATGATGAATCAGCAGGTTGATAATGATACCCTTACAAATAAGTTTCAATATATATACGATTCGGGAATCATTGACTGGGCCGGGAAAATTGATTTTGAATACCTCCCCGATCCAAACCATACCATCCGTTTCGGTTATAATCAGATTTACCACACCTTCAAACCTGGTGTGAGTGTATTGTCAATGCAGGGTGAGAATAACATCGGAATTGATACAACTTTCGGAAATAAAGACATTTACGCGCATGAAGGTGCTGTGTTTGTTGAAGACGACTGGAATATTTCTCCCCGGCTGAAAGCCAATATCGGCCTTCATTTTTCCGGCTTTATAGTACAGGATTCAACCTATACCTCTTTGCAGCCCAGGATCTCTGCAAGGTTTCTGGTGAATGAAAAGGTTTCGATGAAGGCCGCCTTTACCACGATGAGCCAGTACATCCATCTCCTGACCAACTCAACCATCGGGCTCCCAACCGATTTATGGCTGCCTGCCACGGAAAAAATCAAACCCGAAAGCGCGGTTCAATATGCTGTTGGGGTGGTTTATGAGCCCGCTGACGGCATTGAGATCAGTGTGGAAGGTTATTATAAATCGATGAAAAACCTGATCGAATACAAAGAGGGTGCAAGTTTCTTTTCCTTCACAGATGATTGGCAGGATAAAATCGAAATCGGGGAAGGCCGGGCTTATGGTGTTGAAATCCTCGCCAGAAAACAGGTGGGAAAAACTTCCGGATGGATCGGGTACACCCTTTCCTGGAGTGAGCGGAAATTCGAAAATATCAGTTTCGGTGAATGGTTCCCTTACCGCTACGATCGCCGTCATGATGTGTCTTTTGTTCTGAACCAGAAAATTACCGATAATATTGATTTAGGGGTAACCTGGGTTTATGGCACCGGGAATGCAGTCACCCTTCCTCTTGAAAAATACGCGTCATTATCAAGTTTTTGGTATGATTATCAGTATTTTAACGGGATCGAGGCTTTTGAAAACCGAAATTCCTACCGGATGCCGGCCTACCATCGGCTCGATATCGGCATCAATTTTAATAAAGATACAAAATGGGGCGAGAGAGTTTGGTCAATAGGTGCTTATAATGTCTATAACCGCAAGAATCCTTTCTATCTCCAATTCGATCAGGAATATGGGGCCAACGGATCTTCTAAAATGGTTCTGAAGCAATACTCTCTGTTCCCGATTATTCCGTCGATCAGTTACAGCTTTATGATTAAGTAATCATGCAAAAATACAAAACCCGATACCGACTGCAGTTGGCCGCAATTATGGCAGTTTTTGGATTAGCGTCCTGCGAAAAGATCATCGATATTTCTATCCCGGATAAAGAACGGAAAATTGTGGTTAATGGATTGATCAGTCCAGATAAACCCGTTAGGATAAACCTTAGCAGGAGCTTATCGGTGCTCGAGCCCGACAGCCTTATTCTCATTAAAGGTGCTGATGTCAATTTGTTTAGTGGCTCTAATCTGATCGGAAAACTCCTGGAAGATACAGGAGGATTCTATTATCTGCCGGATTTCAAACCACAGGTTGGAGAAACATATCGCTTAACCGCTGCATACGATGATCTGAAACCGGTTGAGGCTACTGCAATCATACCGCCGCCGGTTCCCTTCATCTCTGTTGATACTGCAACACTTACAGGCGAATGGGGGCAGCAGGAACTTCGTGTCTCTGTAAAATTCAACGACCCTGCCGGAGTAAAAAATATTTACGGATTTGGTGTTGACGTTACCTACAAAGAGTTTGATTATGGCACCATGACGTGGACTGGGAAAAAATTGTCCCATCCTGCATACCTTTCCGGTAATTTAGATCGGTTTCTGAAGGATGAATCCCATAATTTCGGAGGCAAGCTCTATTTCGAGGATTTCCTGTTTGACGGGCTAATGAAGACTGTTGAATTCGGCCTCTCGGACTATTCTTTTTTTGAGTCTGATACGATCTGGCTGGATGTTAAAATGGAACAGATTGATCCGTCTTATTATCTCTATGCACTGAGCAATGAAGCCTATCAGCAGGCACATGGAAATCCATTCTCCGAACCGGTTCAGGTTTATACGAATGTTAACGGCGGTTTCGGTATTTTCTCAGGTTCGTCATCCGCCAGTTTTTCGATAATTACCCGCGGGATGAGGAAATTCGAGTAAAATGTTAATTTCAATGTAACAAGAACCGGCCTGATTCGTCTATGAGATGATGACAGCACAAGAATTCAACGAGAAAGTAGTTCCATTGAACCGGCAGCTTTACCGGTACGCTTTCCGTTACCTGGGGAACCAGGAGGATTCAAAAGATGCTGTTCAGGATGTCTTTGTCAAACTTTGGAACTTAAGATCCGAACTTGTCACGGTCAATAGTATCGAGGCATTTTCAATCAGGGTAATGCGAAATTATTGTCTAGACAGGATTAAGCTGAGAAAAACGGTCAGCCTGGATGTGCAGGAGTATTTTAGCAACCGGCCAGGAAATGAACCTGCACCCGACCGCCACCTCGAAGTAAATAATTCTGTTGATATTGTCCGAAATGCCATTACAGAGATGCAGGAACCTCAGCGATCTGTAGTGCGGATGAGAGATATTGAGGGTTATTCAAATGAGGAAATAGCAGAAGCTCTGGGTATTGCGGATGGAACAGTTCGCGTAATTTTGTCACGGGGAAGGAATAAGATCAGGCAAATCCTGGCTAAAATGTATGGATATGAAAACGAACGAAGTAAAAATCTTATTGCAGAAATACTATGACGGATTGACTTCCTCCAGGGAAGAATCCGATCTTGAAGAGTATTTTCTGAATGGTCAGGTTGATCCGGAATTTGAGGCCGATAAACTTCATTTCCTGGCTGTTGCAGCTATGAGAGACGAAGAACTACCTGTACCTGACGATTTGGAGGCTTCTGTCATAAATACACTGAAAGAGGCACAAAAAGATCAGGTGCACGGCAACCGGAGGATTATGTATTTAGCTTTCAGCATTGCAGCAGGTCTGCTCCTGATGGTTTCAACCTTCCTTTTCCTTTCCAGGCAGGATGAAACGCAGTATATCAGTGATCCGAAAATTGCGTACGCTGAATCACGTGAGGCACTCGAAATGGTTTCGAAATATTTTAATGAAGGTACCTCCCAATTATCAGGCCTGAGCAGGATCAACCAGGCGATGGAGCCTCTCCAGAAATTGAACTCATTGGATCAAACCGCAAAAAGGTTGTCAATATTGGGAAAATTGCAAAATCAAAAATAAATCAACAACCATGAAAAGATATTTCATCCTGATAATGTTGTTCTGTGTGACTGCGAGCCTTTCTGCGCAGAATAAGGCTATTGAACAACTATTTCAGAAATATTCCAATAAGGAAGGATTCACCTCTGTCGTCATTACCAAAAACATGTTTCAGCTTTTTGCCAATGTTGATAACCCAACAAATGATGATTTTCTGAGAACTGTTAAGAATCTGGATTTCATAAAAATACTATCCATTAAAGGGGAGAACGACAGCAAAGCATTTTACCAGGAAATTCAATCAGCAATCCCTGAAAAGGACTATAAAGAATTAATGACCATCAAGGAGACCGACAATCAGGTTAAATTCCTCACCCTTGAGAAGGACGGGGTTATCAAAGAGCTGATTATGATCAGCGGCGGAAAGGAAGAGAGCACGATGATCTGGATAGCAGGAATTATTGACATGAAGACTGTGGCTAAAATCGCTCAGGGAATGCAGATCAATGGTATGGAAAACCTCGAGAAGGCCGGTAAGAAGGAATAAAAATCGTAGGGACGCATATTTGCGTCCATGTCATCGCCTCCGGTGATGCCGTTGTGAATGATGGGGAAATAGACGCAAATATGCGTCTCTACAATCCCGGGGTTTTCTATTTTTGTGGTGTGAAAAGAATTTCATCAACAACATTTCACCGATTATTCCTATTGGTGCTCCTGGTTTTATCGATCCAAGGGCACGCGCAATATTATTCCATGGGTTCCGACCCTTCGGCAATTAAATGGAACCAAACAAAAGTTCACGGATTCAATCTGGTTTATCCGAAAAAGGAGCTCCGGCTGGCTGGAAAGTTCAGCGGAATTTTAAATGACATTGTGGATCCCGTAACTGCTTCCATGCAGTCAACTATCAGGAAAATGCCGGTTATCATGCATCCCTATGCTGCTTTTTCTAATGGTAGTTCCATATTGGCACCCCGTCGCATTGAACTTTATCCAAAACAGCCCATTACCTTGGAAACCAATGATTTTGCTCCACAGTTGATCATTCATGAAGTCAGGCACTTTGCACAAATGGAAAGATTGAATGCCGGGATAACCAGGGTTGCAGGTTATATTCTGGGTGAGCAGGCACAATCCTTAGTCCTCGGGCTGCATGTTCCGAAATGGCTGTTGGAAGGCGATGCGGTTTTGACTGAAACCTTGTTGAGTTATGCCGGACGGGGCAGAATAGCCGGTTTTATTCAGCCTTTAAGATCAAGGCTGGTAGATAATAAAGACCTTTCCTGGGACCGGGTTCTATTTGGCTCCTACAATGAAATTCTGCCGAATGAGTACCTCTTTGGTTATTTCCTGACGGCCCGGGGCAGAATGTTAACAGATCCGCTTATCTGGTCAGATGCTCTCGGGCAAATTGGAAGAAATCCTTTTAGCATTAAGGGCCTTTCCGGTTTAACACGACCGAAAACGGGATTCAGGTTTTCTAAACTATACGTGGAAACCATGGAATGGCTGCGTGACTTCTGGACTGATCCTTCCCTGGCAGTTAAAACTCCGGATAGCCTTTTCACCATTACAAAGGATTCCCTTAAATTTCTGAATTATTATTGGCCACAACAATTTAGTAACCATGAAGTTATATGTTTGAAAAAATCATTCGGGGATTTACCAGCATTCGTCCTTATTGATTCATCAGCGGATGAAAGAATAATTGCACGGCCCGGATCCATTGAAGATGCCGGGTTTTCATATCACCTGGGAAAACTGGTATGGACCGAATTGATCCAGGATCCAAGATGGGAGAACCGGTCATGGTCAGAAATGTTTTCTTACAATTTAAAAACCGGTCGAAAAACCAGATTAACCTACGGTCAAAGATTCTTTTCTCCGGTTTTCAGTCCTGCCGGGGACCGCATTGCCGTAATTGATGAGCAGGCGGATGGCTCATCTTACCTGCGAATCATAGATCCTTTGGATGGCAAGGTAATCAGATCGATGCCGGAAGCCAGGAATAACCATTTCAGCTATCTATGCTGGGGCAACGGATCGGAGGAACTGTTTGCCATCACTACCGGTTCAGAGGGCAGAAAACTGATTCGTATCGACTTCAGGGAAATGATGCAGGAGATTATTCTGGATGCGGGATACGCAGATATTGCCTGCCCGGCTGCTTTCGGCGGCTGGATCTATTTCTCCGGTCCGGCAGGGGCTACGCAGGGGCTATACCGGGTTAACCGCAATACTCATGTTCCCGAAATTGTTTTCGGTCATCCTCATGGGATTAACTATTTAAATACCCAGGGTCAGAACCTATTTCTATCTGTTTATTCTGCAAATGGTTACCGGCCTGCCAAAGTCGCCTTCAGCTCCTTGCGAGGTAAAACAGTTTATCGTATCGATCATCTTATTGAGCCTGTTACAGCGATCATTCAACGGGCTACAGGAGAATTTCCAGTGATCTATTCCGATACTATTCAGACAGTTGCAATCAAACAGTACAACAAGATCACTCATCTCCTCAGACTCCACTCCTGGTCTCCCTTGTTTCTTAATCCGGATTCCTATCAAATTAGCCCCGGAGTGGTTCTGATGTCCCAAAATGATCTGAGCACACTGACCTGTTGGGCTGGATATCAATATAATAAAACAGACTTGTCCCACAATCTGTTAGGATCATTACGCTATACCGGTCTTTACCCTGTGCTGGAAATGGATTATAGCAGAAAATACCGGAACCCTGATCCTGAGTCCGATTCAACAGGTAAATTTCCTGGTGCATACTGGCAGTTTTTACGTTTAGGGTCGGGTATACCGCTGAACTTCTCTTCCGGGGCCTGGAGCCGGAAAATTCAACCGACTCTTTTCTTCGAGCAGGTCAGCTATTTGTTGGACCGCGATTCTGAATACAATAATTCTGCATGGATGGCGGGATTCTCCTTTTCATCTGCTCTTCTGCGAAAAACCAGCTACCGTGATTTGTTTCCAAAGTGGGGGGTATCGATGAATTTCAGCTATTTTAAAGCATTCAGTCTGGCAAAGCGGGGTAACAATATGACGGGTAGAATCATACTGTATTTGCCCGGCTTACTGCCCAATAGCAGCCTAAGGATACTGAATTCTGCAAGTTTATTGACCTTTGATCAGTTTTTAAACTCCATACAGGATTTTCCCAGGGGCCAGGTTGTTTATCAGGCGCGTGACAGGTACAACTTGAAAATTGATTATTCTTTCCCGATTTCATATCCGGATTACCATCTCAGTTGGCTGATCTACATAAATAGAATAAAAGCCGATCTGTTCTTCGATGCCGGTACACAGTTATATGTTACAAATTGGTTTATGTCGACGGGGCTGGACCTGACTTTCGACTATCATCTGTTTCGTTCAGGACTTCAGCTGGAATCAGGAATCAGAATGATGTATTTTCCGACAACGCGGAAAACCGGTGCAGAATTTTTATTTGCCTTTTCAGTTAACTGATCAGCCTCTTTTCATCTCAATCAGGGTAATCTCAGGCCAGATTCCGACACGGCCGGGGAATGCCAGGTAACCCAAACCCCGGTTTACATAGAGATATTGGTTGTCTGATTTATAGAGCCCCGCCCAGTATTTGTAAATTAACTGAACCGGACTGATCTTAAAATTGCCGATTTCCAATCCAAATTGAAATCCATGGGTATGCCCCGCAAGAGTTAGCGGAATCTGTGTTTTTTCGTTTACTTGCTTTACCCAGTGGTCAGGGTTATGTGACATCAGGATCACAAAGGCATCTTCCGGAATCCCTGTCATGGCTTTGTTGAGATCGCCATATTGTTTAAACGGCGGGAGACCCCAGTTTTCCACCCCGGCCAGATAAATTCGTTCATTATTTCTTTCAATGGCTACATTTTCATTACGAAGAACCCGGAAACCCATTTCTTCTTCCTGTTTGAGGATGGCATCGAGATTGGCCTTTTTGGCAGCCTTGGTAGGCCATGAAGAGTAGTCCCCGTAATCGTGGTTACCAAGAATTGCATATTTTCCCATCGGAGCATTCATCCTCGACCACATGGAGGTCCAACCCTCCATCTCAGATGCAAAATTATTGACCATATCTCCTGTGAACAGCAGCAGATCCGGCTTTATGTCATCGATAATGCTGACCACTTCTTCGAGCTTTTCAGAGTTACCATAAAAACCTCCAAGATGTGCATCGGAAAGTTGAACAATCCGCAATCCGTGAAAGGCTTCCGGAAGGTTTGGAAATTTGATTTCTGAGTGATGAACCGTAAATCGAAAACGTCCCCAGCCAACTCCGTGGAGAACTCCGAGAAATGGCAATGCGGCAACAATTACTCCGGTTTTCCGGATAAAATCGCGACGGCTAACCATGGAATCCATCGGTGGTGGCGGTTCTTTATAATTCCGTTTGCGGGTTAATCTCAGGACCCCATTTTTCAGATCTTCAAGACCTTCAAAAATGATATAAAACAACTTGAAAACGAAAAATGCGAGGAAGACGGCATTGAACCAGATTAACCGCTGATACCGGGCAGTATCTTCCGGTGATTTCTGATAATTCAGATAAAACAGGATAAACAGAGCAATCAAGCTTAATGAAAGCGTCAGGTAAACCACAGATGCTCTTATTCGGGATTTTTGGGACCTTCTTTTGACCAGACCCATTAATCCCTTGTAGGTATACAGGTCTATCAGGAGGAGAATGGGAATGATCAGGATAATGGATTGAAATGAACGCATTTAGTAACCCGGGTTATGGAACATTATGTACAGAAAATCCGTAGTAAAACAATATAAGCCCTTCTTTGTTTCGGGGTGCAAAATTAGTTGTTTAATCTGAATTCCAATAGAATTCGCAATTCTAATAATTATGGAAAACTTACTAATCAAGTATTTTGAAGCCCGGATCAAAAATGAAACTGAAAATAAGGAGCCGGGGCCGGTGATTACCATTTCGAGGGAATATGGATGTCCTTCTAAAATTCTCGCAGAAATTTTGGTGGAAAAACTCAGGTTGCTGGATCAGGAAACCTCGTTGCATCCTTATCGATGGAAATGGATTAGCCGTGAATTGTTGGAGGAATCTGCCAAGGATCTGAAAGTCGATCCCAAGCACATCAACCATATTTTTGATTATCAGGAGAGGTCGATAATTGATGATATCCTGGCATCTACCCGAAAGGATGGCAGTTATAAGTCGGATCATGCGATTAAGAAATCTGTCGGAAAAGTTATTCGTTCCATGGGTGAACGCGGGCATGTTGTCATTGTTGGCCGTGCCGGAGTCGCGTTGAACAGGGATATCAAAAAATCACTGCATATACGCCTCATGGCACCGCTGGAATGGAGGATTAACAGGACCATGCAAACGCAGAATCTGCCCAAGGACAAGGCTTTGGAAATGATAACCAGTAAGGACGCAAACCGTAAAAGATTTCTGGAATATTACCTGGGACAAAAATTCCAGATCCAGATTTTCGATGTAGTGTATAACTGCGCCTATCTCACCCTGGAAGAGATTGCAGATTCAATAGTGTATTCGGCAGGGCAGCGAAAAATGATCTGAAATTAAATCCTCTCAACACTGTTTTCCGGAATCCAGGCTTCATTGCCATCCGCCAGCCTGATCCTGATCCAGGAGCCTACCCGGTCAGTTATTTTTACTTTAACCCCCTCATGAATCACAAATAAGTCGGTTCCGCCTTGGTCTGGCGAACTCTTTGCCGTTAATGAGGATGAAAAAACAATCGCTGAATCAGAATGTACCGATTGTTTGTTCTGTATACTTCCCAACAGCAATGAAAATGCCAGGATAATGATCAGCAATGCTCCCCCGGAAAGCATCAGCTTCCTAAATCTGAATCCCCTGGTCACATAGACGAAAATGACCACGGATAATAGCAGGATAAATGCAATCAGGCTAATATAGCCCCAGGCATCAGCTTTAATTATTCCGGCGAAGGTGCGGATCCATTTCCTGAAAAAGAATTCATTTACAGGATTGATTTTATCGACCACCAGCCGGTTGGCCAGATCGAGATTGAACTGGATATCCACATCTTTCGGATTCAGGATCAAAGCTTTCTCATAGTACAGGATAGCCGATGGAATCTGGCCAAGCTTGTAAAACGTATTCCCCAGATTGTAATACAATTCCACAGATTCAAATCCTGAATTGACTATTTTCTGATATTCCTCCCTGGCAGAGGAATATTCTCCGTTCAGGTAGAGCAGGTTGGCTTTGTCAAATACCATCTGCTCCACCTTGGTTTGTCCGGCAACCGGAAGCCAGACGAGTAAAGAGAAAACCAGGCCGATCAGTATTTTCTTAATCATGATTACCTCCGATAGGTTTTTTCTATACTAACAATAACTTGTTCCGAGCGGGTCAAAAGCTGGTGCAGGTCACCTTCGCCAGTTCCCGGTGCAAATCGCAAAAACTCTGCATTGTCAATGGTCTCAATAAAGTTTTTGATCGTTTCCTCTTCAACACCGCGATTCACCAGGAGGTCGCGGATATTATCGCGGTTCAGATTCGAAAAATTAATATTGAATTTATCACTGACATAGCCCCAGAGTGCTTTTGTCAAGGCTTCGAGGAACTCATCACGGTTTGATGATTCAAGGAATTTTCGTGCAAGGGCTAACCGTTTGCGGCTGATTGCATTGGCCTTCCTGAATCGGCTTCCTTCAACATCAGCCAGGTTTTTAAAACGTGATCTGAAATAAAGGATAACTACTATAAATATCAGGGAAAGAATAATATAGCTAAAAATGAACCCGATTGATGCGAAAAAATGATCACCTCGGACTTTGAAATTCGGCTTGCCGGTCTTAATAAAACGGATATCCTGTCCGATAACCCGTATGTCTTCCTTGCCGGGAGTGCTGACAACAGTAGCTTCAGAATCTTTCTCCCCTTTGGTGACATTGATCTTCATGATGTCGCTCGTGAACGTTTTAAAACTTCCGGCCGTAGGATCAAAATAGCTGAAATTCCATGCAGGGATCTCAAAAGCACCGGCATGCCTCGGAATAATCAGGTATTCAAAGGTTTTAGATCCGGTAATCCCATTGCTTCCGGCATCAATATTATCGGTTATTTTCGGGTCGTATACTTCAAGATCGGCCGGGAACCGGAAAGCGGGTAACTCAATCAGCTTAATATTACCATTCCCTTTAACGTTAACTTTCAGTGTTATGGCCTCATTGGTTTTGACTTCATGCTTGTCAATACCGGCGGTTATGGTAAACTTGCCTACCGCTCCGTTAAAACCGGCCGGCTGATTATCAGGAAATGGTTTTACCGTTATTTCAACCGGGAGGCTCTTTATCCTTTTGGTAACCGTTTCATAATTGCCAAAGAAATCATCAAAGGGGCTACGCTGTCCTTTTCGCTGGACATTTACAAAGCACTCGATTTCAAATGGTTCAATACTGATCTTCCCGGTCTTTTGGGGAACCAAAATGGTTTTCCGGATTATGCCCATATTATAAATCCGGCCGTTGTAGTTGGTTCTTTCCAAACTAACCTGCTCTGAGGTAGGTATTTCCTGATTCCAGAATCCACCAAAAGCAGGCATTTTGATCTCTCCGAACCGGGCCAGGGTTACCCGTGTGTAAATCTTAATAGTGGCGAAAATCTGTTCCCCTTTATATACCTGGTTGCGATCGACCTCTATTTTAACGAATAGGTCATCTGGATTTACCCCGTCAGAACTTCCTCCGCCTTGTGCAACCTGCTGTTTATCCTGATTCCCTTTCACTACTTCAATCTTCACCGGATCACTGGTATAGGTTTTTCCTTTGACCACCGCACTGGCGGAAGGAATGGTGAATACTCCCTCCACTGTAGCCTGAATATTATAATTGTAGGTGTAAGAAACCGATTGACTAACCTGGCCATTAATAATCTGGGTGTTCATGCTGGTGGATAGCATTGGACCTGAGAACAGAAAACCATCAATTTTGGGACCGGTGAATCCTTCAGCTTTAGCATTAATGGTATAGGCCAGACGGGCAACTTCGCCAACTGCCATAACCTTAGGCCCTTCCGCGGTCAATTGGATACTTTCCCGGGCTAAGCATGCCCCCGGTATCCATAAACCTAACAGGATAAGCAGTGATAATGTCTTCATCGTTCCAAAAGTTTCTCTTTTCATTACCAATCCTTTATGGTTCTAACCTTGCTGGCATTCGCCTTTTCCTTTTTCACCTTTTCCTGGACTTTTTTTTCGTCAGTAGCCAAAGCTTCCAATAATCTCTTAGCATCTTCTTTTGAGATTTTAACATTTTGTGTGTTAGATTGTTGCTGCTGATCCTTCTTATCGTTATTCTTATCGTTCTTATCGTTCTTGTCTCCGTTCTGCTGTTTCTGTTGATCCTGCTGCTTTTTCATATGCTGGGCATAGCACAGATTGTATTTGGTATCAAGATCGCCGGGGTTCCGGCGGAGTGCATCTTTGTAGGCATTTATGCTTTCTTCAATCTTGCCGGCTTGCAGTAATGAGTTTCCCAGGTTATGATAGGCTTTTGCAGAATTTGTTTTCACAATTTCATTGGATGCCGCTGC
The DNA here is from genome assembly GCA_041658425.1 of Bacteroidales bacterium. Lineage (GTDB taxonomy): Bacteria > Bacteroidota > Bacteroidia > Bacteroidales > UBA12481 > UBA12481. The sequence goes on along the minus strand of JBBAAF010000044.1, from coordinate 8,809 downwards.
TTCGAACTGGTGACCTGCTTCTTCATATTTCTTCTGCCGGTAAAGAGCGTCCCCAAGGTTAAACTCTGCTAATTTATTTACTTTCTTCTCTTCCAGAGCTTTCCGGTAAGCCAATTCAGCGTTATCAAATTTTTCGTTTTTGAAATACCGGTTCCCCTGCCGGATATCTCCACGTCCCGGCTGGGCTTTTAGTTGAAAAGCCAAACTCAAAAATATCAGGCAAATAAACAGGTTTTTCATTTTACTTTGCAACCATTTATTTTTCCTGCTGTTCAGGATGAAATCGATCAAAAGTAAGAATAAGGCGAATCCGGCGTAATACACGAATTGTTCATCATATTCTGAGTATACCTTCATCTGGATTTCCTGTTTCTCCATTTTATTCATTTCATCGAGAATAGTAGTGAGACCGGTGCGGGATGCGGTTGCCCTGACGTACGTGCCGCCACCTGCAGCTGCAACCTGCCGTAACAAGTCTTCATTCAATTTGCTGATAATTACCTTCCCTTCATAATCTGTACGATAATCTTTTTGCCCGCTGGCTGAAGTAACCGGAATCGGAACACCCTGGGACGACCCGATGCCAATGGTATGAATAATAATTCCGGCATCGGCAGCTTCTTTGGCAGCTTCTACGGCGCCTTCTTCATGATTCTCTCCATCCGTGATGATGACAATTGCCCTGCTCTTATCGGAATTTAGAGTGAATGACCTCATGGCCAAATGTATAGCACTTCCAATGGCAGTGCCTTGCTTAGGTACGATCTGTGTATTAATGGAACTAAGAAACAGCTTGGCTGCCATGTAATCAGTGGTCACAGGCATCTGAATATAAGCATCTCCGGCAAAGACAATCAACCCGATTTTATCATTTTCCAGACGATCGACCAGCATGCTGATAGCCATTTTGGCATTTTCCAGGCGGTTTGGCTGGATATCTTCAGCCATCATGGAGTTTGATACATCCAGGGCGAGGATCATCTCAATTCCTTTCCGCTTTACTTCCGATAATTTTGTTCCAAACTGGGGGCGTGCCAGCGCAAGGACCATGATTCCGAATGCAAGAACCCAAATCATAAATTTCATGAAGGTCCGGGTAGACGAAAAATCAGGCATCAAACGGTTCAGCAATATTTGATCTCCCCATTTCTGCAACTGTCTTTTCTGGTATCTTTTGGTAATCAGATACAATACGAGCAGTAACGGAATGACCGCTAAACCAATCAGTACTTTTTCATCTTCAAACCGGAATGCGCTATTCATAGCAGTTATTCAGATAGTTAGTTTATGAATCAAGGGTTCCGTTTAAATAAAGTAAGCCTGAGCCCGATCTCGATTAATAAAAGAAGCAGTGCCAGAGACAGAAATCGCTGATATTCTTCAGTTTTGGTATTGATTTCTTTGACATCAATCCTGGATTTCTCCATTTTATCGATCTCCTGATAAATTTCCTTTAGTTTCTGATTATTTGTTGCCCTGAAGTATTTACCGCCGGTCATGCTGGCGATTTCCTGCAAAACACCCTCATCGATTTCGACCTTAACATTCTGGTATTGAATGCCGAACGGTGTACGGAAAGGGTAGGGTGCTGTACCCAGCGATCCAGCCCCAATGGTATAAACCCGGATCCCAAATGTTTTAGCAATTTCTGCAGCGGTTATGGGTGCAATTTCGCCGCGGTTGTTCATTCCATCGGTTAACAAAATGATGACCTTGCTCCTCGCGTCAGAATCTTTCAGCCGGCTAACAGAAGTGGCCAGGCCAAGCCCGATAGCTGTACCATCTTCAATGATACCACTTTGAATCCCCTGGAAAAGGTTCATGAGAACAACATGATCGGTTGTAAGCGGACATTGGGTGAAAGATTCTCCGCTGAAAACAACAAGCCCCATCCGGTCATCCGGTCTACCAGCAATAAATTCGGTTGCTACCGACTTTGATGCTTCAAGGCGGTTCGGCTTGAAATCTTCAGCCAGCATACTGCCGGAAATATCCACAGCAATAATGATATCAATACCTTCAGTGGTAACATTTTCCCATGAGTTGGACGACTGTGGGCGGGCTACAACAATTATCAGCAATCCAAAAACTGCCTGTCGAAGAACAAATGGAAGATGCCTCAGGTAATTCTTCCATGAAACCGCGCTCCCTGTAAAGGGTTGGATTCCTGATATCTGAATGGTTGGAGTGATCTTCAATTGGCGGAAGATATACCAGCCAACCATCAAGAGAATCAGGAGGGCTAAATAAATTACCTGCGGATATGCGAATTGAAGACCGTTCATTTCTCTTCCTCCGTATTTGTCCCCGGGTCGATTTCATCAACAGGTTTTCTGAGATTGACCACCGGTTTGGTCCGCAGAATAAAATCGTATGCAGACTGCTGACTGGCTTCATGTTCCTCAGCAACAGGATGCCACTTGGCAAATTTCACCAGATCAGCCAGTTCAAGTAATGCTTTAAGCTCCTTGCGGATTCCTTCTTTAATGAGCCCGGCCTGGGTAAAGACCCGGACAATATCCTCCGTGGTCTGTTCCATTGCAGGTACTTTAAACCTGAGCTCAATGTATTGACGGATAATATCGGTTAAGCGACTGTAATACAGCTTAATCTTTCCCTGCTGCCACAATTTCTCCCTCACGAGTTCATCAAGTTGTTCCAAAGCCAGTAAATGTGCCGGAATTGGCGGGGGAGCCGGCTTTTCAGCCGTTTCGGATACCTGCTTTTTCTTCCGCAAATACCTGACGTAAAGGAGAATGATTATAAGAAGCAATAACCCTACAATGATATAGGGCAGTATCTCGATAAAAGTTACCTTGATTTCAAACGGCAGTTTTATATCGGTTATTCCTTTTGTTGTATCTACCGGCATTCCCAATACTTCCAGCGGTAATGCATGGGTTTGAACGCTATCATGGTTACCATTAAAGCGGAAAGTGAAAGGCGGAATAACATAAAACCCTGTATCAAAAGAAGTTACTACGAGTCTTTGTCTGATCTTCCATATCCGGTTCATTTTACTGATAGTATCCGGTTTTGAAGCCGACAGCACCTCAATTTTCCCGGCAAGGGAATTTCCTGTAGCAGGAAAGTCAATTTTTAATCCTTCAGGATGCTCAAGCATGAACCATAAATTAACCTGATCCCCAAGAAGTATCCGCGTGGTATCAAGCTTTGCATTTACTTTGATCTCCTGACCAAAGGAAGGTATTGCAAATAGTAAAAGTACGACGATGTTGAATCGGTATTTCATCTCCGGCCCCTCTTTTTAAACAACTGGATTAATGGATTCACGTAATCCTGGGTAGTCAGCAGGCTGATGTAGTCAATTCCGCTCGAACGGAAAACTGCCTCGAGTTCAGTTTGAACTTTCTCCCACCAGTTATCGTAATACGATCTGATTCTCCGGTTCGAGGTATCAATCCAGCCGGATTCCAGTGTCTCCGGATCTAACATCCTGACCAGCCCTATATCAGGCAACTGGCGTTCACCCGGATCGGTGGTCTGTAATACGATCAGGTCATGCTTCCGGTTGGCAATCCGCAAACCGTCTCTTATTGCTGCAATTTCATCTAAGGATTGAAGCATGAAATCTGAAATCACAAAGACGGTCGATTTTTTTTTGATGGCATGCGTAAAAAACCGCAGCACCTCGGTAATATTAGTGCCCCGGCTTATCGGTTTGAATTCAAGAAGTTCAAGAATAATGCGAAGGATATGCTTTTTCCCTTTTTTGGGCGGTATGAATTTCTCAACCCGGTCAGAAAAAAAGATGACCCCGATTTTATCATTATTCTCAATGGCAGAAAATGCCAGTACTGCAGCCAGTTCAGTCATCAGCTCCCGTTTCAGGCGGTTTCGGGTGCCAAATTCATTTGATCCCGAAACATCAACCAGGAGCATGACCGTTAACTCACGTTCTTCATCGAAAACTTTGATATAGGGCTTGTTAAACCGGGCTGTTACATTCCAGTCGATGTTCCGGATCGGATCACCATATTGATATTCACGAACTTCGCTAAAGGTCATACCTTGCCCTTTGAAAGCACTATGGTATTGACCAGCAAAAACATGCTGCGAAAGTCCTCGGGTCTTTATCTCGATCCTTCTTACCTTATCTATGAGTTCTGCTGCAATCATCTATCACCGAATGCCTGTAATCAAGGGACTTCAACCTGGTTTAGAATCCCTGTAATAATATTGTCACTCTTAATGTCATCAGCTTCAGCTTCATAAGTGAGTCCGATACGATGCCTTAAAACATCATGGCATACTACCCTGACGTCTTCCGGAACAACGTATCCCCTGCGTTTAATAAAGGCAAACGCTTTTGCTGCATAAGCAAGAGAGATGCTGGCCCTTGGACTTCCACCAAACGAGATATAACGCTTGTAATCCGGCAGCTTATAATTGGCGGGTTCACGTGTGGCAAAAACGATATCCACAATATATTTTTCGATTTTTTCATCCATGTAAACCTCTTTTACCACTTCCCGTGCACGAAGAATGGCATCGGTTGATAAAACCTTGTTTGCCATAGGAAATTCTTTGGCCAGGTTTTGCCTCATGATAAGGGTTTCCTCTTCTTTATTCGGATAATCGATAACCACCTTCAGCATAAACCGGTCAACCTGCGCTTCGGGAAGAGGGTAGGTACCTTCCTGTTCAATCGGGTTTTGAGTAGCCAGTACCAGGAAAGGCTCAGGTAATATATAACTATGTGTTCCAATGGTTACCTGCCGCTCCTGCATTGCCTCCAAAAGAGCACTCTGAACCTTAGCCGGGGCCCTGTTGATCTCGTCAGCCAGAATGAAATTGCTGAAAATCGGACCTTTCCTTACGACAAAATCTTCATTCTTCTGACTGTAAACCAAAGTACCGATCAGGTCAGCGGGCAAAAGATCAGGAGTAAATTGTATTCTCGAAAAATCAGCGTTTATCGTGCTCGCCAGCGTACGGATCGCCAGGGTTTTTGCTAATCCCGGCACCCCTTCCAATAGCAGGTGCCCGTTCGAAAGCAGCCCGATTAATAAGCTATCGATCAGGTGTTTCTGACCAACAATCACCTTATTCATTTCAAGGGTGATCATTTCGACAAATCCGCTTTCCTGCTGGATTTTTTCGTTAATCAGCCGGATGTCAATTGAATTCATATTGTTTGGCGCATTTATAACGGGCCGAAAATAGCAGAAGCCACTATTAATTTTTTGATATTTTTGTTAACGTATGTTAACCACACAAACCAATGGCTTTCGGTATTTTATTGAATTGGCATTCAATGGTACCACTTTTCATGGCTGGCAGATTCAACCCGGAGCCGATACGGTACAAGAAACAATAAATTATGCTGTCGGCACACTGATCGGACAACCCGTAAACCTGGTCGGATGCGGAAGAACCGATGCAGGAGTGCATGCATCACATTTTGTGGCACATTTCGATGTTGAAAATCCTATTCCGGATTGCAGCCTCTTGACCTATAGGCTTAATCGTTTTATAAATAAACCAATCCGCATTGACCGCATTGTTCCGGTAAATGCTGATTTTCATGCCCGTTTCCATGCAGTATCAAGGACGTATCATTACCTGATTTCCCATGGCAAGGCGCCGTTTATGAAAGATTTTTCGTGGAATTTTTCAATGCCAATCGATATCGATGCCATGAATGTTGGCTGCAGGGTTCTCACAGGCAAGCACGATTTTACAAGCTTCAGTAAACTTCATACCGATGTTAAGACTAACGATTGTGAGGTTTTTGAAGCTTTCTGGAGTGAGCATTCAGGTTTCCTTGTTTTCAAAATCCGCTCGGATCGTTTTCTTAGAAACATGGTCAGGGCTATTGTCGGTACCCTTATCGAAGTTGGAAAGGGCAAAATAAAATCTGCTGAGATTGAAGGGATTTTGCTGGCGAAGGATCGCTCAAAGGCCGGTATGTCAGTGCCTGCGAAAGGGTTGTATCTAACAAAGGTGGAATATCCTCCTGAAGTTTTCGTCGTTAACGCAAAACCTCCCTTTGTAAATTGGTTCGGTACCTTTTAAACGAACTGGACGCAATTATGCGTCCCTACAATTCCAAATTTCCCAGGATGCCTCGGCTTGTTCGTAAAGCATCGTACTGCCATTCATTACCCTGGACCCGGCCTTGATTCCCATACTTAGAAATCCGGTGATTTCAGGATTATAAATCAGGTCAAACAGGTAATGGCCTGGTGTTAAATACTTATAAGGCAGTGGTAGCTTTCCGTGTAGGTCGGGAAACATGCCGACAGGGGTACAATTAACCCACAAAAGATGATCCATAGCCATTTCTTCGGTCAGAGCCTCATAAGGAATAAAGCCTTCCTCTTTTTTTCGCGAAACTGTAGTGAATTCAATACCCAATTGGCCCAATGCGTACTTGATGGCCAGTGAAGAGCCTCCTGAACCAAAAACAAGAGCTTTGATGGAATTGTTTAATGGCCATCGGGTCACACTCTTGATAAACCCAATGACATCAGTATTATACCCGCTTAAAATGCACCTGCTGCCAGAACGGGTAATTTTTATGGTATTGACAGCACCAATTTTCAGGGCGACCGGATCAATCTCATCGAGATAGCTCATAACGGCCTGTTTATATGGAATAGTTACATTCAGACCGACAAGATCCGCATTCTCCCTGACGATTTTTTCAATAAGTCCTGCTGATCGAATTTCAAAGTTCTCATAACTATGATTAACAAGCCCTTCCCGTTCAAATTTGCGGGAAAAATGGCCTTTTGAGTAGGAGTGACCCAGTGGATAGCCGATTAAACCAAACGTCTTGTTTTGGCTTTGCATCAGAGTTTACTGAAATTCCCTATGTTCAGGCCTTAATAAATCATTGATGATTTTAACCGGGTTAAAGGTGGTCAGTGGTACTTCAACAAAAATTGTATTCCAATCAGACATAGAACCATTCCATAATCCCGGCAGCTCCTGGGCTTTAATAACTTTTCCATCTATCGATTTTTCTGTTATAAAGCCTGTTTCAGGGTTTACAAAACTCGACAAATCAAATGGTTCACCTTTATAATTACGTGTGGAACAAACCAGGTCGACCGGATTGAAATGGGTGGAATTCTGAAGGATATGCTCCTGCTCAGGATTTTTCCGGTCAATCTGTGAAGCTTCTACTATCTGCAGGCTGGTTGATCCATCGCTGTTTTTTACCCAGAAAGGGCCCCCCCCGGGTTCGCCTTCATTTTCAACCATACCGCAAACACGGATAGGCCTGTTGAGTTTTCTTCTCATGTAATCAACCTTTTCTTCCTTCTTCCATTTTTCGCTTTCAGGCGGTGGAATAACATTCAGTTTATTCTCTACAAATGACCACATGGTATCGATAACCTTCATAGAAGATTGAGTAGGATTGTCTAAACCATTGAGGAAGGAAAACATTTGATCCTGCAAGGCAATCAGGTACCCTGACAGAACCTTTTTAAACACATAGGTATCTTCTTTAAACCGGTCGTGACAAACATTGTCAATATTCTTGATTATCACCAGATCGGCATCCAGGTTGCTTAAATTCTGAAGCAGAGTACCATGTCCGCCTGGCCTGAACACCAGTTTGCCGCTTTCATCCCTGAAAGGATTGTTCTGTCCGTCAACTGCAATAACATCGGTTGAAGGATGCTGAATGCTGTATGAAATCTGATATTTAATGTTGTACTTTTCTTCGTAGGCTTTCCTGATTCCCTGGAAATGGGCTTCCATTAAATCAACGTGCTGCGGGAGTGATGTGAAGTGAATAAAGCAATTTTTATTTCCTGAAATGGCATAATAGGCAGCTTCAGCAAGATGTTCGGTGAAGGCCGTCCTGACTTCATCTCCGTAGGTATGAAAAGGAATAAGGGCTTTAGGGAGGTTGCCAAATTCGAGACCCCGTTCCGTAAGCATCGTGTTCAGGATTTTTTCATACCTGCTTTCCCGCATTATAGTGTCAAAGTCAAGTCCGCGTTTCTCCAAAGCATCGAGAAGAATCGGGAAAAAGAAAAACTCCTGGATATGTTCAAAGAAATAGTATACGGAATCCGGTCCGCGATCTTTTAATAATTCGAGTTGGTTTTCACTGGTTCCGCGATAGAAACTCCGGAATTCATAAAGGTGCTTAAACATTCGCGACGCTGCGCCGGAAGCCGGTATGAACTTAATAACTTTGTGATCCTGGGCGTATAATCGATACAATTCCACAAGCTCATCAATCCTTCGTGGGCTCAGTTGCTGAATGCCATGCTTTACGGTTGCAGCGGCAACCAGAGGAATCGGAGGAAAGCCGTTTAGAAAATTTTGCAATTGTTTCTCAACGTCAGAAATGTTCATACCCCTTTCGGCAATTTGACGCTGGTCATCTGTAGTTAGTATTGCTCCCATATGTTGAAAATCCCTTCCAGTTTGAACGTCCAAATTACAAAAATCCATTTAAAAGGATGTGATTTTATTAATCCTTGGTTATCAGGCCGATAGTTTTCTCAAGCCATTCTGCATCAGTTTCATCAAAGGAGTTAAGACTTTCACTGTCAACGTCCAGCACACCTGCAACCCCTCCTGTGGGGTCATGAAATGGGACAACGATTTCGGATTTTGAACGGGAATCACAGGCAATATGACCTTCAAATTGATGCACATCGGCTACAATAATCGTTTTATCTGATCGGATGCCGGCCCAACAAACACCCTGATCTTTATTTAGTTCCATGCAGGCAACCGGTCCCTGATAGGTGGCGACAATAAGCCGTTCATCCTTTAAAAGATAAAACCCGGTCCAGAAAAAATAGGGCATTTTGTG
>JBBAAF010000043.1:0-27537 GCA_041658425.1 Bacteroidales bacterium | reverse complement strand
CAAAAAAGGCTGGCAGATAGTCAGCGTCGAACCAGTATAGTGGGTTTTTATGACGGGACCAGGTGTCGTCAAAATATACACCCCTTTGCAACCACTGTGCGACAGGATCTTCAATGAGGTCTAATAGCAACCAGGTGCCAAATACAAACAGGAGAGGCTTAAAAATATTCACGATTTGTTCCTTCGTGGCAGCAGCAGCAAATGCAGTGCCCACACCACCCAGTGCAGCCCACAAAAATCCGATATAAAAAATTGAGGCGTAGCCATACCATTGTGAAATAGCATGTCCGCTTTCTGAGTAAGAGAGAACCTGCATATAGGATTGAGAAGCCCCAAAACCCCATCCCAGGGCACCGAAAAAAGCGAAATAGGGAACTTTTTGCCGCCAGTCTTCCCTACCTGAAAGGAGTGCTACCGTAATGGCGGCAAGGCAGCCGGCAAATGCGGCTCCATATTCATGGCCAAAATTGCCCCTGATACCCCAACCTATGGAAAGAGATATTCCGATTAAGAATATAGTTCCAAATCGCCAGCTCGGATTAAGTTTAGTTGATTGCATTATTTATCACCCACCGGCTCACTGATCACTCCCAAATATCGGCCAATCCAGTATGGCAACAGCCAGATATCCCCTGCACTATTTTCAGATCTTCCGTCGTCGTTTCCATCAAGATCGAACCGGTTTGAATTATGCCGGGCAATTCGTAGTTCATCTGGAGGAAGAACTTCTTTAATAGTTTGGCCCCTGAAATTCGGTTCAATCTTTTCAATATCTTTTCGTTGACTATTTTTCACCGTCCAGTTTATCAAATCCAGCGGATACTCTTGCAGGTATCCTATTGCTTCTTTCAAATCAATTTCTTTTGCACCTGAAATTGCGGTCATGATATTCCACAATCCTTCTTTCTCAGGTCTTTCTATTTCCCAATGGTCAATAATCGCTTCCTTAAATTTTGCTTTCAGGGTATCGTTTAAAGCATAACGGTACAAACCCCAATAGCCGCAGTAATACATTTCATCATCAGAATGGTTCCATCCCTCTGACAACATTTTACTCCAATCATCGGCATCTTCAGGAGCACTGCCGATTTCTTTCATCGGCCGCATCAGGTTTTCGAAATAGCCCTGCTTATTCATCAGGTAAAATGCCGCCTCTTTGTATTTTTCTTTTTTCGTAAAGTGATAAGCGGTTTGTAACATGGCTATAATATTAGATGAATTAATCTTACGGTCGCCAACCATTTTTGGACGGGCATTCACATAATCAGGGTTCCATTTTCCCCACAAAGTTGGTTTCCCGTTCCAGTCGATCATGTAAAAGTCGTTTTTCACTACATGTGACATCAAAGTGTCAATCAGCATAATAGCTTTATTACGTGTTTCAGGTTCTTCAACGAGTTCGGCAATCGCCCCAAAAGCAAAAATATGGCCAATAGCTTCATCGCTGCTGGTAGTTGATTTCCAATCCCATTCCGGATCATCAGCCCTTCGCCAGGCTTTGTCATCAAATTTGTACCCCCGCCTTTCGAATGACCGTGAAGGAAAACCCGGAATCGAATTAATCGAATATAGCCGTTCCATAGCTTCAAGCGATTCGCGGACGTTTTGCAATGCTTCGGCTGATTTGGTCACGGCATAACGGAATGTTTCCCCTGCCAGATACATCGATGTCCATAAACCGTCATTATCCGAATCTTCCATGCTTCCTGTGGTAACATCTCCGTTTACCATAGATGAAACAGTGGCATTAAAACCGGTACGGATATGACGATCGCGAACCTGCTTTTCAAAAAACATTGCCTTTTCATGCAACGTCGTCGCTTTAAAACAGATTTTTCCCAATCCTTTATTGGTCAAAATTAGTACGGAGTTTTCAGGCCCTTTGGCGATATGCACAATAGTATCAGAAGGAATCCATCGTTGGGAGGCGTAATAGTTAAATTGCCCGTCTTTGCGAAGCATCATTGCTCCCCAGGTGGAGCCGAACCAAATATTTCCATCGATTTCACTGATCGTAGTTAATTCAGTCCAGGGCATTTGCTTGTGAATATTACCGATCTGTTTTTTCGTTTTTAAATCGATTTCAAAATATCCGTCAGCAGTCCCTGCAATCAATTTATCGGAGGTAATTCCTATGCAAGTGAGGGTATTGTTGTTCACAACTTTTTCAAGCTCCTTTTTCTCAGGAGAAAAAGCAGAGATTGTTTCTTTACCCAGAATCCAGAATAAATTATTCGATGTATCGAATTTGATTTCTTTTATTTCATCTCCCGGGCCAGCCCCTTCCCATAATATCTCTGAATTTTTCAAAAGATTGAGCTTGATCCCGTCGGAAATTAAAAAAACAAAATCATTTCCCCCGGCTAAGATTTTTGCACCGGGCATCGTGTGCCTTGAATAAAGTTTACCGGCCCATGCATTGCTTAAAACTGCTTTATCGTCGATATAAACCAGCTGATTCTGATAAGTTCCAATTCCGGCAATTTTCTTATCAGATGTTTGCCTGTCCTGGACATCCGTAACAAGTGTTCCGGGAAACAAAAACTGCCCATCTCGTGGCCGTAACAATCCTTTTGATGAAAATATCTGTATGTAGCCGTTTCTGTCGGAGACAACCTTATTTAGTTTAACACTTTCATCAGAAACATTGTACTTTATGCTATAATCCTGGATAAATGATTTATCCAGATGTTGTTGCATAACCTGCTTGTCATTTTTAGTCGCACACGAAGCAACTGTAAATGCCAAAAACAGCATGGCCATCCGTTGATTTGAATTGTTCATTTTATTTATTTTAATATCCCAACATTTGAGTTCTACCAGTATTTCATATCATAAAAAGGGTGCTGTTAGATAAAACAACAGCACCCTTTTCAATTCTGTGCTAACCTTCTAAAATGGTTATTGCAACAACCAAAATTTAGACCATGAACTGTCGTTACCATCCTGAGCTGTAAAGGCAGTTTGCACTAATTTAGAAATTGCACTATTGTAATTAGTCTTATTTCTCTCTCTCTCAGTAGCATCATAGCGGAAACGCAATGGCATAGCGTCACGTCTTCCTCTTGGTCCAATAGTAAGACTCGGGAGGCCGGTCCTTCTCCAGTCGCACCACGATTCAACAGCAACAGTCCAGTTAGCAATCCATTTCTGAACCATAATCTGTTCTAATGTGCCATCATAAGCTACACCGGAATTAGCTATATAAGCTCCATAACTGTCACCAACACCCCATGTTTCAAGTGATGCTTCAACTCCATTTTCATACCATGATTGTTGTGAACCGACAGACCATCCATTTTTTGCAGCTTCAGCAAGAATAAAACATACTTCAGCATAAGATATCAATCTTGCTCTTTGCAAAACACCGGTAGCATTTTTATACAAATCTGCAAGAGCTGATATATGAACATTGTACCCTCCTTGTACAGGAGCCGGGTTAAGATTATATGTATATGGTTCACCCGCATTAGAAGCAATAGGAATACCTGCATAATCCAATGTATCTACCAGTGTATTTCCAGCCTTCAAAGCAGCAGGCCAGGTATCCTTGTTGTAAACAACATAATTCTTTACAACCATGGAATCAGGATGCAAATATCTAACTCCACCGACTGTAATATCAGCTTCCGGGTCATATTTAGTAGAAACTTTAATTGGGACTTTGGCTTTATTGAACCACACAGCGATTCTCGGGTCATTTAAGTCTAAAAGTACATCCCTGAACCCTGCACAAAGTTGGATCCTGCTAAAACTAGTATTGGTCGCATCATAATCATTTTTAGTATTAGCAGGCCACGAATCGCCATTGTAAGTACCAATGTATCCCATTGTTGCGTCATCATCATTTGACTCAAAAATCGGATATGTATCAGGATTAGCAATAATCTCTTCAATCCCTGCTTTTGCATAAGAAGTAAGTTTGGAAGAAACCCGCATATAGTATCTCAGCATTAACGAGTTGGCCATTTTCCTCCATTTTAAAGGACTTCCTTTATATATAATATCAGCATCCGCATTGATGCCGGAATAAGCATCAGCAGGTTTTGACAACATAGTGTTAGCCATTTTAAGCTCTTCGATAATTCCTTTGTAAATATTTTCTTGTGAGTCAAATACAGGGAAAATATCTCCTTGTCCTCCATCCGGAGCATTTAATGCTGCACTATAAGGTGCATCGCCCCAACAATCAGTAATAAAACCAAAGTTGAATGCTCTCAAAACTAGTGCTAATCCCTGTTGAAATTCCATCCCCTCTGCTACAGATCTTTCGTAAAGGTGCTTTACATTTCTCAGGTTGTTATACGGGCCAGCCCATGAACGTTCACTAATAAACTCGTAATTATTTAATCCTGAACCCCAACCACTTTTCTGAACATATTGCATAACACCTGCCAGATCACCTTGATATCCCATATCAAGATATGGTTGTGCCGTTTGAGTAATAACTGTTGTTACCAAAAGGTTTGGATTCACAGTTGAAGGATCTACGCCATTCGGGTTCACATTCAAATCGGTAAGATCTTTGCAGGATGCAAAGGCTACCATTGTTAAAACCAGAAACAATTTATAAAGTGTTTTCATAAATATCATAATTATTTTGTTTTCAATGTTAGAAACTTATATTTAGCTTAAAACCTACAGGGATAGTCCATGGAGATACGTTGAACCGTTCAATACCTTGTTTGAACTGTATGCCGCTTCCTTGTTTACCACTCTCAGGTTGAAATGCCATTTCAGGATCAATACCGATACCAGCTTTTGTCCATAGAATTAAATTGCGGCTGTAAATAGAAAAAGAAGCATTTTGTATTCCAATAGACTTTAGAGAAGGAAGTTGGTAAGTTATTGAAATTTCCCTGAGTTTTACATAATCGGCATCAAAGGTAGCGGTTCGGGTATAGTCCCAACCGTAGAAATCCTGATATCTGATTAACGGTTGCCCGGGGCCACCTAAGTTCTCATATTCTGCAATAAATTTCCCATTTTCATCATAGTTGCCTACAACACCAGGCATAAATACGCCATCATGAAGCGTAATACCATCTTCTGTATATTCTAGACCACCTGTTTCTTGTGTTGGGCCACCAACAACTACGAAGAACTCTCCGTCAGGAGACAAATACTTGTCAGCATTTGCTTTAAGATAAGCCGGAATATCAGCAATACCATTAACCTTCACCGTTCTATCTATCCATCTTTGCGTATGCAGGTCAGATTCACCGTAACGTAATGTTTGAGAAACAAATTGACCTCCTTTTCTCCAGTCAAGACTGGCACTAAGAGTCCATTTTTTATACGAAAGTGAAGTTTGCATACCTAAAGTAAAGTCAGGGTTGAAGTTGCCAATTACCGGAGCAACCCTTTTACCATCTGCATCCTGCCATTTGCTATCAGAATTATCCCATCCTTCGTTATCAATAATAGGCCATCCATAATATGGTGAACTTTTGTCTTCAACACGTAACATTTTTTTATCAATTATCTGTCCAATTTCTTCTCCTACCCATGTAACAGCGCCACCTTTGGCATCAGTCCATAGTGCAATGTAATTGAATCCCTCGGATAATTCTTCTATTCTTGTTCTGTTTCTGGAATAAACAAAATTAACATCCCAATTTAAATCATTGGTTCTAACGGGAGTACCTCCAATAGTAAGCTCAATACCTTTACTTGAAATTAGACCAGCGTTAATTTGTTTAGCGCCACTACCTGATGATGGGGGCAGGCCAATATTAAGAATCTGGTTTTCGTTTTTAGATGAATAATAAGTTCCTTCGAATCTTAAACGGTTCTTAAAAAATGCAAGATCAGTACCAATTTCCCAGGAAGTTTGAATCTCTGGTTTAAGATCAGGAAGTAATAATGTACCTGAAGTTGTCAGACGTGTCTGGTTACCCCATGAACCATAATCACCCATAGTTGGCATTAATTTGTATGGATCGGTATCATTACCTACCATTGCTATACCTCCTCTTAATTTAGCAAGAGAAACCTTGTCTCCCATTTCTAACATATTATTAAGCAATAAACTTAAGGATGCCGATGGGTAGAAATAAGAACGGTTTTCTTTTGGCAAGGTGCTTGACAAATCGTTTCTTGCAGTCAAATCAAGATAAACTGCATCTTTATATCCAAGTGAAGCTAATGCATAAACACTATAAATAGCTTTCTGGCTCAATGATGAATAATACTGGATATTACTGAGAGCAATATTACTAACAGAATAGATACCCGGAACGATTAACCCCGAACCTTTATCTTTAGCTTTTGTAGTATTATCGCTAGCATACCGATACAGATAGTTACCACCTGCAGAAGCAGACAGATTAAAATCGCCAACACGTTTATTATATGCAAGAAGGAAATCAGCATTTTGCTCTCTTCTGTAAAGATTTGTTAAACCATAGAAACCTTTACGCTCTTGGGTATAACTCTGTGCTATTTTTGTATCACGGAATTCATTGAACTGATCGTGGTTATAGCGGGCCATAAATGACAATTCCGAATTAATTTGCCAGTCAAGTTTAGCAGTGCCGTAAATCCTGTCTCTTTTGAAACCGTTGTTTACTTCATTAGCCAGGAAGTATGGGTTGTCCATAAAACCTCCACTTGAATAAGTACCATCAGGATTTATTTTAAGCTGATAAGGCCCATTCTGCTGGATACCCTCTTTCCCTTTTTCCCAGTAATCTTTTAATGAAAGAATATCTATATGAGGATTAGTCTCATAAAGCGCCTGCACTGGGTTAGCTCCCCGGTTCTCGGCAGGGCGGTTAACCGCACCTGAAGTAATAAAGTTAAAACTTGTACTTACTTTAATATTCTTATTAAGTCGAAGGGTAGAACTTAAAGATAGAGAGTTTTTATGCAAATCACTATTTGGTATAACACCTTTATTCAGCATATTGCTAAAAGACAACCTGTAGTCAACTTTTTCCGTTGCATCAGCCAGGGCGATATTGTTAGTAGTGGTATATCCCGTTTCAAAGAAATTTTTCCAGTTGTCAGGATGAGAGACCAATGGGGTTGCAGTAAGGACACCGTCAGCATTAAAATATGGCCACTGATATGCCAGCATTCCTTTGTCCAGTTCCGGACCGACCCAACCACTTACTGTTGGATCAATAACTATGTAATCCAATCCGTTATTAGGGCGGTTGTCCTGGGTATAAGGACGATTACCATTGGCCATCAGGTTATGTTTTTCAAGATATTTATATGGATTTTCAACAACTGTGTTTGTGGTAAATGTAATTCCCAATCCCTTTTTTTTACTACCAGTTTTTGTTGTAATCAATACCACACCGTTACCGGCCCTTGAACCATAAAGTGCAGCAGCACTGGGGCCTTTCAAAATAGATATGCTTTCAATATCCTCCGCGTTAAGATCGGAGATAGCATTACCAAAGTCAGCTCTATTATCACTCCCCATCTGTTGCACGTTGTTAAGAGTATTTATCATCGGAATTCCATCAACAACAAACAGAGGCTGATTGTCACTAGTTAAGGAAGATGCACCACGGATAACCATGCTTACAGAAGAACCTGCACCACTTGTAGAATTAATACTTACACCGGCTACTTTTCCAGCGAGAGAATTCAATACGTTTTCCTGCGCAACTTTCTGAATAGCTTCACCTTTAACTTCTGCAACAGAGTAACCAAGAGATTTCTTTTCCCTTGAAATACCCAAAGCAGTCACAACAACTTCATCAATGGCGATACTTGATTCAGACATTGTAACATCAATTACAGATTTACCATTTACTGCAATTTCCTGACTTTCAAAACCGATAAAAGAAAAAACCAGAATTGACTGAGTACCAGGAACTGCAATGATGTATTTCCCATTGAGATCGGTAATAACACCAGTATAAGTGCCTTTTACCAGGACATTTACTCCTGGCAGTAATTCCCCGGAGTTGCTTTTAACGACACCACTCACCTTGGTTTGTGAATAGGTGTTACCCGCTAAAAGAGCAAATATCCCCAGGAGGAGCATTTGTAGAACAAATTTTTTCATAGATATTTAGTATTAGGTAACTAGTATTAAAGACTCGGTTCAATGTTCATTTTTAAAAAGTTTTATCATGATCAAATGTAGAACACCAAAATTGATGAAGCTTGTGGAATATTATTCATATTACATCAAATATTAACCGTTTACATCAAATATTAACATTCAGATCTTCAAAAAAAATAATTTAAAAGCGGATAATGTTAATATTCCATTACAAAATATTAGAACTACAGCTAATTGCAAGTGTGTCGTTTAGCCGGGCATTATAGGTATTTGATTGCATATATTCATTTCATATTTTATTGTATCTAATAATTATAGCAATTTTAACAAATTAAATGTTCAATTTTTCCCATTTATATTTGAAAACGGATGCTTTGGGAATGCAGGGAGATGTTTATTACCATATCGTAGCAGTTCCTGCTCCCAAACAAACATCTCACGCTTCAGGCCGGGGAGGAGTCATTAACAATTCAATTTGGTCAATAAGAAAACAATAAGAATCAACCCGATACCCGATAACGGACACCCATTACCTGGCAATCGGTAACCTTTACCTCACTGCATATTCGGTTGCCCGGTGGCCTCCAGCACGTTCCACCACAGTTCACCGTTGATGTCGATCTTTTTGCTTTTGGCTACGGTCACAGGAATCGGAAGCAAGGTAAATTCATTGTTCCAGTGCCCGACCACGAAATCGGTTTTGCCGGCCATAACGGCATGCACTGCGTTCTGGGCCAGCAGGCTGCAGAACTTACTGTCGTTAGCATTGGCCGGTGCGCTCCGGATGATATAGCTGGGGTCGATATAACGTAACGCGAATGGGAATTTATCGGCTTTGAACTGTTCTGAGATCCGGTTTTTTAGGTAGAGACCGATATCTTTCATCTTAATATTCCCTGACGGATCTTTTTCCTGGATTTCACCTGCAAAGAAGTCCTGTCCGGCCCCTTCGGCCACTACAACCAGTGCGTGATGCCGGTGTTCCAGTCGCTGGCGAAGGACCTCAATAAATCCGTTAAGTCCTTCAAGTTTGAAAGCCATTTCGGGGATCAGAACAAAGTTTACTTCCTGGATAGAGAGCGCCGCATGTGCCGCAATAAAACCGGAATTCCGTCCCATCAGCTTGACCAGGGCAATCCCGTTAAAAGCTCCGTATGCTTCATTGTGGGCGTTGCTGATCACTTCATTGGCGATGGTAAAAGCAGTTTCAAATCCAAAAGACTTGTCAATCAGATTAATATCATTATCAATAGTTTTTGGGACTCCAGCCACCGCTATTTTGAGCTTTCGTTTGGTAATTTCCTCATGGATGGCATGCGCCCCCCTCAGCGTGCCATCGCCCCCGATGGTGAACAGGATATTTATGTTCATCATCTCCAGTGTGTCTACCATGCGGGATACGTCCTGGTAGCCTCTCGACGAACCCAGGATGGTTCCGCCGATATGGTGGATATGGTTGACCGTTTCCGGTGTCAGGTCCACAACCGGATGGTCATAATCCGGGTTAAGACCTTCATATCCATACTGAAATCCAATAATATTTTTAACCCCATACCGGTAATGGGCAGCCATCACAATGCTCCGGATCACGTTGTTCAGTCCCGGACAAAGTCCGCCGCAGGTTACAATTCCTATTTTGGTTTTTGAAGGCTGAAAATAGGTCGTATCACGCGGGCCGGCCTTTTCAAACGTAATAGGGGTTTCGCCGGACTTACGGTATTTCTCAAATTTGGCCAGGGAGGTATCGTAAAGGATCCGGTCCTTATCGGTCACAAACCCGAACATGGGCTTGCAGTGGCTCTCATCACTCAGTGGCGACCGTGTTGTGGCCCGCCCGAGTTCCTTCACATCAAAGTCTTCAGGTTTCATATGTATCATTGGTTTGGTTATCCCAGTCCAAAGATACTATTGTCCTCCGAGTAGAGACGCATAATTATGCGTCTCTACTCGGAGCCTTTTTTAATTGTGATTACCATCACAGTTAAAATCACCGTACCTTTACTAAATATTTCAAAAGTTGCAAAAAATGAACCACTTAGGTAATCCTCATACATTCCACATCCCGGTTATGGGGATCGGATATTCCATCGATACGGCCGTGAGGGTGGCTCCCTACGGTATTTCTTCTGTTATTTCCCTGGTTGATGATATGTTGATGGAGAAGATGAGGGAATTCTACAGCCGTAAACTGGATATCCCTTTTCAACCCATTTCAAGAAAGATTAAAGACTTCAGAGCCAAGCGAATAACTTCATATCTGAACCTGGTTGATACAATAGTCAGGGAAAAATTCGAAGAGATCAAACAAGCTGCCATCGGGAAAAAGGAGGAGTTTGACCGGTATATCGACATGCTCCCGGATTTTTCAACACTCAAGAAAGAGTTTAATGAGTTGATAGCCGCAAAGGCCAGCATCAATGAAATTAAAAGGTGGGCCCAACAGCGGCTGCAGCCCGGTTCGATCGATGTGAACATCATGACCAAGCTTGATAAGGAAAACTACTTGCAGGGTGAAACGCTGCCGCATGAATTTAATGATGCACATGCTGCCCTGCGCGGGTTTGCCGAGAGTAACCTCGAATCCTCCATTGTGCTTTCAGCCGGGATGAACCCCAGATTGTATGCCTACATGGAGAATTTCGATGATTTTTATCCCGATCAGAACGGATACGTGAAAAAGAAAATCGTGCTGAAGGTGAGCGATTACCGGTCGGCCATCATACAGGGTAAGTTCCTGGCTAAGAAAGGGCTTTGGGTATCAGAATATAGGGTTGAATCGGGATTGAATTGTGGTGGACATGCCTTTGCCACCGATGGATTCCTGCTCGGCCCCATTCTCGAAGCCTTTAAAAATTCAAGGGAAGAATTGACCTGCGAGGTACACCAGCTCTGGTCGCAGGCCCTGGTTATCAAGAATCGTCCGGTTCCGGCTGAGATCCCTGAGATGCGTATCACCGCCCAAGGTGGGGTAGGTACAGCTGATGAACAGGAGTTCCTGATGGATTATTACGGTCTCGATTCAGTAGGCTGGGGTACCCCCTTCCTGCTGGTTCCGGAAGCCATTACCATGGATGAGGAAACCCGTCATCAATTATGTGCATCAACTGAAGAGGATATTTATCTGAGCGGGATTTCCCCGCTGGGAGTGCCATTCTATTCACTCAAAGGGAATTCCAAGGATGTGGAAAAGGAGGAACGGATTCTGAAAGGCGAACCCGGCAGTCCTTGTCCGAAACGTTATGCCTGCTTCGATACCGAATTTACCAAAAAGCCGATCTGCACGGCCTCCCGAGAGTATCAGAAAATGAAGATCAATCAATTGGATCATCTGGATCTGAGCCCGTCGGAATATAAGGCACGTTACGATGCAATTGTAGAGAAATCGTGCATCTGTGTCGGTCTTGGAACTACTTCATTGATTGCAAATGATTTGAACCACAGATCAGAAGGCCCGGGCGTTTCGGTTTGTCCCGGACCGAACATGGCCTATTTTACCCACGAGGTGAGCCTGCCCGAAATGGTTGGCCATATTTACGGGAAAAATAATATCATCGAACGGACCGACCGGCCGCATATGTTCGTCAAAGAGCTCGGCATTTATGTTGATTACTTGAAAAACCGGTTGGCACCGAGGCTTAATCCGTCCAATCCCAAAGAGAAAAAGACCCTCGATTCGTTCCGCGAAAATATCCGGGAGGGAATCCGGTATTACAAAGAACTTTTCTCCGGCAAACTCACACAACTGCAGGGCAAAGTGGAGGATGTTCTCAAAGAGCTGGAAAAAAGGGAAGCGGAGCTCGGTTAGCTAACCGTTTTATTGCGAATAGTTCAACCTTTGCAGGGTCAAAGTTAGACTATAAGACTATCTCGTCTTCTTGTCTTAAAGTCTTCCCGTCTTAAAGTCTTAAAGTCTTCTTCCTCAGTCCCGATCCCAGATCCTGGTCTTTCTGCCTTTCACCTTGATTACGGTATACCCATTCTTACGGGCGAGTTCGAACATCTTTCTGCGGAACAACTTAGGATAAAAATTGGAAATAATATTTCTTACCCTGGTTTTAGACTCAAAAAGGCCGATCTGACTTAATACTTCGTATGTTGCCGATGCACACCTCATTCCGAAGAATGCGTAATCATAAGGCGATTCATCTATATAGGCCAGTAAAATGGTTCTTAACTTAAAATATTGTTCCTCTGTTATCGGAATCAGGAAAGTGATGTATTTTTTATCGAAAACCTGATCTTCAAAGTCTTTAAGATATTCCCAATAGAAAACTCCATTGATGTGGTCCTTCTGCGGGAAAACGTGGATTCTTTTGTCGTTTGTGAAGCCGATTTCCAGCGAATCTATGCCCATGCTTACATGCCCGCCCTGCAAACCACCAACCTCTTCGTATTCAACATATTCATAGCCAATTTCCGGAATAGATCCATACCGGAAGAAAACCTTTAACAGATGAGGTTCCTGGGCAAAAGATGCTCCAAAACCAACCATCAGCACAACCGAAAGCCATAGCATTTTCACAGTAGCAACCCATAACTGACAACCGACAACTCACAACTCACAACCGAAAACTCATCACTCCACTATCACTTCATCAGCAAACAGCCACGCTGCGCCGCCGGCCCCATGATGCCAGGGCGGACAGAGGCCTATACTTTTTGCCTTGACCCTGACGTATCTTGCCAGAGCGCCGTAAACCAATGTCTCAAAGTATTTTATTCCATCAATAATGGTAGCACGGTCGGGGTAATTATCGATGACACCCATCATCCGGTACTCCTCGCCATCGGTTGAAATGGAAAAGCTGATTTCGATCGGGTGGAAAATCCAGACGGATAAACTCTGGAGAAAGCTGGCCGTAATGCGCCAAACCGGCATCACCCGGCCGATATCGATCACAACCTCCATATCTTTCCCTTCAAAACCTTGCCATTTTTCGTCGGTGAAATCAGGGCTTCCGGTTTTCCCGTCAACCAGGGCCATGTTTCCGCCGGCCTTGTAATTAGGCGAGTAACTGCCGTCGACTGTTCTTCCCAGGTAATCCCTTTCAAATGGTGGTACCAGGTATTCCACCTTCAGTTTAGGCGATTGCGGATCGAGCGAACTTTTGTAAAAATCCGCCGCTGCCGTTTCACTTTCAGTTATCCCGTCCTTGAATGCCTTTGCCCTGACCCGGGAGGTCCGGTAAATATCAAACGGTTGTGTATATTTTGTAGAATTAATTCGTGGCTCAGTGCCATTGAGGGTATAGTGAATTTCGGCCCCTTCAGAGATACATCCCAGCTCAACTTTTGTTTGCCCCCTGAACATCGGGCCGGCAGATTTGATAAAAGGCATAAACAGCCTTTCGGTACCCAGCGGTTTGAGCAGGTTCTCCGGCTCAATTTGGAGGGCCGACGGGCGGTTTTCCGGAGCCCGTCCCCACTCCTTATCAGGCTCAGATCCCATCCGTAGCACCAATTCCCCGCCTTTCATGATGTCGGTGTACGAGAGGTATGAATTCGGATAATCCTGACCATTCAGCGCGGCCGACTGTATGTATTGAGCCTTTATTCCTGAGCCTTGAGCCTTTAAAGTGAACTTCTTTCCATTGGGCAGGGTGATCTCGGCTTTGTCGAAAACCGGACTCCCGATCACATATTGACCCTGCCCCGGACAAACCGGGTAAAAGCCCAGTGCACTGAAAACATACCAGGCCGATAGCTGTCCGCAATCATCGTTCCCGCAAAGACCATTGGGTTTGGATGTATAGAATTCATTAATAGCTCTTTTTACGATTTCCTGGGTTTTCCAGGCTGCCCCGGCATAGTTGTACAGGTAAGGCATGTGATGACTCGGTTCGTTACCGTGTGCATATTGCCCGAATATCCCTTCGAAATCGGAAATGTTGTTTTTTGTGCCGGATTGAACGGAGAAAAAAGTATCGAGTTTCCGGATAAAAAGCTGATCACCTCCCGAGAGCCGGATCAGATCCGGGATATTTTGCGGGACATAAAAACTGTAATGCCAGGCATTTGCCTCAGTAAAATCCCCCTGGTCGAGCAACGAAACCTTGAAAGGATCGAACGGCGTCAGCCAGCGACCATCTGCGTGCCTCGGCCGCATTAATCCGGTGGATGCATCATATTGATTCTGATAATATTGTGATCGCCGAATGTACTCGCGGTATTCATTCATCCGTCCCAACGATTTGGCTACCTGGGCAATACACCAGTCGTCGTAAGCATACTCCAGTGCTTTCGATACCGAATTGGTGGAATATTCTTTTGGCAGGAATTGAAATTTCCGGTAGGAATCAATCCCTTCAGTATTTTGTGCACCGCTGGCCAGCATAGCCTCGAATGCCTTATCGACATTGAAATCGCGGTAGCCTTTCAGGAAAGCATCTGCAATTACCGGTACAGCATGATACCCGATCATGCAGTTATTTTCGCATCCGGCCAGTTCCCACACGGGTAACAGACCTGTTTGCTCATACTGTTTGATCATCGTTTTGATGAAATCCTGATTCCGCTTGGGATCGATCAGGTTAAACAGCGGATGGGCTGCGCGGTAGGTATCCCACAGTGAAAAAACCGTGTAATAATTGAAGCCTTCGCCATTATAAACCAAGTGATCCATACCACGGTATTGGCCGTCAACATCGGAATAGAGGTTTGGGGTGAGGAGGGAATGGTAAAGTGCTGTATAAAAAATCGTTTGCTGATCTTTGCTGCCACCGAAAACTTTGATTTTGCCCAATTCGGCATTCCAGGAATCTTCTGCCCGTTTTACCGTTTTGTCGAAATCCCAACCGGGAAGCTCATCATCAAGGTTCCGGCGTGCACCTTCCGTGCTGACTGCCGAAAGCGCCACTTTTACCAGGATCTGCTTTCCCTCTTTCGTTTTGTAATTGAAGACCGCCTTCACCGATTTACCCTTGATTTCACGGCCATCGCCGGAAGGCTCCCCATTCAGGTACAGGACCGGATCGGTAAACGGCTCCGAAAACCGGGCAACAAAATAGACATACTGATCGGGCGCCCAACCTTGTGAATGGCGCAGGCCTTCGATTTCCGTGGAACTCACCACCCGCATAAAACAGTCTTCCAATGGTTTGTCCCCATTCATGATCCCATGTGCCAGATCAAACAGGATGCGGCTATCGTCAGATTGAGGAAAAGTATACCGGTGTAAACCCACCCGCTTGGTGGCCGTCAGTTCGGCTTTAATCTGATAATCATCAAGAATAACACTGTAATACCCCGGCGATGCCTTCTCGCTCGAATGCTGAAATCCCGACCTGTTGTCATCCCCGCGAAAGCGGGGACCTTTTGACGCTGCACTGAGTTCACCCCTTACCGGCATCACCAAAATATCACCGAAATCTGCTACACCCGTCCCGCTCAAATGAGTATGCGAAAACCCGATGATAGCTGTATCTCTGTAATGATATCCGCTGCAACAGCCATCGTTATAGGTATCCGGGCTCAGCTGGACCATACCGAATGGCATGGCGGCACCCGGAAAAGTATTCCCGGTGGCATCAGTTCCGATGAAGGGATCAACAAGATTGGTTAATTCCGGTTTCTGCGTGTTTTTGCAGGAAGAAATACAAAGAGCAAAAACAAAAAGGGCCAGGAAATTTCTCATCAGAATTTCGGTTTTCGATTGACAAATATAGGAGAAATTAATTTTTGATTTTTTAAACACTATTGCCATGATCTTGTTTTGTTAAGATAATTGATCCTGATCATGAAAACATGAACCACGTTAGATGGTAAGGTGGAATTTGTTTAGCACGGCAGATAAAAGCTATCAAAGCTATTATATGATACCCTGTTCCACAACCGGCGAAACTAAATGGCTCACCACTACGGTTGATGTTTCCTCAGCGAATAAAACAAACTATGTGGTAAGAGGCACGTTTAATGGCACCCTCAGCATTATTTATGGTAAGATCGATTGCGATGGCTTAACCACCGATCAATACAAGGAAGTAACCCTAAGCGGATACTTCAGGGTAAGGTGGAGCCGATATTAACAGGGAAAGGTGATTCTCATTGTTCATCAATCAAATCCTTCTTTACCACCTCTCCCTCTTTCATTTGCCTGATCGACTCAAATAATCGGTCGGAATTGGCTTTTGACCTCAACAGATGAACCGTTTCCATAATGGAATTGTATTCTTCAAGTGAGATGACAACGGTTCCTTTGCCAGCTCCTCTTTTGATTATCAGAGTCTCGTTTTTCTGCTCAACATCAGCCAGCTTATAATAGAGAAAATCATCGGCATTTCGCCAGAGATCCTGATCCGCCGCCATATCTTGCCCATTGGGCGGTATCCGGTTCAACCGGCGGAATATACATGCCCATATAGGGGAATGGGTTACAATGTCCATGGCAAACCGGATGGTTTTAGCAGATGAGATCCGGTGATATTCCCTGGAGAATACCAACTCTCCTGATGTACTGGTCCGAAGGTTCAGATCGAGCAGTGTGTCTTCGGGCGAAAGCACCAGGCTCAGGCCGGTATCATGCTGATCTTCAATTACTGAGACCATCGGAATGCCAAAGAGGTTTCCCTGGAACGGCATGAAACCAAGCCGTGGATTATCGTACCGGTAACATCTGATGGTAATATGCCAAGAGCTACTTGTTGCTCAGATGATTGCCTGCGGATATCACCCAGTCGCGGATCGCCCCAGGCGGTCCAGAATTTTGCCTGTGCAGGATCGGGATAAATCAACCGGTTCACAATCAGCCAGCCGGCTGGCAGCGCTAACCTCACGAACCAGGTTCTTTCCGGAAAACTCAATCCGGTTTATCTCACCGAATGTATTGATATTCATTGTCATTCCTGGTATGCGGAATTCGTACCCTTGTTGACCGCCTTTCCGGCATCCGGCGAGGAGGAGACTGAGGAGCAGAAGGGGGATGAGGAGTTTTTTCATAGAGGAATTTTTAATTTAGGTCAGAGGGTATCGGGTATCTGGGTGCTCATGCCTGGTTCAGAATCCCCAGACTCAAGTCTGGGGTTAGTGAAGAGCGATTCATGCCCTTGTGCATCAGGCCTATAGCCCCCAGACTCAAGTCTGGGGTTAATGAAGAGCCAACTATAAGGGCGACCGCAAGGGTCCGCCCCTACCTGAATCTTGCACTTCAGAATTCAGAACTCTTAATTCGCCCCGGCCTTCGCCGGGGTGACAAGTGCTCCTGTCATCCCCGCGAAGGCGAGGACCCCTTTCCGCTGCACGGAGTTTTGTTAGCCCTTCCTTCATCTTGTCACTTTTTAGCTGTCCATCCATAATCCACATACTCGGATTTGATCTGATCACCATAAACCCTGATGAGCATGAATCCTTCCTCCATCTTGCCGATCGGGCCGCCCCACCAGCCGGCCGAGACCGCGCCGCCTGTGATGAAATGCACGCCATCCATGAGCAGATCTTCGTAATAATGCTGATGACCCTGGAGCACAAGTTTGAGATTTTTCTTACGCAACAAGTCCATCGCCACTTTGCCATTGGTGATCACGCTGCCGGAACCGTTCACCTGCTGGCCGCCGTCCTGCCATTGGTTGTATACGGTGATAAACGGAATATGTACCGATACCACGATCGGGGTTTTATCGTCGACTTTGGCAAGGTCCTGTTTCAACCATTCCATCTGTACCGGATTGATTTTACCTTCATATCCGCGCGTTGACGTTTGCTCGATGGATTTCAGGATGATGAAGTGCCATCCTTTGTAATCAAAAGATTGCCAGGGATCACCGAAATAGCGCCGGAACATCCCTTCGCCGTAATCCCTGTCAAGGGTATCGATATTCTTATTGTAGAAGGCAAAAAGTTCATGGTTTCCTACGGTATTGTGCACCGGCATATTGAATCCTTTCATGAGCCCGCCATATAACTGGTACAGCGAATCAGCGCGACTGCGGGTTTGACCGAGTGCATCCATGATCAAATCGCCACCTGTAATCACAAAATCGGGTTTCAACTTATTGACGGTATCGATCGCCTGCTGAAATCCTTGCGGAGCACTTTTGTCCGGAGTGATGTGAATATCAGTAAGAAACGCAAAAGAGAAATCCGGCTGCGGGACTTTTTTTGACGTGCATCCGAAGGCAAGGATGCTGAGGAGGAGGAGAGGGAGGAGTTTTTTCATAGGAAGAATAGTTTTAATAAGGTCAAGGTTAGAGATTCCAATTCAGAATTCCGAGTTCCGATGGATGAGATTCAGGTCACCATGAAGTTACAATTTCCTCCTTCATAAATACTTGAATCTGTAATTTCGGAACTCGGAATTCTGAATTGGAATCTCATGTTTCCTACTTTAATTTTATTCTACAATATTTTTCAATGAGCTGTCTTCGATCCACTTCCGAACCCGGTCTGTTCCATTGATCCAGTCGAAGGCGAACCCGTCGAACTGGTATTCGTAGGGAGCGGTGCTCCAGAACGGCCGTATATCGGTGTGATGGTAGAGGAATTTCAGGATGTAGAGCATCGTTTTCCAGGGTTGGAAAACGGCGGGATCGGTAACATGAATCTGGTATCCCCCGCAAACCTGACCGGTAAATTTGTGCCAGGTGGGCTGGAAATAAACCGGACGAAGAACCATGCCTTCCAGGGAATTGTCTGCCAGGTATTTCAATAGTTCTATGCGGATGGAGTATGGGTCTATGGCCGGATGGCCGAATTGTTCGAGACTTCTTGTGGTGCCGCGGCCTTCGGAGAGAACAGTTCCTTCAATCATCACGGTACCGGGATAAACCAGGCATCCTTCGGCAGTCGGCAGGTTAGGGGAGGGGTTAACCCACAACCGGCCTGTATCTTTCCAGAGCATGTTGCGGTCCCAGCCGGTCATCGGAATAACCTGAAGATCAAGATCCCATTGGTGCAATTTTTTAAGCCATACTGCCATTTCACCGATTGTTTTTCCGTGACGCATCGGGATCGGGGCCATGCACACGAATGAATACCATTTCGGATCAGGCAGATTGCCTTCAGTGAGAATTCCGCCGATCGGATTGGGCCGGTCGAGCACTACGATCCGGATATCTTTTCCCAGACAGGCTTCCAGCGTGAGGTAAAGTGTCCATATATAGGTATATACACGCGTCCCTACATCCTGCAAATCGATGATCAGGGTATCAATCCCATCAAGCATTTCTTCAGAGGGCTTTCGGGTTTTGCCGTATAAGCTGTAAACCGGAATATTCCACGCTGGATGCATCATGTGGGCGGTTTCGATCATATTATCCTGCACCACCGATCCGAACCCGTGCTGCGGCCCGAATGCCTTGATCAACCTGTGCCCAAACAGCCCCACCAGCTCATCCAGCCCGTTCTCCATCCGCCATGAAACCGCTGCCGCATGGCCGACGTATGCGATACGGCCGGAGATCAGAGCCTGGGCTTTTGCTGAACTTAAGAGGTTATCGAGGCCGGTTTTCACTGTTATAAGGGTGTAAAATCATTAAGATGTGCTGATTGTTTGATGTGCTGATTTGCTGATTTTTAAGATTTTAGCTTGCTTTTGGAGGTGGAGATGATGGATGATAAAAGCTTTTTGATTCTTAGATTTTTGTCCAATAGATATTGTGGGTCAGGGTAGTTTTTAGCGTGTTGGCAGAGTAGGAGCCAATATTCGGTTTCTTCGCTTTCTTTTGCTGCAATCTTTAATTTATGGATAAAATCGACTAAACTTTCTACTGATTGAGCTTCACGTGAATTAGCCCCGATAGATGTACCGGATTTCATTAATTGTCGCGCCAACACGTATTTCTTCAATGATTCAAGTTGCTCGGTATAATCAATTATATCCAGCGCAAACTCAAAAGTCAAATCCAATAAATCATTCTTTTTTTCCAATTTTTAAAGTATTAAATTATCATATAATTAGCCTATTAGCACTTTTTCTCATCAGCACATCAGCACATCAGCACATCAGCACATCAGCACATCAGCACATCTTCTTCCCGTAAATATCGTACTTTTGCCTCAAATTATATTATTATGATGACCCTTGATCAGGTAAAAGAGATGGTTGAGCGCGGAGAAGCGCTGAGGAGGTTCCTTTGACGTCGATAACAAGAAGATACAGATAAAGGAAGAGGAAGAGAAAACCCTGTCCGCGGGTTTTTGGGATAATCCCAAAGAGGCAGAGAAACACATGAAGCAGATCCGGACGCTGAACAGCTGGATCAAGGCTTATGATCAGGTTATGGCCGCTGTCGGGGACCTTCAGGTGATGTTCGATTTCTATAAAGAGGGCGAAGCCTCTGAAGAAGACACCGACAAGCAGTTCTCTGAAACCATTGCACTTATTGAAGAGCTCGAAACCCGCAATATGCTCCGGAAAGAGGAGGATGTTCTCGGGGCTATCATGAAAATCAACTCAGGCGCCGGCGGAACCGAGAGTCTCGATTGGGCGGGCATGCTGATGAGGATGTACCTCCGGTGGGGCGGGATCAATGGTTACAAGGTGAAAGAGATTGATTTTCAGGCTGGTGATGAGGCCGGGGTTAAATCGGTAACGCTTGAGTTTATAGGAGATTATGCATACGGATATCTCAAAGCAGAGAATGGCGTTCACCGGCTGGTGCGACTATCGCCGTTCGATTCCAATAATAAGCGTCACACCACATTTGCATCCGTATTTGTATCACCGGCTGTTGATGATTCGATAGAAATCGATATTAATCCTGCTGATATTGAGTGGGATACGTACCGTTCAGGCGGGGCCGGCGGGCAGAACGTGAACAAGGTGGAAACAGCAGTCCGGCTGAAACACGGACCTTCGGGGATCATCATCGAGAACAGTGAATCCCGGAGCCAGCTTCAGAATAAGGAGAATGCATTGCGACTGTTACGGTCTGAATTATATGCGATTGAACTTCGTAAACGGATGGAAGAACGGCAAAAAGTGGAGGCCACCAAGAAGAAAATCGAGTGGGGCTCTCAGATCCGCTCCTACGTGCTGCATCCCTATAAAATGGTGAAAGACCTTCGCACCGGCTACGAAACCAGCAATCCGCAGGCAGTACTCGACGGGGAACTTAATGGTTTTATCAAGGCGTTTCTGATGGAGTTCGGGAAGGTGCTGTAACATGAGGACGTTAAGGGCGTTAAGGACGTGAGGGCGGTAGGGTGCGACCCGTGGTCGCCCGATTGTTACAAAATCTGAATTTTTACAACTGAAATTTTCCCCAGGATTGTTAACTTTATTGGATAATAAAACCTGATGAATCCTATGAACTATCGAATTGAAAAAGACACGATGGGTCCGGTTGAAGTACCGGCCGATAAGTACTGGGGAGCACAAACCCAGCGCTCGATCAATAATTTCAAGATCGGCGACGGGAAGATGCCCCGCGAGATCATTATGGCTTTTGCCTACCTGAAGAAAGCCGCGGCACTTACCAACCTTGATCTGGGTGTACTCCCTGAGCAGAAGGCTAAACTGATCGGAGAGGTGTGCGATGAGATCCTGGCCGGAAAGCTGGACGACCAGTTCCCGCTGGTAGTATGGCAAACCGGTTCGGGGACACAGTCGAATATGAACCTCAACGAGGTGATTGCCAACCGTTCACATGTAATCTTGGGTAATAAACTTGGCGAAGGAGCACGGTTAATTCACCCTAACGATGATGTGAACAAATCGCAGTCGTCGAACGATACGTTCCCAACAGCCATGCATATCGCGGCTTATAAAATCCTGATCGAAACCACCATTCCGGGCATCGAACTTCTGCGCAATACCCTGGCAGCCAAATCAAAAGCTTTCATGGAGATTGTCAAGATCGGACGTACCCATTTTATGGATGCCACACCGCTCACACTCGGACAGGAATTTTCGGGCTATGTATCACAGCTTGATCACGGTTTGAGAGCTTTGCGTAACACACTGGCCCACCTGAGTGAACTGGCTTTGGGCGGAACGGCCGTCGGTACCGGAATTAACGCCCCGAAAGGCTATGCTGAAAAGGTTGCCGTTAAAATTGCTGAACTAACCCAATTGCCATTCATAACTGCCGGGAACAAGTTTGAATCACTGGCTGCGCATGATGCCTTGGTAGAATCGCATGGTGCATTGAAAATGCTGGCAGTCAGTTTAATGAAGATTGCCAACGATATTCGTGTGCTCTCCTCGGGCCCGCGGAGCGGCATCGGTGAGATCAGTATACCCGCAAACGAACCCGGATCATCTATTATGCCCGGCAAGGTGAATCCCACCCAGATCGAGGCGATGACCATGGTTTGTGCTCAGATAATCGGGAACGATATGGCTATTTCGATTGGGGGTATGCTCGGCCATTTTGAACTCAACGTTTTCAAGCCGGTCATCATTGCCAACTTTCTCACATCGGCCCGTCTGCTCGGTGATGCCTGCGTATCCTTCAACAACAATTGCGCCATCGGCATCGAGCCGAACTACCCGGTCATCAACCGTCATGTGGAAAACTCCCTGATGCTTGTAACCGCCCTCAATCCGCATATCGGCTACGAGAAATCCGCCGAGATTGCTAAAAAGGCTCACAAAGAGGGCACCTCCCTCCGTCAGGCCGCGATGAAACTGGGGTACGTTACGGATGAGGAGTTTACCCAATGGGTGGACCCGAAGAAGATGGTCTAGCGCTAGTGATGGTGCGCACCTGCGTTTACACTGCTGGTTCTAATCTCGAAGAGTTGAAGGCCAACATCCTTGAGGCTATTAATCTGTATTTCGAAGAAGATGGTAAGATAGTCGGCCAGGATGACCTTCGTATTTCTCTTGACCTGCCTCAGTTTTTCGAATTCTATAAAGTCATTAATGCTTCAGCGTTGAGTGAGCGAATCAAAATGAACCAAAGTCTTTTGGCTCAATATATCAGCGGTAATAAAAAACCTTCATCTGCTCAGGTGCAACGGATACTCAAAGGTATTCAGCAGATTGGCAGGGAACTGGCAGAGATTTGTATTATAAGCTCCAAAATCCAAGACACAAAGCCCAAACAACTAGCCTCTAACCCCTAACCTCTAACCCCTAACCTCTAACCCCTAACCTCTAACCTCTAACCTCTAACCCCTAACCTCTAACCCCTAACCTCTAACCCCTAACCTCTAACCCCTAACCTCTAACCTTCTCCGGTGTGCTGACAAAAGTCACCTTTGCCCCTGCACCCCGTTTGGTTTAAACCCCTACCTTTGCGCCCGATTCCTAAAGTTGATTGATATGATACAGGATGATAACATGAGGAAGCTCTTCACGGAGTTTCCGCCCATCTCCACCCCGGAGTGGGAACAGGCGATCCTCAAAGACCTTAAAGGAGCCGATTATGCCAAAAAACTGATCTGGACCAGTCCGGAAGGCATCCCGGTTCGGCCCTATTACCGGGCAGAGGATCTGGATAAACTGAAAAGCAGTGAGTTCAATCCCATGGAGTTCGGATTTATCAAAGCCAAGGAAGGCAAATCTAATGTGTGGCTTATCCGTCAGGATATTGAGGTTACTGATTATGATCAGGCTAAAGATAAAGCCCTCTATTTGCTGACCCGCGGAGTGGAGTCGATCGGGTTTAAAATGGCAGAATCGCATATTGTGGAGGAAGTACGGGAGTTTTTGAAGGATCTGCCACTCGAAGAGGCTGAATTCAGTTTTGAAGGATTCGTGCCGATGCAGATCCTCGCTGTTCTCAATGAAATGGCAGATAGCGGAAAGCTGGATCCGGAAAAAGTTCATGGATCCTGCCAGTGGGATATGCTCGGGGATTTTAGTTTGTATGGCTCTTTTGAATTTGATGAGGACGAAGAGTTAGCTGAGGTAGCTGACTGGATTCATCAGGCTGCAAGATTCCCCGGATTGAAGATCATCGGAGTTACTGGCCGGAATTTCCATCAGGCAGGATCCACGATCGCCCAGGAACTGGCTTACAGTTTGGCCCAGGCCAATGAATATATGGCAGAGTTAAGCGAAATCGGGGTCCCCGCTGAACTCACCGCCCGGAAAATTTCCTTCCATTTTGCCATAGGATCCAATTATTTCATGGAGATAGCCAAGTTCCGGGCCGCCAGGATGCTTTGGGCACGGATACTGGAAGGTCATGGAATTCAGAAAGATCGGTCGCCGGCTATGTATATCCATGCTGAGACCTCCCGCTGGAACCAGACAGTTTATGATCCGTATGTCAACTTGTTGAGAAACACTACCGAAGCCATGTCAGCCGTGCTGGCCGGCATCGACTCGATGACCGCGCTGCCGTTCGATTACCCGTATGAGGTACCTGTTGAATTTGCAGAGCGTATCGCCCGGAATCAGCAAATCCTTTTAAAGGAAGAGGCTCATTTTGATAAAGTTGCCGATCCGGCTGCCGGATCCTATTATATTGAATCCCTGACCTCATCAATAGCCGGAGTTGCCTGGAAACTCTTTCAGGGGGTTGAGGATCTAGGCGGTTATACTGATGCATTTTATGAGGGGAAAATCCAGGATGCCATTGTAACAGCTGCCATTGAGCGTGACCAGAATATCGCGCAGCGGAAGGAGATTCTGCTGGGAACCAACCAGTATCCCAATCCGGCCGAGGAGATGCTGCCGAAAGTGGATTCTGACAGGGTACGTGCTAAAGTAATGGACACCGACCTGGCCGAAGCACAGCCGCTGAATCTGTACCGAGCAGCTGAAGAATTTGAGGCTATCCGCTTTGAAACCGAACGATCAGGCAAAAAACCCGTTGCTTTTATGCTCACCACCGGTCACCTTGCCATGCGCAAAGCCCGCGCCACTTTTGCCTGCAATTTCTTTGGATGTGCCGGTTACACCGTGATCGACAATCCCGGATTTGCCACGCTGGCGGAGGGAGTTGATGCTGCCATGAAAGCTAAAGCCGATATCGTGGTGCTTTGCTCTTCGGATGATGAGTATGCCACACTGGGTGTCCCGTTTGCCGGATTGCTGGGAACAAAAGCCATCCCGGTTATCGCGGGATATCCGAAGGAGATTATCGACAAACTGAAATCCGAAGGAATACAGCATTTTATACACGTCCGGAGCAATGTGGCTGCGACGTTGAAGGCCTTTAATACTCTCATCTTAAAGAAATAAAAGCTATGAGACCCGATTTCACGAAACCCTGGATGACCCCGGAACAGATTCCGGTAAAACCAAAATATAGCGCTGATGATCTGGCAAATATGGAGCATCTGAATTATGCAGCAGGCTTGCCGCCCTATTTGCGCGGACCCTATTCTACGATGTATGTGATGCAGCCATGGACGATCCGCCAGTATGCAGGATTTTCCACCGCCGAAGAGTCGAATGCCTTTTACCGCCGCAACCTGGCTGCCGGTCAGATGGGGCTGTCTGTGGCTTTCGATCTTGCAACCCACCGCGGCTATGATTCCGATCATCCCCGTGTGGAGGGTGATGTCGGGAAAGCCGGTGTGGCTATCGATTCGATCCTCGATATGAAGGTTTTGTTTGATTCGATCCCGCTGAATAAGATGTCGGTTTCGATGACCATGAACGGAGCTGTTTTGCCGATTATGGCTTTCTATATTGTAGCTGCACTGGAGCAGGGAGCGAAACTTGAAGAATTGTCCGGAACAATCCAGAACGATATCCTGAAGGAATTCATGGTGCGGAATACCTATATCTATCCTCCCGCATTCAGCATGAAAATCATTGCGGACATCTTCGGCTATACATCGAAGAACATGCCGAAGTTTAACTCGATCAGCATATCGGGATACCATATCCAGGAGGCCGGCGGTACTGCAGACATTGAGCTGGCCTATACGTTGGCCGACGGATTGGAATATCTGAGAACCGGAGTAAAATCTGGACTCGATATTGATGCTTTTGCCCCGAGACTTTCCTTTTTCTGGGGCATCGGGATGAACCATTTCATGGAGATTGCCAAGATGAGGGCTGCACGGATGCTGTGGGCCAAACTGGTTAAACAGTTCAATCCGAAGAACCCGAAATCCCTTGCTCTCCGCACCCATTCCCAAACCTCGGGCTGGAGCCTTACCGAGCAGGATCCTTTCAATAATGTAACCCGCACCTGCGTGGAGGCTATGGCCGCCGCACTGGGCCATACCCAGAGCTTGCACACCAATGCACTCGATGAGGCCATCGCGCTGCCGACCGATTTCTCAGCACGTATTGCCCGTAATACCCAGATATACATTCAGGAAGAAACCGGTATCTGCCGGTCGGTAGATCCATGGGCAGGTTCGTACTATGTGGAGGCTCTCACCCATGAGCTTGCGCAAAAAGCATGGAAGCTGATCGAAGAGGTTGAAGAGCTGGGCGGAATGTCGAAAGCCGTCGAAACCGGAATCCCGAAGATGCGTATCGAAGAGGCTGCAGCCCGTAAACAGGCACGCATCGACAGCAGACAGGATACCATCCTCGGAGTCAATAAGTTCCGTCTGGATAAGGAAGATCCGATCGAAACACTCGATGTGGATAATACCAAAGTCCGGCTGTCGCAGATTGAGCGCTTAAAAAAACTGCGTACCGGGCGAAATGAAGCCGAATGCCAGGCTTCATTGGAGGCAATAACCCGTTGTGTTGAAACCGGCGAAGGCAACCTGCTGGAGCTTGCTGTGGATGCCGCGAAAAAACGTGCATCTTTGGGTGAAATTTCGTATGCTTGTGAGAAAATTGTTGGGAGGTACAAAGCTGTGATTCATTCAATATCAGGAGTTTATTCATCGGAATACGTGGGAAACGAGGATTTCCAGAAAGCACGCGACCTGGCCGATAAGTTTGCGGCTATCGAAGGCCGCCGCCCGAGAATCATGGTTGTCAAAATGGGCCAGGATGGTCACGACCGGGGAGCAAAAGTGGTTTCCACCGGTTATGCCGATATTGGATTCGATGTTGATATGGGCCCATTGTTCCAGACTCCTGCCGAAGCGGCCAAAGATGCCGTTGATAATGATGTTCATGTGCTGGGTGTATCCAGTCTGGCTGCCGGCCATAAAACCCTCGTTCCGCAGGTCATTGAAGAACTGAAAAAACTGGGTCGCGATGATATCATGGTGATCGTGGGCGGTGTAATACCCCCGCAGGATTATCAATATCTCTATGACCTCGGAGTTGTCGGGATATTTGGCCCCGGCACCAGCATCCCGAAGGCAGCAATTCAGATACTCGAGGTGCTGATTCAGAGCAGGACGTGAGGGCGTGAGGACGTTAAGGACGTGAGGACGTGAGGACGTTAAGGACGTTAAGGACGTGAGGACGTTAAGGACGGGAGAACGAGAAGAATGTTAAGAACGTAAGGATTGTAGGGGCGACCCGCGGTCGCCTGATTGTCATAGTGACGGTGGTGAGTTATCTTAGGGTGCCCCTTATCAGTTGCCACTAGCTTCAGCTAGTGGTTTGATAGTAAGCATGTTAAATGGGCTTTAGCCCAATATTATGTAATATTTATCAATTATAACACAACCCCATTATTGCACTAATGAATTGCCTGTCAACATATAACACGCTTCTTGCCATCTTCCTCTCTCTCGGCCTTCCCTTATTCGCC